>NZ_JBEZYG010000020.1:0-157149 GCF_040638385.1 Streptomyces sp. NPDC026589
AAGGGACGGCGCCCCTGGATAACGGACCGGTCCCGGATCTTGAAGTCCATCGCATCCCCTGAACTGGGGTGTTGCGACAACCACTAGAACTCAAGCGATGCCTGCGGGCCGTTCCGGTGTCGCGGGTACTGCGGGTTTTACGGGTGCTCCACGACCGGTCAGTCGTCGCCGCTGAGGATCGCGACCAGGCGCAGCATCTCGATGTAGATCCACACCAGGGTCACGGTGAGGCCGAAGGCCGCCAGCCAGGACTCCTCGCGCGGAGCGCCGTACGCGATGCCGTCCTCGACCTGCTTGAAGTTCAGGGCGAGGATGCACGCGCCGATGACGATGGCCACGATGCCGAAGATGATGCCGAGCGCACCGCTGCGGAAGCCGAGGCCGTCACCGCCGCCGAACACGGCGAACAGGAGGTTGACCATCATCAGCAGCGTGAAGCCGATGGCAGCCGCCATCACGAAGCCGTAGAAGCGGCGCGTGACCCGGATCAGTCCGGTGCGGTAGGCGATAAGCACACCGGCGAAGACCGCCATGGTGCCGATCACCGCCTGCATCGCGGCGCCGGGAGCCCAGTAGACACTGACGATGTTGCTGATGACGCCGAGGAAGACACCCTCGAACGCCGCGTACGTCAGGATCAGCGGCGGCGAGGGCCGGCGCTTGAACGAGTTCACCAGCGACAGCACGAAGCCGATGATCGCGGCGCCGATGGCGACGCCGATCGCCGTGCCGACGTTCGCCTTGTCGACCGGCAGCGTCCACCAGGCGGCGGTCGCGGCGACGATCACGGTGCCGAGCGTCATCGCCGTACGCGTCACCACGTCGTCGATGGTCATCACGTCGGGACGGGCGGGCGCCTGCGGGGCGCCCTGGGTGTCCGTCTGCGCGTAGGGGTTGGTGGCGTACGGGTTGGCGGCGGTGCCCTGCGCGTACGGGTTGCCCGTCGCGGGGGCCCCGGCCTGCGGCGTCGCGTTGAAGCCCGCGTGGCCGTTGTCGCGGCTGAACCCCCGTCGCGAGAAGACCGGGTTGCTGCTCCTCATCTCACTCCTCCATGGCCACACTGCGTGGCCTTGCCACAAGAGTAATGGGTAGGCAAAAGAATCACCCTAGTGCCAGGGGAGGATCTTTGCGGCAGCGTGGAGTGATGCCCGCCGAGGGCTTGGGAGAGCTGTCGTGCGGGGCCGGGATCACGGACCGGGCGCCTGTCACGGTCTGGGCCGTCCGGGTCACGCACAGTGCGGCGCGTGGTGCCCGGAGCCGGACTCGAACCTGCTCCGCCCTGACGCCCTGACGCCCTGACCAGCGGAAACACCCTCACCTGCGAAACCCCATCCCGAGCCAGGCCCAGCCAGGGGCGACCGGAGGGGGCCAGCCGGGCCCCGTGCGCCATCTGGCGCACGGCCTGGCGCACCCCCGGGAACGGCGTAGGCCCGGCAGTCCACCTGCCGGGCCTACATCTGCACACGGGTGCCGGGTCAGCGGCGGGCGGTCACCAGAAGCGTGCCGATGTGCCCGGCCGTCGGGGCGTCGAGGACCCGGGCGTCGACGTCGCGGAACCCCGCCCGCTCCAGGATCCCGGCCCAGCCGCGCGGCGTGTAGCTGTACCGGTAGGTGTACATCGCCCTGCCGGCGAACCCGCCCTTGTACATGCCCTGCGGCCCGTACGCCCCAGGGATCGCCGGAGGGTGGGAGAACGCGAGGACCCCGCCCGGCCGGAGCCGCTCCGCGACGAGCGGGAGCAGCCGCGCCGGGTCGGTGAACCAGACCGCCCCGAAGATCGAGTACACGGCGTCGTAGGTCTCGGTGTCGGCGGCGAGGGTCTCCAGCACCTCCCCGCAGACGAAGTCGGCCCCGACGCCGGCCCACCTTTCCGTCACCTTCTTCACCATGACCGGCGACAGGTCGACGCCCGTCGCCTTCACCCCGCGCCCAGCCAGGAAGGCGAGCGCCCGGCCGGTGCCGCAACCGATCTCCAGCGCGGTCGCCGGATCACCGAGGAGCTCCGGCCCGGGGCCGTGCCCGGCGTACTGCGTCCAGCAGAAGACCGGTTCCATGTCGTCCTTGAACGCGCTGTCGGCATAGGTGTCCCACAGCTCGGTCTCAGCTGCGATGTCGTGGCGTGCGGGCACGGCACCTCTCCTAGTGGTCGAAGGGGAAGGCCCCTGCCCTCCGCACGGGCGGAGGACAGGGGCCAGCGTAGGGGGACTGAAGTCCCGGATCAGTGGCTGTCGGGTGCCTTGCTGTCACACGGCGAGCAGCTCGCCCCGTCGATCGCCCACAACTCCTCGTCGACGTCCCAGCCGTCGGCCGCGAGGAAGTCCGCGGTACGCAGGCACAGGCCGTCAGACCGCCGCTGGATGAACGGCGCGTGATGCTTGTACCGGCCGCCGTTGTGGACCTTGCAGAGCGCGAAGTACACCGGGGTGTCGAGGATCAGCTGATGCACCCCGATGTCGACCAGCTTGCCGACGCCCAGGTGGACGTCCGGGTTCTCCATGGCGCACACGCTGTACGCCACGGCCTGGCCGAGGATCCTCTCCGCCATGTTCCGGACCATGGTGTTGTCGCGGAGCAGGAGGGCGATCTCCCGCTCCCACAGGGGGCCACCGTCCATGACGTTGACCGTCAGGTGCTCGATGTGCGGCGCCAGTGCGTTGAGAGTCTGTTCCGGGTCGCTGGTACGGGCGAGGGTGGGCGGCTGAACTGCAATGGTCATCCTGTCCTCCGTCGATCGTCGAGTCGTGCGATGGAACCCCTCACCCCGGCCGACCGGGGTGAGGGAGCTTTGTCGGCCAGCCGTCAGACCGTGCCGGCCACCTTCTCGAGTGCGGCCACGCTGGCCGGCACGTCATGGCTCAGCCGGACCCGCAGGTGCGGCATCAGCGCCAGGCGCGCCGACACCTCGTCACGGGCGCTGCGCCGACCGCCGCCGTCGACGCCCCGCGCCAGCTCGAAGATGTCCGGGTAGCGGTCCTCTGTCGCCCCCGACATGAAGTCGTCTTCGCTCAGGCCGAGCGTCTGCGCGCCGTCGACGACGTCGGGCGAGCCGTTCGCCTCGACCCGGGGGAAGAGGAGCCCGGCAGCCCGGCCGCCCGCCGCGAGCTCGACGCCGAACAGCTCGGGGAACTGGTCGGGCCACACCTGGACCTTCCGCTCACGCGGCCGGTCGTCCTCCCACAGCGGCGTGAAGTCACCGGCGAGGAGGGCGTCCGTCACAGCGTCGTGCTGCGTCGGGTGGAAGCTCCCGCCCTCCTGCAGGTGACCGCGCGCCGCCGCCCCCCAGCCGAGAGCGTCGACCAGGCCGAGACCGAGAGCAGCCGCCGAGGGCCACGGCACCACCTCGACGTCGCGTTCACCGGCCGGCCGGGTCAGCACCCGGTCGTTCGCGAGGAGCTGCCACCCGGCCGACGCGAGGAGGAGCGCGGTCGTTGTCTTGCCCGCCCCCTTGCCCCCGAACGCGAGGAGCGTCGCCCCGTCCTCCGGGCGCACGACGGCCGACGCGTGCAGGACCGCCCACCCGTCCCGCAGCAGCTGCCCCCTCACCACCTCACGGGCCAGCCGTGCGGCTGCCAACGCCAGCTCCATCACGCCGACACCGGAGAGCACCAGGCGCCCCGTCGACGGAGTGCACCGGTAGCCGGTCGACTCGTCCGGCGACGTCGCGATGATGTCCTCGCCGTCCCGGGCGACGAGCATCCGATGCCGCGCGTACTCCACCTCATCGGTATGCCGGCCGTCGTGGACCTGAAGGCTCAGCTCGGCGTACTCGGTCGGGTCGACGTCCGCGACGAGGACCGGCCCCGCGCACACCTGCGTCGCGTCGACCGCGGAGGCGTTCCACCACTGCCCGAAGTACCGGGCCGACCAGTCCGTCACCTCCGTCCGTGAACTCCTGGACCGCGCCGCCGTCTAGGACGGCTTCACCGACTTCTGAACCCACGCAACGCATCGGTCGGCACCCAGGACGATGGGCACGGCGCACACCTCCGGGTTGTCCCAAGGGTGGTTATCGAGCAGGTAGTCCTCCAGCTCCGGATATCGGTCCTTGGTCGTCTTGAGCAGCAACTGCCACTCCTCCCCCGTGCCCTGCTTGCCCAGGTGCCAGAAGACGCTGACGACGGGGCCGACTACCTGAGCCCCTGCAGCGAGGCGCTGCTCGACGGCACCGGCCGCCAGAGCGACCGCCTGGTCACGAGTCTCCGTGGCTGTCGATACCTGCACGCATTCAGTCATGGCCGCGAGCCTTCGAGAACGCCCCACCCCCGCTGAAGATCGCTTCCGGTCTCCGAGCAGGTCCGGAGACGGAGGAAGTGCCGTGCTGTGACGCTTCGACCCGCGCCGGACGTAGGTGGCCGCCGGCTCGTTCACCCAGGCCCCGATCGTGGCCTTCTAGAAGTGATCGGTGGAGCGGACGTCGCAGTTCCGGAACGTCGGCAGGAGGTAGGCCTCCAACTCCTTCGTGATCGCGCCCCGGTAGCGGTCCTCGATCCCGGTCCGGTTTCTTGGTGGACTCCCGGGCGTACGCCTCGAAGACGAACCGCGCCTCGTCCTCCGACCCCGGGGCGATGCCCTCTCGCCCTTTACCCAGCCCGGGGGCCACTGCTGATCGTTGTCGTTCACCGCGTCACGGAAGACCTCCGCAGAGGTCACGTCGAGGAACCGCTCGCCTTGCCAGTCGCCATCACGGGCTCCGCCCAGCCGCCACTTCACCCGGCAGCTGGTGATCTCTCCGACCTTGCTCTCCACTGGATCCACGTATGCCACGCACGCAACGTAGTAACCGCACGCCAGGCGTGCGCCAGTAGCAAGAAAGCTACCCAGGGGTAGCGCAGCGTTCTTACTGGTCACTGGCCGTATGCGAAAGAGTGCCCGGAGCCGGACTCGAACCGGCACGCCCCCGAGGGGCAGCGAGGTTTAAGCTCGCCGTGTCTACGTTCCACCATCCGGGCGTGCCGCGCGACTCCGCGTTTGGCTACCGACCCTAGTCGGGGGCTTCCCTCGATCAGCGGAACAGTGGCGCGATGTTGTCCTATTTTATTGACCGCTTGAGGGCCCGTCAGGACATCAGGCCAAGCTGACCGCACGCCTGCGGCCGATCTTGGGCGGTCCGCGCACCGCACGGGAATGACGGAAAGTCGCCGCACTCGTACGGCCCAACGCGCCAGGTCCGCGCCATGCTTCGCCAGGGCATCCGCCACCCTCCGGCCCGGCTCCGCCCCGGACCCGGGGCCGGGGCGGAGCCGGAGGGGCCGGCCCACCGCCGGGGCCGCTCCCCGCGGACGTCCAGCCGCACTCACGATGGGTGACCACGAAGCGGTGGCCACGCCTCCGGTCAGGGTCGATGTCATACCCGAGGAGGACGGATCCACGCCCTTGATGCGACTCAAGACGGCCACGGGAACGGGCATCGGGAGTGACGACCGGGGCCGATCGGGACGTAACGATGGAGTAAGTCCCCGAGGCATGGCGTCGGCCCTCGCCTCAGCACGGCCCATGCATCCGCATCACCCGAACCAGGAGCGTCCCTGTGACCACCACCCCCACCGTTCACCGCGCCACCGCGGTGGCTGCCCGCGCCACGGAGCTGTCGAAGGTCTACGGCGAGGGCGAGACACAGGTCGTCGCCCTGGACCGGGTGACCGTGGACTTCCCGCAGGGCGAGTTCACCGCGATCATGGGCCCCTCGGGCTCCGGCAAGTCGACGCTGATGCACTGCGTCGCCGGACTCGACAGCTTCAGCAGCGGTTCGGTGCGCATCGGCGAGACCGAGCTCTCCACCCTGAAGGACAAGCAGCTCACGCAGTTGCGCCGGGACAAGATCGGCTTCATCTTCCAGGCGTTCAACCTGCTGCCGACGCTCACCGCGCTGGAGAACATCACCCTGCCGATGGACATCGCGGGCCGTAAGCCGGACGCCGCGTGGCTCCAGAAGGTGATCGACATGGTCGGGCTCTCGGACCGGCTGAAGCACCGCCCGACCGAGCTCTCCGGCGGTCAGCAGCAGCGTGTCGCCGTGGCCCGCGCCCTGGCCTCGCAGCCCGAGATCATCTTCGGTGACGAGCCGACCGGAAACCTGGACTCCCGCTCCGGCGCCGAGGTCCTCGGCTTCCTGCGCAACTCGGTGCGCGAGCTGGGCCAGACCGTGGTGATGGTGACGCACGACCCGGTCGCCGCCTCCTACGCGGACCGGGTCATCTTCCTCGCCGACGGCGCGGTCGTCGACCAGATGATGCACCCGACCGCCGACGGGGTCCTCGACCGGATGAAGGCGTTCGACGCGAAGGGCCGCACGAGCTGACGCCGTCGGCGGCCCGCCCACGGCCGCCGCACCGGCTGACGCGGGCGCCCGCCGAACCCCGGCCGCCGCCCCCGCGCGTCCCCGCCCCCCTTCCGGAACCCATCCCAGGACACACAGACATGTTCCGTACCGCCCTGCGCAATGTGCTCGCGCACAAGGCCAGGCTGCTGATGACCGTGCTCGCCGTCATGCTCGGCGTAGCGTTCGTCTCCGGCACCCTGGTCTTCACCGACACCCTCGGCAACGCCTTCCGCAACCAGTCCGCCAAGAGCTACGACAACGTCGCCGTCGCCGTGGAGACGTACGCCGGCGGGCACGACGAGAAGACCCCCGGCATCGACGAGGCCACCCTGGAGAAGATCCGGGGCCTGGACGGCGTGGCCTCAGCCACCGGCCGCGTCAACGGCTTCGCCGGGGTCGCCGACCCCGACGGCAAGCTGATCGGCAACGGCTGGTCCAACACCGGCGCCAACTTCGCCCCCGGCAAGGACGGCAAGGACGCGAGCTACGACTTCACCGACGGCTCGGGCCCGGCGAAGAACGGCACGATCGCGCTCGACAAGGACACCGCGAGCAAGGGCGAGTACCGCGTCGGCGACCCGGTGCGGGTCGCGACCAACGGCCCGGTGAAGGAGTACACCCTCTCGGGGATCTTCACCACCGAGGACGGCGCGGTCAACGCGGGCGGCAGCCTGGTGCTGTTCGACACCCCGACCGCCCAGAAGCTCTACCTGAAGCCCGGCGTCTTCCAGAACGCCACCGTCGCCGCCGCGGGCGGCGTCTCCGACCAGAAGCTGCTGGACGCGATCGAGCCCCTGCTGCCGAAGGACGCCACCGCGCGGACCGGCGAGGCGCTGGCGGACCAGCAGGCGAAGGACATCGAGAACGGGATGGCCGGCCTCAACGGCATGCTGCTGGCCTTCGCGGGCATCGCGCTGTTCGTCGGCATCTTCCTCATCGCCAACACCTTCACCATGCTGATCGCCCAGCGGACCCGTGAACTGGCCCTGATGCGGGCCATCGGAGCCACCCGCCGCCAGATCAAGCGCTCGGTGCTGCTGGAAGCGGCCGTCGTCGGCACGCTCGCCTCCGTCATCGGTTTCGCCCTCGGTCTCGGCCTCGCCACCGGTCTGCGCTCCGCGATGGGCCTCCTGGGCGGCAAGATCCCCGCCGGGCCCCTGATCGTCTCGCCGACCGCCGTCCTCTCCGCCTTCGCCGTCGGCGTCCTGATCACCGTGCTCGCCGCCTGGCTGCCCGCCCGCCGGGCCGCGAAGATCGCCCCGGTGGCCGCGATGAGCAGCGTGCACGCCACCGCCTCCACCAAGTCCCTGGTCGTACGGAACTCCATCGGCGGTGTGATCGCCCTCCTCGGCGCCGCGGGCATCGTCGGCGGCGCGGCGGCCGGCGGCACGTCCGGCAGGCAGCTGGTCGCGGGCGGCGCGTTCTTCGCCCTGATCGGCGTCATCATCCTGATCCCGCTGCTGTCGCGCCCGGTCATCGCGCTGGTCCGGCCGCTGCTGAAGAAGCTGTTCGGCGTCTCCGGGAAGCTGGCCTCGCAGAACGCGGTCCGCAACCCGCGGCGTACCGGAGCCACCGCTTCCGCACTGGCCATCGGGCTGACCCTGGTCACCGGCATCTCGGTGCTCGGCGTCACGCTCGGCCAGGCCATCGACAAGATGACGACGGACAACATCAAGGCCGACTACATGGTCTCGATGGCCAGCGGCGACGCGCTCGACGAGTCCGCGCTCAAGGCCCTGGCGAAGGCCGACGGCGTCGCCGCGCTCTCCCCGCAGCAGGCGGCCTGGCTCGAGGTCGACGGTGGGGGCTACTCGGCCTCCGGCGTCACCCCGGGCGACGTGGAGAAGGTCTTCTCACTGACGACCGTCTCCGGTTCGCTCGGCTCGCTCGAGGACGGGCAGGTCGCGGTCGGCTCCAAGACCGCCAAGACCCACGGCTGGAAGACCGGCGACACCCTCCCGGTGACGTTCGACGACGAGAAGAAGGGCGAGGTGAAGATCGGGGCGCTCTACGAGGAGAACGAGTTCCTCTCGCCCTTCCTCATCCCGAAGGAGCTCGCGGACCAGCACAGCGCGGCTTCCCGCCCCGACATCCGCGAGATCTGGATCAAGGCGGACGGCGGCGCGAGCAAGGCCAACGAGCAGTCGATCGTGGACGCGCTCGGCGACAACCCGGCGATGAGCGTCATGGACCGGCAGGACATCCGTGACATGTTCGGCGGCTTCATCAACACCGCCCTGAACATCATGTACGGGCTGCTCGCCATGGCCCTGCTGATCGCGGTCCTCGGGGTCGTCAACACCCTGGCGATGTCGGTGTTCGAGCGGCAGCAGGAGATCGGCATGCTCCGTGCGATCGGCCTCGACCGGGGCCGCGTCAAGCGGATGATCCGCCTGGAGGCCGTCGTCATCTCGCTCTTCGGCGCGGTGATCGGGGTCGGCCTCGGGGTCTTCCTCGGCTGGGCGATCGGCCGGACGCTGTCCGCCGACATCCCCGGCTACGCCCTGGTCATCCCGTGGGACCGGCTCGGCCTCTTCCTGCTCCTCGCCGCCCTGGTGGGCGTCCTCGCCTCGCTGTGGCCCGCCCGCAGCGCCGCGAAGCTCAACATGCTGACGGCGATCAAGACCGAGTAACCCGGGCCGGGGGGCCGGGACGGGAGTAGTACGGCAACGGGTGAGGGGCCGGTGCACCGCTTTCCAGCGGTACACCGGCCCCTCACCCGTTGCCGTGACCGTACGGGTCAGGCCTCCCCGCCCTCGGCGGACTCCGTCCAGGTGCGGGCGCGCAGCGGCATCAGGGAGCTGCCGCCGTCCAGCGGGCGCACCGCGAGGATCTGGTTGACGCCGATCTTGTTGTGCTCGAAGGAGAGGGCCGAGGCGGCCATGTACAGCCGCCAGACCCTGGCCCGGCCCGGGGAGGTGGCGCGTACCGCCCGCTCCCAGTGCTGCTCCAGGTTGGCCACCCACCGGCGCAGGGTCAGCGCGTAGTGCTCGCGCAGCGTCTCGACGTCCCGGGCCTCGAAGCCGGCCTCCTCCAGGATGGCCAGGGTGCGGCCGAGCGGGGCCAGTTCGCCGTCGGGGAAGACATAGGCGTCGATGAACGCGTCGATGCGGTAGGCGTCCTCGTCCTTCTCGGGGCGGCGGGCGATCTGGTGGTTCAGGAGGCGTCCGCCGGGCTTCAGGAGGGCGTAGAGGTCGTCCGCGTACTCCCGGTAGCGGACCGATCCGACGTGCTCGGCCATGCCGATCGAGGAGATTGCGTCGTACGGGCCGTCGCGGACGTCCCGGTAGTCCTGGACCCGGATCTCGATCCGGTCGGTCAGGCCCTCCTCGGCGATGCGCTTGCGGGCGTGGGCGGCCTGCTCCTGGGAGAGGGTGACACCGGTGACCTGCGCCCCGTACGCACGGGCGGCGTGGATGGCCATGGAGCCCCAGCCGCAGCCGACGTCCAGGAGCCGGTCGCCCTCCTTCAGGCCGAGCTTGCGGCAGACCAGGTCGAGCTTGTCGCGCTGGGCCTCCTCCAGGGTCCCCCCGTCCTGCCAGTAGGCGCAGGAGTAGACCATGGAGGGTCCGAGCACCAGGGCGTAGAAGTCGTTCCCGACGTCGTAGTGGTGGCTGATGGCCTCCTTGTCGCGGCGTCTGGTGTGCAGCGGGCCGGTGCGGCGGCGCACCTCCTCCGCGGGCGGGGCCGGGGGCGGCCAGGGGCCGGCGAGGTCGAGGAGACCGCGGGCGAAGGCACGGACCTTGGGGTCGCGGACCGGGTGAACGGAATCCTTGGCGTCGGCGCCCCGGTCCCAGAGCAGCCCGGCCAGATGGCCGAGCGCTTCGTACAGGTCGCCCTCGATGTCGATCTCCCCCGCCACCCAGGCGCGGGCCAGGCCCAGTTCGCCCGGCTTCCACAGGAGCCGGCGCAGGGCGCGGCGGTGGCGGATCACGAGGACCGGGGCGCCGGGCGGCCCCGATTCGCTGCCGTCCCAGGCCCGGATACGGACCGGCAGGGGTTCCGAGAGCAATTCCTCGGCAAGAGCGGTCAGCCGCGACGCGGCGTCTGCCATGGCGCACACCTCCGTGGTGTTTCCCCGACAAGCACAACAAGCACAGGCGAAAAGACATGCTCGTAGCCCCGCCGCGCCACCCCGGTGCCGTGGCGAGGTACGCCTGCGTCAACTGTCCTCGCACACTCCGTCATTCCGCTACCGGGCAACGAAACGGCAAAACGTATGTATGCGCCATTCATATGGGCGAGAACAGGCCACGGCCCGCCGTCCGGCCCTGGTCCGGCCCCCTCCCGGATACGCCGAAGGGGCCGTCCGCACCACGGATGGCGGACGGCCCCTTCGGGCGTCGTACGGTGCGCTCCCCGCGGAGCGCTTCACCGGGGGGTCAGGAGGCCTTGGCCTTCTCGCCCTCGGACTTGGCGGCGGCCGGAGCCGGGGCCGGCTTGGCGGCCTCGTAGAACTCCTCGCGCGGCGTCTCCATGGCGCCGAGCGAGACGACCTCGCGCTTGAGGAACATCGCCAGCGTCCAGTCGGCGAAGACCCGGATCTTGCGGTTCCAGGTCGGCATGGCCATGCCGTGGTAGCCGCGGTGCATGTACCAGGCGAGACGGCCCTTGAGCTTGATCTTCACCTTGCCCATGACGATCATCGCGACGCCCTTGTGCAGGCCGAGACCGGCGACCGCACCCTTGTTGGCGTGGCTGTACTCCTTCTGCGGGAAGCCCCGCATACCGGAGATCACGTTGTCGCCGAGGACCTTCGCCTGACGCAGCGCGTGCTGGGCGTTGGGCGGGCACCAGGCGTTCGGGTTGCCGGCGCGGCGGCCGACCATGTCCGGCACCTGGGCGTTGTCGCCCGCGGCCCAGATGTAGTCGGTGCCCTGCACCTGAAGCTTCTCCGAGGTGTCCACGTGGCCGCGGGGGCCGAGCGGCAGGCCGAAGCGCGCCAGCGCCGGGTTCGGCTTCACACCGGCGGTCCACACGATGGTGCTGGAGTCGACCTCCAGGCCGTTCTTCAGCACCACGCGGCCGTCGACGCAGGAGTCCATCGAGGTGGAGAGGTAGATCTCCACGCCGCGGCTCTCCAGGTGCTCCTTGCCGTAGGCGCCCAGCTTCGGGCCGACCTCGGGGAGGATCTTGTCGGCGGCGTCGACGAGGATGAAGCGCATGTCCTCGCGCTTCACGTTCGTGTAGTACTTCGCCGCGTCGCGGGCCATGTCCTCGACCTCGCCGATGGTCTCCGCGCCGGCGAAGCCGCCGCCCACGAAGACGAACGTCAGCGCCTTGCGGCGGACGTCCTCGTCGGTGGTGGAGTCAGCCTTGTCCAGCTGCTCCAGGACGTGGTTGCGCAGGCCGATGGCCTCCTCGACGCCCTTCATGCCGATGCCCTGCTCGGCGAGGCCGGGGATCGGGAAGGTACGGGAGACCGCGCCCATCGCGATGACCAGGTAGTCGAAGGGCAGCTCGTAGGCCTCGCCGACGAGCGGCGCGACCGTGGCGACCTTGCGGTCCTGATCGATGGTCGTGACACGACCGGTGAGAACCTCAGCCTTGGGCAGCACGCGTCGCAGCGGGACGACGACATGCCGAGGCGAGATGCTGCCTGCAGCAGCTTCGGGGAGGAAGGGCTGGTACGTCATGTACGACCGCGGGTCGACGACCGTGACGGTCGCCTCTCCGTATCGCATCTTCTTCAGAATGCGACGAGCTGCGTACAGGCCTACGTACCCACCGCCTACAACGAGGATCCTGGGACGCTCCGTGGTGCTCATGCCATCGAGTATCCACCCCGCCCCAGGGGGGTGCTCGTGAGCCCCTTCACAAGGATTGGGCGACCCTCTGCTACACTTCGCCGCCCACGTGACCCAGGTCATGGGCACGAAAGGGAACCACAGCACTGCGGGAAACGTTGTTCACCGCCCGTGAGCTGGCCCTTGACCCTCCGGAACGGGTGGACCACCCCTCCCCTTCATACGGCCGCAACGTTCCCGGAACGCGTGCGCGACACTTCCGCACACCCTCCCGGGCGACCGGTTCCGGCCTGATGGGCCCCAACTGCGACCAACAGGGCACCATTCCTTGTGAAGAAGTTCACGAAGTTTCCCGCGGCGTGTCCCCGGAGGGGCCCCCGGACGACCCCGAGGGGCCGGGTCAGGGCTCAACGGTGCAGGTGACGATGCGATTGAGCGGGCAGCGGGAGGGGTCGACCGCAGGGTCACGCGGCGCTCCAGGCGATGCCGTCCAGCATCACTTGCCTCGCCGGTCACCGCCACCGTCGCGTGTACACGAAATCGCGTACACTTGGTCCATGGCCGAGAGCACTGTGACTGTACGGGAAGCCCGCGCGCACCTGGCGGACCACATCAACTCCGCAGAGGAGGGCACCCCCACGGTGATCACCCGCAACGGCGTACCCGTCGCGGCGCTCGTTCCGATCGCGGACTTCGACGCACTGGAGGTGGCGGCCGACGTACTGCTCGCCCGGGAGGCGGAAGCGGTCCTGGCCGAGGGCGGCCCGACCGCGACGATGGCGGAACTACTGGCAGACCTGTTCACCGAGCGCACCGAAGAAGCGGCGTGAAATACGCGTTCCGGTTCACCGCTGCGGCGCAACGGCAACTCCGCGCCATCGACCGACCCGCCGCCATGCGGATCCTTGCCGCGCTGACGGCTCTCGGTGAGGATCCATACCGCGAAGACGCCGACGTCAAGAAGCTCACCGGCCCCTCGGGCCTCTACCGGCTCCGGGTGGGCAACTACCGAGTCGCCTACCAGGTGGAGGACGGCGAGTTGATCATCCTGGTCGTCAAGGTGGGCAACCGGCGGGACGACTACCGCACCATGTGAGAGCGGGCAGGTCCCGCCCTGTCACGTCATCGGGTGCACGACTGGAGCCGAGGCCCCGTCTGGGTTTGAGGCCCCTCATGTCATCCGCTACCTGGTCGGGACCTTGACGGTGCGCCCTGCATCCCAGTCTCGGGTGATCTGCATATTTCTGGCCCATCCAAGGAAAAGGACGGCCGTGAACGGAAGCGCAAGGACCGCATAGACCATCGGCAATACAGTCATGGCTCCCAGGGCCATGGTCGCGACCGCAACCGGCAGCAACGCCAGGGAGAGGCGCCATCGCAGGCGACAAGCACGCACATACCGTTCGGCCCGACGCTGCCCCGCCGCCTTCTCTGCCTCCTCCTCGTCGAGGATGGCTCGCCGTCGCGCAGTCCAGCGCCGTTCGGTCTCCAGCTCTTCCGGACTCCGCTGCCCAGCATGCGAGTTGAACACCATGTCCCCGTGGACGGAGCCCGCCTGCACAACGCTCCCGCCGACGTTGCCGCTCAACTCATTACGGGTGGATGGGTTTTCGCTCATGCGTCGAAAGATACTTCAGCGCCGCGGGCCACACATGGCCAAAGCCTGCATGCCCCTCCTCAGCGCCTACCGCTCGGTCACGCGGCGCTCCAGGCGATGCCGTCGAGGATGTCGTGCTCGCTGACGACGACCTCGTGGGCTCCCGTCCGCTCCATGACGGCGAGCAGGACGAGCGCCCCCGCGCCGATCACGTCGACCCGGCCCGGGTGCATCACGGGGATCGCGGCGCGCTCTTCGTGGGTGGAGCGGAGCAGGTGCTCGGTGATCGCACGGACCTGGCCGCGGGTGACCCGTGAGTGGTGGATGGCCCCGGAGTCGTACTCCGGCAGTTCCAGCGCGATTCCGGCGATCGTCGTGACGGTGCCCGCCAGACCGACGAGGGTGCCGGCCCCCTTGAGCTCCACGGTCTGCTCGGCGAGGTCGAGTGCGGCGTCGACGTCCGCGCGGATCGCCGCGGCCCGCTCGTGGCTGGGCGGATCCATGACCGCCCCGTCCACGACCAGATGACGCTCCGTCATCCGTACGCAGCCGATGTCGACGGACCGGGCCGCCTCCACCCGGTCCGAACCGAGGACGAACTCCGTGGAGCCGCCGCCGATGTCGACGACCAGATACGGCTTCTCCAGGTGGTCGCTGCCCACCAGCTCCTTGGTGGCCCCGTCGAAGGAGAGCTGCGCCTCCTGGTCGCCGGTGATCACCTCGGGCTCGACGCCGAGGATGTCCCGTACCCCGGCGACGAAGTCGGCGCTGTTCTCGGCGTCCCGGGAGGCGGAGGTGGCGACGAAGCGGATCCGTGTCGCGCCCAGTTCCTCGATGGCCGTCGCGTACTCACGGCAGGCGGCGAATGTCCGCTCCAGCGCCTCGGGGGCGAGCCGGCCGGTTCTGTCCACGCCCTGGCCGAGGCGGACGATGGTCATGCGCCGGTCCAGCTCGGTGAAGGAGCCGGTGGCGGGGTCCACGTCGGCGACGAGGAGCCGGATGGAGTTCGTGCCGCAGTCGACGGCGGCGACCCGGGTCATGCGCCCGGCCCGTCGGCGGGGCCGTCGAGGGGGCGGAAGGCGAAGTGGCCTCCGTCGCCCTCGTCCACCGTCCAGCCCTCGCCCTCGTCCGGTGTCGCGCAGGGCGTGACGCAGGGGCCCTTGGCCCACCACTCGGGCAGCATCGCGATGGCCTCGTCGCCCAGCGGGTTCACCCCGGGGCCGGCGGCCAGCGAGTGGCCGACCAGGACGTGCAGGCACTTCACCCGGTCCGGCATGCCGCCCGCGCTCGGGAAGCCCTCCAGGACCTCGATGGCGTCGCGGCGGGTGATGTAGTCCTCGTGCGCGGCCCGGTAGGCGTCGGCCAGCTCCGGATCGGTCTCCAGACGGGCCGTCATCTCCTTCATGACCCCGTTGGCCTCCAGCGTGCCGATCGCCGAGGCGGCCCGGGGGCAGGTCAGGTAGTACGTCGTCGGGAACGGCGTGCCGTCCTCCAGACGGGGCTGGGTCTCCACCACGTCCGGGTTGCCGCAGGGGCAGCGGTGCGCGATGGCGCGCAGACCGCGCGGCGGGCGGCCGAGCTGCTGCTCGAACGCGGCGATGTCCGCGTCGGTGGGCTGGGTGGACTCGGTCTGCGGAGGGGGCGTTTCCATGCCTGCCTTGGTTCTGCTCGGAAGTCGGAAGCTCGTAGAGGTGGACGTACGGAAGAACGTACGGGGTCGGTGTCAGTCGCGGTCGGTGTCAGTCGCGGTCGTCGTCTCGGTCGGCGCTGTCCACGCCGTCCCAGAGGTTCGAGTGCCACGGCCGGTCGCTCGCGCCCGACTCGCCGCGGCGGTCCCGGGCCGCGTCGGGGTCGGCCACGGTGTAGCCGGTCTCCCCGGGGAGGATGTAGTGGAGGTGCTGGCGGGCCAGCCGCTTGATGTACGCGTCGTCCTGGAGCCGCGCCTTCGCGTCCCGCAGCTCCTCGGTGCGCCGCTCCGCCTGCTGCGAGAGCCGCTCCTGCTCGGCGATCTCGTCGCGCTGGGAGACGTACTGCCGCATCGGGTAGGCGAGCGCCACCACCATGGAGCAGACCACCAGCGCCAGGAACGCGGCCCGGCCGGTGAGCCGGGAGCGGCGGGCCTGCCGACGGTTCTGGGATCGGTACACGCGGGCCGCGGTCTGCTCGCCGAGCAGGCGCAGCCTGGTCGCGGTGGAGAACCGGTCGCGGTCCTTGCCGGCCATGTCTCCCGCCTCCCCATCACGCACGTCCGTCCCCGCACACGGTACGGGACCGGGTGCGGGGACGGACGGAGGCTACCGTCTTGACGCTACGGGTCAGCCCTTGAAGCGCGGGAAGGCGGAACGGCCCGCGTACACCGCGGCGTCGTCGAGGATCTCCTCGATGCGCAGCAGCTGGTTGTACTTGGCGACGCGGTCCGAGCGGGCCGGGGCGCCGGTCTTGATCTGGCCGCAGTTCACGGCGACGGCGAGGTCGGCGATGGTGACGTCCTCGGTCTCGCCGGAGCGGTGCGACATCATGCACTTGAAGCCGTTGCGCTGGGCCAGCTCGACGGCGTCCAGGGTCTCGGTCAGCGAACCGATCTGGTTGACCTTCACGAGCAGGGCGTTGGCGGAGCCCTCCTCGATGCCGCGGGCCAGACGCTCGGGGTTGGTGACGAAGAGGTCGTCGCCGACGATCTGCACCTTGGCGCCGATGCGGTCGGTGATGACCTTCCAGCCGGCCCAGTCGTCCTCGTACAGCGGGTCCTCGATGGAGACCAGCGGGTACGCGGAGACGAGCTCCTCGTAGTACTCGGTCATCTCGGCGGCCGAGCGGGACTTGCCCTCGAACTCGTAGACGCCGTCCTTGTAGAACTCGGACGCGGCGACGTCGAGCGCGAGCGCGATGTCGCGGCCCGGGACGTAACCGGCCTCCTTGATGGCCTCGACGATGAGGTCCAGGGCGGCGCGGTTGGACTCCAGGTTCGGGGCGAAGCCGCCCTCGTCGCCGAGTCCGGTGGACAGGCCCTTGGTCTTGAGGACCTTCTTCAGCGTGTGGTAGACCTCCGCGCCCCAGCGCAGGGCCTCGGAGAAGGACTCCGCGCCGATCGGGGCGATCATGAACTCCTGGACGTCCACGTTGGAGTCGGCGTGCGAGCCGCCGTTCAGGATGTTCATCATCGGAACGGGCAGCAGGTGCGCGTTCGGGCCGCCGAGGTAACGGAAGAGCGGCAGGTCGGACGCCTCGGAGGCGGCGTGCGCGACGGCCAGCGAGACGCCGAGGATGGCGTTCGCGCCGAGCGACGCCTTGTTCTCGGTGGCGTCGAGGTCGAACATCGCCTGGTCGATGAGGCGCTGCTCGGTGGCGTCGTACCCGACGAGCTCCGGGCCGATCTGCTCGATGACGGCGAGGACGGCCTTCTCGACGCCCTTGCCCATGTAGCGGTTGGGGTCACCGTCGCGAAGCTCGATGGCCTCGAACGCACCGGTGGAGGCTCCGGACGGAACAGCAGCACGGCCCGTGCTGCCGTCGTCGAGGCCAACCTCGACCTCGACCGTGGGGTTGCCCCGGGAGTCGAGGATTTCCCTGGCTACGACGACGTCGATGGACGGCACGAGGCATCTCCTTCTGGGATCTGACACTGGTTGTGCAGGGTCACTGTGGCCTTGCGGCACGAGCCTATCGGGCCCGGCCGTGTCGACCGGCCGACCGCCCGCCTCCTGGGACGAAAAAGGGTCCAAGGAGCTGCATCACGGGACAAAACTCTAGAAACCTACTGAGCGGTAACAACAAGAGGTGAACACATGCGGGCCAGCGGCGCCCGCCGCTCACGAAGAACCCGGCCCGGCGCGCTGGGGGGACGAGCGCGCCGGGCCGGGGAGCCGTGCGAGGAGAAGTGCCGCCGGACGCTTCTCCTCCGGAGAGGAGAGACGGCGATTACTTCAGGTGGAGCTGCTGACCCGGGAAGATCAGGTCGGCGTCCTTGACGATGTCGTCGTTGAGCTTGAAGAGCTTGCTCCAGCCGCCCTTGACGCCCTCCGCGTCGGCGATGGTGCTCAGGGTGTCGCCGGCCTTGACCTTGTACTCGCCGTCGCCCTTCTGGACCTTCTCGCCGGTCGGGGTGGTGACGGTCTTCTTGCTCTCGGCCTTGGGGGCCTCGCGCTGCTCGGAGCGCGTGGTGGGCTGCTCGGCCTGGCGCTCGGGCTGCGCCTGCTCGGGCTTGCTCTCGCCGGAGCCGGAGCCGGAGCCGGTGTTGACGCCCGGGTCCACACCGTCGTTGGTGAGGCCGCCGGCGCCGGCGCAGGCCCAGGCGCCCGGGCCCTGGAGGTCGAGGAGCTTCTCGGCGGTGGCGATCTGCTGGTCCTTGGAGGCCAGGTCGGCACGGGAGGCGTACTGCGTACCGCCGGCGGCGGCCCAGCTGGACTGCGAGAACTGCAGTCCGCCGTAGTAGCCGTTGCCGGTGTTGATGGACCAGTTGCCGCCGGACTCGCACTGGGCGACGGCGTCCCAGGTCTCGACGGAGGCGGCGGAAGCGCTGGTCGCGCCCATCAGCGGGATGGCGATGGCGGTACCGGTGACACCCGCGAGGGTGGCGATACGGGTGGCCTTGGACGGGCGGCGGTGCTTGCCCTTGCTGTTCAGCAGCATGGAACGAATCTCCTCACCGACGCCTACGAGGTGAGCTGTCGGGTTCGGGCTGATGAGTTGCCCGGTCGCGCGGTGCTGCTCGCGACTTCACCCCTAGCCGGTCCCGTACGTCCCCGTCGGTTCGACGAGGCGTCCGGACCCGGCGGCTTACCTGGGTCCCCCGCTCCTGCCTACGGCGCTTACGCGTCTGTTCCCTTCGACCGACGGCAGGATTCGGCGTGACGGTCGACGGGGCCCGCGGTGCGAGCGGTCCGACCGTAAACACAGGCAACCCCGACATTCAAAGATGGACATAGGGGGCAATCAACCCGAACTCGCCGTGGCCGACTGGGCGTTTCCGCAGGTGGGGGGCGATTCACCCGGACCAGCCGGGCGAGCCGCGCCAGTTGAGGCAAAGAGACCCATGTCTCACTTACGCAAAAGTGGACATAGGTCTCTTAACTGCCTCGATTTTCGGGGTGTTTTCCCGAATTCGTTCAGTTGGCGGCGGGCGCCCCGGCGGGTGTCTCGGCGCCCTCCGGGGCGGCCGGGGCGGCGCTCTCGGCCGCACCCCGGCCCGCGTCCTCGCCCGCACCCCGGTCCATGCCCAGGTCCAGGTTCTGGCCGGGCAGGATCAGGTCCGGGTCGGAGCCCAGGAGGTCCTTGTTCGTCTCGTACAGGCCGGTCCAGCCGCCGGGGATCTCCTGGGCGTCGGCGATCGCCCAGAGGTTGTCGCCGGGCCGCACCGTGTACCCGTCGGCGGGCGCCGTGCCACCGTCCCGCGCGTCGCCCTCGCCACGCGAGGCGTGCCGGCCGGACTCACGGGGACCGTCCTTCTGGCCCGCGTCGGCCTCCTCGGGCGCGGGGGCGCCCCGGTGCTTGCCCCCCTTGCCGTCCTCGTCCGCCGAGGCGTCGGGGGCGGTGGAGGGGTCCGAGGCGTCGGGGGCGCCGGAGGCGGGCGGGGCGGAGGGCGTCACCGAGGAGTCGGGAGCCTCGCTCCGCTTCTCCGCGCCACCACTACCGCCCTTGTCCGCCTCATTACCCTTCTCACCCTTGCCCGTTTCGCGCGCTTCACCGGATTCACCGGGTTCGCCGGATTCACCGGGTTCGCCGGTTGCATCCGCTTCGCCGGTCGGGGTGGAGGTCGGGTCGGCCGAGGGGTCCGCCGACGGATCCGCGGACGGGTCGGCGGACGGATCCGTGGACGGCGAGGTGCCCGGGTCGACGCCGGGCAGACCGCCGTCCACCGCGAGGCCGGAGATGACCGCACAGCTGGGCCACGCCTTCGGGCCCTGGTCGTCCAGGACCTTCTCGGCGACGGAGATCTGCTGCGAGCGGCTGGCGAGGTCGGCGCGGGGCGCGAACGCCGTGCCGCCGTAAGCCGACCAGGTCTCCTGCGAGAACTGGAGCCCGCCGTAGTAGCCGTTGCCGAGATCGGCGCTCCACATGCCGCCGCTCTCGCACTCGGCGACCCGGTCCCAGGTGGTGGCCTCGGCCGCGTGCGCGCCGCCGGCGCCGAGCAGCGGGATGGCGATGGCCGATCCCGTCACGCCTGCGGCGACGATGATGGCGGGTGCCTGACGAGGGCGGCGGTGTCTGCCGTTCGCGGAGCCCATGGGTATGCCTTCCGTGCGACTGACAAGCGAGTGGCCTGAGCGCCGCACAGCGGATTCCGTGCCTGCTTCGGCGCCCAAGTGACGCGTGAGCAAGGTGCGACCGACGCGTCGAACCGTGAACCTAGCGGGACTCGAACGTGTGTCACAAGTCGATGCAGCGCAGATCACGTGAAAGTCACGGAGTTGACACTCTGTCACTTTTTTCGGATCGACTACCCGGTTCGAACGCGACCGGAAGGGTGCGCAGTCCACGCATGATGAGTCCGCCGCGCCAGCGCAAATCGCCAGGTTCTCCCGCAAGTCGCAGGTCAGGAAGGCGCCTCAACAGGGTGGTCAGCGCGGTCTGTCCCTCCAGCCGGGCCAGCGGCGCCCCCAGGCAGTAGTGGATGCCGTGCCCGTATCCGAGGTGCTGATTGTCACGCCGCGCAAGGTCCAGGGTGTCCGGATCCGTGAACCGCTCCGGGTCACGGTCGGCCGCCGCCAGCACCACGAGTACGGGGTCCCCGGCGGCGATCTCCTCGCCGCCCAGGGTCAGCGTCTCGGTGGCGTACCGCCAGGTCGCCATCTCGACCGGTCCGTCGAACCGGAGCAGCTCCTCGATGCCGGTGGCCAGCAGCGCGTCCTCCCCCGCCGCCAGGGAGGCCTCCAGCCGGGCGCGCTGCTCGGGGTGGCGCAGGAGCGCGTAGGTCCCGTTGCCGATGAGGTTGACCGTCGTCTCGAACCCGGCGAACAAGAGGATGAACGCCATGGCGGCCGCCTCGTTCTCCGTGAGGTGCTCGCCGTGGTCGCTGGCCCGGATCAGCCCGGAGATCAGGTCGTCGCCCGGATTCTCCCTCTTACGGTGGATGAGTTCGGCGAGGTAGCCGCGCATCTTCTTCACCGACCGGGCGACCCCGCCGCGCGGCCCGCCTCCGTGCCGGATCATCATGCCCGCCCAGTCCCGGAAGTCGTCCTGGTCCTCCTCGGGGACGCCGAGCAGGTCGCAGATGGCGTAGATGGGGAGCGGGAAGGCGAAGTCGTGGATGAGGTCGGCGCTCCCCTTCTCCACGAAGTCGTCGATGAGCCGGTCCGTCAGCTCCTGCACGCGGGGCGCGAACTCCGCGACCCGGCGCGGGGTGAACGCCTTGGACACGAGCCGGCGCAGCCGGGTGTGGTCCGGCGGGTCGATATTGAGCAGATGCGTCATCAGCTCCGCCTTGCGCTCCCCCGGGATCCCCGTCTTCCCCTTGGCGTGCGGCGACTCGGCGTGGTTGGCGGGGTTCTTGGAGAGCCGCGCGTCGGCGAGCGCCTCCTTGGCGTCCCCGTACCGGGTCACGAGCCAGGCCTCGACCCCGCTGGGCAGCGCGGTGCGGTGCACGGGGCGGTGCTCGCGGAGCCAGGCGTAGGCAGGGTAGGGGTCGGAGGCGAACTCCCAGGTGAAGAGTTCGGGGGCGGGGGCCGCCGGGGTGGCCCCGCTATGCGGGCAGGCGGGGGTGTCGTTCACCGTTCGACGTTATCGGGACTGCCTGCCGGAGTGAGCATCCGGGTCGGCAGGGGGAACTGCGTCGGGCGGGAGGAAATCCTCCTCGCGCATGACCATCGGCGGGAAAAGCTGCTCGGGGCCAGGGGACATGAGTGGGTTGGCGGTGACCGCACGGGCCGGGGGCAGCTCCTGCGTTGCGGCGGGGTACCCCGCCTCGGCCGCCCGGGTCAGCCAGCTCTGCGCCTGCGCGGCCAGGACCATACCCAGGCGGTACTGCGCCCGCACGACGCCGGCCTCGGCGGCCTGCTCCAGGTACGGGATGGCTTCCGCTGCCGCGTCGCGCGAGGCGAGCAGCTCGCCCAGGGTGGCCGCCGCTTCGACGTCGCCCGCGTCAGCGGAGTGCCGGAACCACTGCTCGGCGGACTCGTTCTGTCCGGTCGCCCGGTAGAGGCGGCCCAGCACCAGGCCGACCTCGGGCCGCCCGTCCGCCTCGTCCTCCAGCTCGCGCTGGGCGAAGTCCACCACCAGCTCCTCAAGTTCCGGATCCCCGCGCACGGCTTCCAGGGCGGTAAGCCACAGGCCGAGCGGCACGGGCGGGGCGTCCGGACGGGACACCGCGTCCCGGTGCAGAGCGGCGAAGGCCCTCCAGGTGTCGGGCTCCTCGCCCGCCACCAGCATCCCGGTGACGCCGTGCCGGACCTCGGACGCCCACGCGAAAGCGTCCTCGAACGACTCCCCGGCCGCCTGCGCGGCCTCCCGCTCGTACAGCGCGCACACCTCGCGCAGCAGGCTCGACGGGAAGGCGGTGTCAACCGTTCCGCACCGGGCCAGGTCCATGGCGACGCGCACCAGCAGATGGCCGTGCGGGTGGGCGTTCGGGCGGCGGGCTCGCCACCACTCGTCCCACAGTTCCGGGCCGACGGCGAGATACATGGTGACGCGGCCGTCCTCGCACCAGGAGCCGGTGTCTCCCAGCCGGCTGTCCCCACCCGCCTCGTTCAGTCGCCCCACCTCGTCCGCCGTCCATACGAGGCTCAGCTCCACCGGGTCGACGCCCACCAGCACCCGGCCGCAGGCCTGCCCGCCGAAGCGGTGGGCGTCGTAGGCCTCGTCGCTCATCGTGGCGATAACCGGGACATGCCGCTGGACGAGTTCGGCGAGGAGCGCCGGGGTCAGACCGTGTTCGCCGAGGTGGCCCTCCAGGTCGTCCAGCCAGATGACGCACTGTTCCGGGCCCCGGTCGCGCAGCAGAGCGGGCAGGCCGCGCAGATCCGTGCCGGGCGAGGGGGCGAGAAGGCGGGTCGTGCCCGACAGGTTCGTGAGCATCGCCGCCCAGGCGGTCCGGCTCTTCCCGGACAGTGGCTCACCGGTCACCAGCACCAGCCCACCGGACGTGGCGGCTGCACGGACTCGCTCCTTCAGCACCGGGTCGCCGTCCCGGGCGACGTAAGGGGGCAGCGGTGGCTCGTCGCCGATCCGCCGGGTACGCCGCACGCCGAAGGCGGTCGGGTCGGAGGCGTCGAGCCGGGGCCAGTCGGTGACCGGGGGCAGGCCGGTGTGCTGCGGCTGCCCGTAGTAGGTGTGCACGCCTCCGCTGAAGCTCCCGGCCTGAACCATCGGGCCCTGGAAGGTGCCGCCCGACACCGCGTTGTGTGTGGCGGCGGGAGCCGGAGTGCGCGGCCGGGAGCCGCGTGCCGTGTGCCACGACTCGTCCTCGCCGAGGATGTCGGCCATCTCCTCCAACTCGTCGTACGCGTCCGGGGACGTGCGCTTGACCTCGTGCAGGAGCCCGAGGACCTCCATCCGGACGTCCAGATCCGCCGGGCCGGAACGGGCGCCCCGGAGCTTCATCAGCCGCACCTGCAGAAAGCTGTTCCGGGTCTTGCCCACCGCGTCGGACATCAGCTCGTACGCGTCCGGGTCGCCGCTCTCGACAGCCCGTGTCAACTTACGTGCCAGCGCCTTGAACTCGGCGTCCACGCCTGTCCCCTCCCCCTCGTACAGCCCCTGGTGTCACCGTACTAACCCGCCCCGCCCTCCGCCGCCAGGATCGCGTCGCGGTAGGCGCGGGCGGCGGCGCGCAGGGCGGTCTCCGGGTCGGTGCCGTTCGCCTCGGCGGAGACGGCGAGGGCCAGGAGTTCGTAGCCGATGGTGTCGCCCGTGGGGAGGGGGACGTCCAAGTCCGCCGTACGGGCGCGGCTCGCGAGCTTCGCGGCGAGGGCCAGGCCGGGCTGGCCGAGGGGGACGCCTTCGGTGACCGAGGTCCGCTGCTTCTCGATCGCCTTGGTGCGCAGCCAGTGCGCGTGGACGTCCTCGGGGGTCTCGGCGCTCTCGTCGCCGAAGACGTGCGGGTGGCGGTGGATCAGCTTCTCGACGAGGCCGCCCGCGACGTCGTCGATGGCGAAGGGCTCCGCCCCGTCCTCCGGGCGGCCTTCCTCGGCGATCCTGGCGTGGAAGACGACCTGGAGCAGGACGTCGCCGAGCTCCTCACGCAGTTCGTCCCGGTCGCCGTCCTCGATCGCCTCGACCAGTTCGTACGCCTCCTCGATGGCGTACTTGGCGAGGCCCCGGTGTGTCTTCCGCGAGGTCCAGGGGCACGCGCGGCGGATGCGGTCCATGACCTGGACCAGGTCCAGCAGGCGAGCGCCGGGCAGGTCGTAGGAGCCGGGGAGCAGTTCCAGGTCCGGCATGGCCACCCGGCCCGAGCCGCCGAGGCGGGCCAGGCCGTCCGTCAGGCGGCTGTCGCCCTCGCCGCCGACCAGGACGACGACGGTCCGGCCGCCCGCGCAGTCGGCGACCAGTTCGTCGGCGGAGGGTGTGGCGTGTTCGACGCTCACGCCCGCCTCGCGGAGGTAGGGGAGCTGCGGGTGGTCCGGACCGGCGACGAGAACCCGGTCGGCCGCGTGCAGCGTCTGCCAGGCCGGCCAGGACAGCAGGCCGGGCGCGACCCGGTGGCTGGCGGTGAGCAGGACGATGCGGCCGGGGTCGGCGGGGGTCTCGACGGGGGCGTCGGGGGCTTCGGCGTTCACCCTGCGAACCTACCTCCGGCCTCGGGGTCCCCGATCCGCCCGTTCAGGCGCCCGTCGCTTCGGGCCCCGGCCGGCTCAGGCGCCCGCCGGGGCGTCCTTCGGCGCGAACTCGGTGACCTGGGTGATCCAGGGCGCGCTGTAGTTGCCGAGCTGCATCTTCTGGTCGTCCCAGGTGCCGAAGCGCGGGTTGACGTCGATGTCGAGGGCCTTCGACGCCTTGGTGAGGGCCTCGCCGACGACCTGCTGGCCGGCCGGTGTGCCGAGGTCCGCGCCGAGCGCCTCCGCCAGCTTCGGGAGCTGGACCTCCTGGCGCATGTCGGCGTCGATCTGGTCCGGGGCGACCCAGCGCTGCTGGAGCATCATCGCCTCGAACCGCTCCTCGCCGCCCTGCTGGGCGCCGCTGGTCCTGCGCATCTCCTGGATCTCCTTGCGGGTGACCGTGACCCCCGCGTCCGCGGCGGCGCGGTCGAGGATCCGGCCGAAGATCAGCCCGTGCAGTTTCGCGCGGTTGAGCTGGCCCGACTTGTTCACCAGCTGGGTGGCCTCCGGGGAGCTTTCCTGGGCGGTGCGGACGTCCGCGGCGCGGTCCTGGACCGTCGACACCTCGATCCGATCGCCGCCCACGACGGCCGCGGCGCCGGGGTGGGACTGGTTGCCGCAGGCCGAAAGGAGTGGCGCGGCGACGAGTGTCGCGGCGAGGACGGCGAGCGCGGTGCGACGACGGCGGTGCAAAGGAGCCTCCCGGGGAGAGTTTGTGCATCAGTGCACAAAGCCTTGCGGTGATCGATGTTAGGCAGTGGAGGTGGCCGGTGCCACTGATTCGACCAACGATTCGGGAGGAGTTGGGGATGTGGTCGGGGAGATGGCCGGGAATGTGCTCCGGTGGGGGCGGTGCGGGGGCGCTGTCAGCCCCCGCGGACGTCCCGTTGGTGGCTGAGCAGGCGGCGCAGATCCATCGGCAGCGGGTGGTGCGGCCCGTAGGTGCGCTCGGCGTCGTACAGCAGGGCCTGGAGCTGTGCCCGGCCCGCGGTGTGGTCGCCGACCGCCAGGAGCAGTTGCCCGATGCGGTGCCGGATGTCGAGGGCGCGGCCGGGGTCGGAGGCGATCGGCCCGTAGGCGTTCTCGTAGTACGGGAGGATCGCGCGGTACTCGACCAGCGCGGCCCCGGCCTCGCCGAGCTGTTCGAGGCACTGGGCGGCGTCGTAGCGGAACTGGAGGGCCTGGGCGTCGGCCCGGCCCGCTTCGGCGGTGCGGTCCTCGGCGAGGCGGCGCAGCTCGGGCAGGGCGCGGCGGTACTGCCCGTCGTCCATCAGGGTCGCGGCGTACTGCTTGCGCAGGATGCGGACGACCGGTGAGTGCTCGCCGTGCTCGGCGGCGGCGGCCGGGAGCGTGGCGCCGAGGACGTCCACGGCCTGGGTGATGCGGCCCTCGCCGAGCAGCTTCTTGACCTCGTCCACGGCCCGCGCGACATCCGGCCGGGCGGGCGGCGGCGGGGTGCCCGGCGGCAGGTGGGCGGGGCGCGCGGGGGTCGGTGCGGCGGCCGGGGGCGGGGTGAAGGACGGCGGGGCGCCGAGGGAGGGGGGCGGCGCGGCGAAGGTGGCGGGTGCGGGCACGAAGGCCGGGGTCGCGGCCCGGTCCGGCCAGGGGGCGTGCGGGCGCAGGAACGGACGCGTCGGGTCGAGCGGCCCGGCGGGGGCCCCGTGCTGGGGCAGCAGCGGGGCGAGGTCCTCGTACACCTCCTGGGCGGAGGCGGGCCGGTCCTGGGGGTCCTTGGCGAGGAGCCGCAGGACGAGGGCCTCCAGCGCGACGGGGACCTCGGGGCGGGTCTCGCGGACCGGGAGCGGGGGCTCGTAGAGGTGGCGGTGCAGGACGCCGAGCGCGGTGGAACCGGCGAACGGCACGTCACCGCTGAGGAGTTCGTGCAGGAGCACGCCGAGGGCGTACAGGTCGGTGTAGGGGCCGACCGCGCCGCCCATCGCCTGCTCGGGGGCCATGTAGGCCGGGGAGCCGATGGGTGAGCCGGTGTGGGTGAGGCGGGTGGTGTCCGTGTCGAGGACGGAGGCGACGCCGAGGTCGAGAACGGTGACGGTGCCGTCGGGACGGACCATCACGTTCCGGGGCTTGAGGTCGCGGTGGACGATCGGCACCGCGTGCACCGCGCAGAGGACGGCACAGAGCTGGGCGGCGACCGCGACGGCCCACGGCCAGGGGTACGGGTTCCGCTCGGCCAGATGGTCGGCGAGGTCGGCGCCCTCGACGTACTGCATGACGAGGTAGAGGTCGTCGTCCTCGCTGCCCGCGTCGTGGACGGTGACCAGGCCGGGGTGGTCGACCTGCGCGGTGACCCGGCACTCGCGGACGAACCGGCGGCGCAGTTCGTCCGCGGCGTCGCTGCCGGTGGGCCCGGCGACCCGGTCGGGGCGGAGCAGCTTCACGGCGACGCGGCGGTCCAGCCGCCGGTCGTAGGCCGTCCACACCTGTCCCATGCCGCCCTGGCCGAGGATGGTCGCCAGTTCGTACCGGTCGGCGATGATCCGCCCGCTCACCGGCCCTCGCCCTCCCGGTTC
The DNA here is from genome assembly GCF_040638385.1 of Streptomyces sp. NPDC026589. Lineage (NCBI taxonomy): Bacteria > Bacillati > Actinomycetota > Actinomycetes > Kitasatosporales > Streptomycetaceae > Streptomyces > Streptomyces sp. NPDC026589. Next base: position 26,946 of record NZ_JBEZYG010000020.1, read on the forward strand.
TCCTTGCGGAGGTAGTCGCTCAGCTCGTCCAGCTCGGCGCGGACCTGGTCGAGGCGCTGGGGCGCGGGGGTGGGCGTGGGCGGCAGGGTCGGCACGGTGTACGGGTTGGGCTGCGGGCGCTGGTTCTGGTTCTGGTGCCGGTTCTGGTGCTGTTGTGCGGGGTGTTGCTGGTACGGGAGGAGCGGTGCGGGGTGCCCGGGTGCGCTGTACGGGGTCGGGGAGCCGAGGGAGCCGTAGTGGCGGATCTCCACGTACAGGTAATAGGTGATCACCCCGGCCAGCAGGGCGACGATCCAGAGCAGCATGAACAGCACCGCCGCGTCCGACATCTCGTCGGGGTCGTCCGGTGTGGCGAGGATGAAGGCGAACAGCGCGACGTTGAGGACGATCACGACCGCGAGCAGGAACCAGTCCCGCGGCCTGCGGGTGACGATCGCCAGCCGCAACATCGCCACCCAGCCCAGCAGGCCGCAGCTCAGCACGGTCACCGTCACGAGGATCACGCGCACCGCCGTGAGCGTCGCCGGGGACGGCCGGGATGTCGTCTGCTGCTGCGGCGTCGGGCCGTAGCCGTGCATGTGCTGCTCCTGGGACGCGTATGTCGGACGTGTGGGGTGAGCGTATACACCTCCACCGACGGGCCGACCCCGGGTTGTACCCAACCGTTGTGCTTCGCCCCGCCCGCGGCCCCGCAGCCCCGGTCACCCGGCCGGTGCCGGGGCTCCGCCCGTGAAGTCCACCTCGGCCGCCGGCAGTACGCGCACCCGCCGTCCGGGGAAGCGGAGGTTGCGGTAGATCTCGTTGTGGTGCGCGACGGACGCCCCCGGTGCGGCGTACGGGCCGGGGCCCGGCCGGACGGACGTGGTGTGGCCGTCCGCGACGAGCACCACGTCGTACCCCCGGCTCAGCGCCTGCCGGGCGGTGGACTCGACGCAGATCTCGGTGGCGAACCCGGTGACGACGACCTCGGTGACCCCCCGGGCGCGCAGGACCGCGTCCAGTTCCGTGTCGAGGAAGCTGTCCGGTGCCGCCTTGGGCACGACCGTCTCACCGGGGGCGGGGGCCAGTTCGGGCACGATCCGCCAGCCCCCGGTCCCGGGCTCCAGCTCGTCGTCCCCCTGCTGCGCGAACGTCACCGGCGCGCCGGCGGCCCTGGCCCGCGCCTGGAGGCCTGCGATGGCCTCGACGGTGGCGGACGCCCGGTACGCCATCGCCACCAGGGCGTTCTGCATGTCGATGACGAGGAGGGCGGGGGTGTGCGCGGGAGCCGTGCCCGGATGGGCGGGTATCGCGGTGGGCTCCGTGCCCGGACCTTCCCGCCCGGGCGCGGTGGGCTCCGTGCCCGTACCTTCCCGCCCGGGCGCGGTGGGCTCCGTGCCCGTACCTTCCCGCCCGGGCGCGGTGGGCTCCGTGTCCGTACCTTCCCGCCCGGGCGTCACAGCTGGTGCCGCACCCAGACGTTGGGCTCGACGTAGACCGCGTAACCGTGCGCGAGCGCGCAGTGCACCGGGAGGAGCGCCCCCGGGACCTCCACCGGGCCGTCCGTGTCGAACGGCAGCCCGGTCCACTCCCGCCACTGCGCGAGCGAACCGCTCACCGTCATCGACACCGTGGCGACCGAGTCCACCTTGCCGCCCACCCGGGCGTGGACCCGCAGCCAGGGGTCCTCGGGCAGCCCGTCCTCGGGGCGGGTCAGCCGGGCGTACTCCTCCATCGGCAGTCCGGACCGCAGGTGCTTGCCGTTCGGCCGCACCGGGGCGACGAGCTGCCCGAAGCCGAGCCGCAGCGCGTTGTCGCGCAGCGCGGCGAGCATCCGGCCCGATATCCCCTTGCCCAGATGGCCGGTGGCCACCGTGATGTCGATCGCGCTGACCGTGTCGGGGGTGTTCCCGCGCCGCAGGTCCGAGAACGCCCACAGCATCACCTGGTCCCAGCCGCCGACGGGCAGTTCGCCGCGCCCCGGGGTGTCCAGCAGGAAGGGCACGCTGAACGCGCGCGCGACCACGACGCCCTCGGCGTCGGTGGCGACCAGCACGTACTGGGGGAACTCGACGGCGATCCGGGGGAAGTTCGCCCAGCCGACGAGGTCCTCCAGCATGAACTCCGGCCAGGTGTCCGGCATCCGGTCCAGGGCGTCGGCCAGCTCCGGACGCTCGGCGAGGGTGGTGATGTTCAGCTCCATACGCGCGACCCTAAACAGCCGCAGCATCTCCGACCAGCGAATATCGGCCCGGCTCCCCGCGCACTCCGGGGTCGCCCGCCCGCGCAGCCCGCTCGCCCGCGCCGCCGCCGCCCGGCTACCGTCACGCCGCATGACGACGACACCTCCGTCCGCCCGCGTCGGTCCCGTACAGATCCGGCCCTGCCGCGCGACGGATCTCGAACTCCTGGAGCGGCACCTGCCCTCGCCCGGCCGGACCCGGCGACACGCCGCCCGGTTCGACCGGCAGGAGCGGGGACTCAGCACCTTTCTGACCGCCTGGGCCGGCAACGTACCCGTCGGGTCGGCGCAGATCCTGTGGCAGGGCTGCGCCGCCCCGGAGGTCCGGGCCCGCTTCCCCGACTGCCCCGAGCTGAACGGGCTCGCGATCTGGCCACCGGAGCTGCGCTCCCGGGGCATCGGCACGGCGCTGATCCAGACGGCGGAGCAGCGGGTCCGTGCCGCCGATCACGCCCTGATCGGCCTGGGCGTGGACGACGACAACCGCCGGGCGGCCGGGCTCTACCTGCGGATCGGCTACCGCGAGACCGGCTGCCGCTACCTGGACCGGTACGCGTTCCTCGACGCCGACGGCGTCCGGCAGGAGGTCGCGGACCCGGCCCGCTTCCTGGTCAAGGACCTCGGCGAGGCCCCTCCCGGACCGGTGTGATCCAGCCGGAACCATGAGGTGTTCATGCCGCGTCCCCACCCGTGACTTCGCCCCCGTGACTCAGCACCCGGGGGCGCCACTCGTCGAGGAGCAGAACCATGACCCAGCCCGCCACCGCACCGCCCCGCCCCCGGAGAGCCGCCGGGTGCCTCCAGAGCCTGGTGGTGCTCGCGGTGATCCTCGGCCTGAGTTACGGGGCCTTCAAGGTCTTCGGGGACGAGTCCTCGAACAAGTACGCGAAGTCGCCCTCGTCCTCGTCCTCGTCCGCGTCGGACGGCAAGGGCGGCTCGTGGGAGATCGGTGACTGCGGAGGTCCCGACCCGGAGAACAAGCCGGACGGCTACCGCGCCTACGACTGCGACGAGGCGGGCGCGACCTTCAAGGCCCTGAAGATCGAGGACGCGAGCTTCCTGCCCAACGCGATCCAGTGCCCGGCCGGAACGGACCTGATCATCCAGGTCTCCCGGGTCTTCGGCTCCGGCGACGACAAGAAGGGCGGCGGCATCCCGACCAACACGGTCTGCGGCCGCAACCTGACGGGGGACCACCCCGGCGACGCGGGCGCCGGCGGTGGGCAGCTGGTCGAGGGCGACTGCATCTCGGCGACGGCCAAGGAGATCGCCTGCGCCTCGGCCGGGGCGGACGCCTTCAAGGTCCTCGGCCTCGTCAAGGAGAAGACCGAGTGCCCGGCCGCGACCACGGAGCCGATGCAGCTGATGATGGCGATGGGCCGGCCGTACGACGTGATCTGCGGCGGCAAGGTCTGAGACCCGCCCGCTCCCCGGTGCGGTGGCTGCCGCCCAGCAGCCGCCCAGCCGCCGCTCAGCCGCCGCACTGGGTGAGCATGGTGCGCTTGTCGGCGGCCGTGACCGGGAGTTCGTACTTCAGCGAGACCTGGGCGAACCGTACGGCGTAGGAGCAGCGGATCGGCTTGTACGGCGGCAGCCAGGAGGCGGGGCCGGAGTCCCGTTTGGCGTTGTTGGCCGGGCCGTCCACCGGTATGAGGTTGAGCGGGTCGTTGGCGATCCGCTCACGCTTGGCCTCGTTCCAGCGGGCGGCGCCCATCTGCCAGTTGTAGGACAGCGGCATCACATGGTCGATCTGCACCTCGGTGGCCCGCTGCTTGCGCCAGTCGATGCTCTCGCCGGTGTAGGGGTCCTGGAGCGTCATCGACATGACGACGCAGTCGGATCCCGCCTTGTGCTCGATGCCCTTGCCGTCCCGGGCGAGCAGGTCGTTGCGGGTGTCGCAGCCGTTGCGGGCGAGCGGGATGCCGTCGATCCCGTCCTTCCAGGCGTAGCCGAACTTCTTCCGCTCGTAGCCGGTCTTCGGGCCGCGCCCCTTGGTGGCCACCTTCTCGATGATCTTCCGGGCGGTGGCCCGGTCCGCGTCGGTGGTGAGGGGGGCCAGGCCCGGCTTCGTACCGTCGGGGTTGTCCAGCGGGCTGGCACCGAAGCCCCCGGGGGACCGCGCGCCGCCGTTGGTCCCGCCGCTCGCGCCGGCTCCGCCACCGGCCGCGAGGCCGTCGGGGGCGCAGCCTCCCGCCAGGGCGATCGCGACGAGAGCGCCGATGGCGGGCAGGGCCGCCGCTCGGTACGTACGGCGGCGGTGCGTACGGGGAGCTATCACGTGAAGCCGTCCTGACGGGGAGAGAGCCGAACGCCGAGAATCCTATGGGCGCCTTCTCCGCGTCTTCCCCGCCTCTTCCCCGCCAGAGGGATTTCCATGACCGTGCGTCAGCACACAACTCCCCCGGCCCGGTCACACCTTCCCGATGCCCAGGGTGTTCTCGGCGGGCAGCATCCCCGACCCGATGACCTCCAGCCAGGGCTCCCCCAGCAGCTCCACCAGCCGCTCGCGCCCCTGCTCCCCCAGCGCCCGCCACGGCCCGGCGGCCTCCTCGTCGGTACGCAGCTCCACCTTTACGCGCAGCTCGCGCCCCGCGTCCGTGGCCGTGCCGTCCGCAGCCAGCAGCCCGCGCTCCCGTAGCCGCCGCCGGGCCGCGTCCCACTCCTCCGGGCCCCATTCCCGGCTCGCGAACACCTCGGGCGGCGCCGCGCCGACCGCCGCGAAGGAGACCAGCGACTCGACCGGGTCGAGGCCGGCCTCGACGAGGGCGGCGATGTGCCCGTCTCCCCGGTGTTCACGCAGAACGGTCGCCGCCTGCCAGAGCACCAGTTGCGGGGCGTCGGGCCAGGGCAGCGCGGAGTTGGCGGCTCCGAGGCCGCCGGGAGTCCCAGGGCCCGCCGCCTCCGCCGCGCGGCGGGCCAGCGCGGCGGCCTCCACGAACTCCGGCCCCTCCACGCGGTCCCCGAACAGGGCCCGGTAGGACCGGTCGACGGCCCGCAGCCGGGCCGCGAGCACGGCCTCGGGGTCTGCGGTCGCCCAGACGCCCGGAACGTAACGCTCCACCATGGCCGGGGCAAAGCTGTGGAACGTCCGCACCGCCTCCTCCGCACCCACCGCCCCCAGCGGAGCCGCCCGCCAGGCGAAATAGCTCGCCCAGCGCTCGTCGGTGTCGTACCCCAGGGCGGCGGCCTCCTCGAAGGCCTCGGGGGCGTAGTACAGAACGGCGTGCAGGGGCTCCAGGAGGTGCCACATCTGCCGCACACGGGCCGGTTCTCCGGTCATGATCTCCACCCTTCAGAACAGGCGTCACGCATCTTGCCAATGCCTAGATCAGGTCTTCAGCATGCGCGTACCGCTGGAACTTGTCAATGACAAGATGCCGGGTAGGGTGCTGCCATGAACAGCGAGCGCGAGCGCACCTATCACCACGGCGACCTGCGGCGCGTGATCCTGGACGCCGCCCTCGACGTCATCGCGACGAACGGCCCCGGCGCCCTGAGCCTGCGCGACCTGGCCCGGCGGGCCGGCGTCTCGCACGCGGCTCCCGCGCACCACTTCAAGGACCGCACGGGTCTGCTGACCGCCGTGGCCGCCGAGGGCTACGCCCTGTTCGCCGACGCACTGGCCGGGGCCCCGGACCTCCGCGAGCGGGGCGTGGCATACGTACGGTTCGCGGCGACGCACCCCGCGCACTTCCAGGTGATGTTCCAGCCGGACCTGCACCGCACCGACGCCCCGGACCTGCTGGCCGCCCGCGCCCGGGCGACCGAGGCCCTGCGCGCGGGCGTGGCGGACCTCCCGCCGACCGGCCGGGGCGAGGACGACCGTCTCGCGGGGGTGGCCGCGTGGTCCCTGGCCCACGGCTTCGCGACGCTGCTGCTCAGCGGCGCTCTGTCGGACGCGGTGGAGGGCCGGGGCCCGGAGGAGACGTTCCGGTTGCTCACGGCGTTGATCTTCACGCCGGAAAACAGCCGCGCCAGCTGACGGGGCGTCCTCCAGGGTGCCCCTCATGGGCGTTTCCTGAGTGACGAAAGAGGTCCCACAGCGGGACCGGCAGCCGCCCGGCGTCGACCGCCGGGCTCGTTCGTATGCCTACGCACCCACTCAGGAGCCCCGCCCATGCCGCACGCCCGACCCACCCACGCCCGCACTCACCGGCCCTCCGACGGCCTGGACCGCCGCATCGGGCTGCTGCGCGCGACGGCCGACGCCGATTCCGCGTGGAGGGCGTCCTGTTGCACGGCTCGTGGACACTCGGCGAGGCCGACGCCCACTCGGACCTGGACGCCTGCCTCTACGTACGGGAGGAGGACGTCGAGCGGTACGCCACGACGACGGGACCGCTGACCCCGGAGGTCCTCCGCACGGGGGCGGCGAACAGCTGGCAGTGGAGCCGGGAACTGGCGGCCGAGGCGGCGGACCGGTGGGGCGTCGGCCTGCCGCTGGGGCTGCACGAGGAGATCGCGGAGGCGTTGGCCCCGGCCGAGTGACCTCGGCCGGTCGAGCACGCAGTTGTCTGCAAGACCGTCCGGGCGGCGTTCCATCGGCCGCCGCCGCCCCGGTCGGCCGCGTCCGCAGGGCCGATGTCCCATCGTGATGCGCGGGTGCACAACCCTGGGTGGATGTCGGCCGTCTGTAAGGCGCCGGAGGGACGATCCTTCGGCGCCATTCGTACGGAGATCGGGGATCAGGTGGGGAAGCAGGTCTGGAGAGCCGTCGTGGCCGGCGGTGCGGCGGCGGTGTTCACGGCGGTGGCCGCGGTGCCGGCCGGGGCGGCCGAGGGCGGGGCCTCGTTCAGCCGTGTCCAGGTGAACGGCGGCAAGCCGATCGTCATCGGGACGACGAAGGAGGTCGCGGTGCCCGCCTCCTTCCGGATGACGACCACGAAGCCGTGGAAGGCGCCGGGGTTGGTGTTCCTCCACCGCGACAGTGGGGAGGAACAGCTGTGGCACTCGATCGAGACGAACGACTGCCCCAACCGGGTCGGCGCCTGCGACATCAACGAGACGATGTACTTCGACCCGAGTGTGTGGGACATGCGCAACAGCGAGGCCGGGGCCTGGAGGGTCGGGGCCGAGGTGCGTTTCAAGGACGGCAGCGGTGACGTCGACGACAAGGGCATGACGGTCTACGTCCAGCGCAACTCCCGTCTGACCGTCAACGCCTCACCGGAACCGGTGGCCAAGGGCAAGACCATCACCGTGACCGGAAAGGTCACGCGGGCGAACTGGGAGACCAGGAAGTACGCCAATTACGGTGGCCGCCACGTGAGCTTGCAGTTCAAGCCTTCCGGCTCGGCCTCCTACAGCACGGTCAAGAAGGTGTACGCGGACGGCTCGGGCAAGCTCAAGACGACCGTGAAGGCCTCCAAGTCGGGTACGTGGCGCTGGGCGTACTACGGCAACACCACCACCGGTGCGTCGACGTCGTCCGGGGACAACGTCGTGGTGAAGTGACGCCCGCCGTACCGACAGGCCGGTGACGGCCAAGGCGCTCGGTCCGCCGAGCCGGGAGACCGCCGCCGGGGGATGACAACGGCCTTGCTCCGCCCGGGCGTCGATGCGGCCCCATCGACGCCCGGGCCCCCGGTTCCCGCGACCCCAACCGCAGCGCCGGCTGGTGCAACCGGGCGTGCACTCTTTCCAGGGAGTACCGAGCCGCGTTCAAGCGGCCCGCGACGCCGTAGCGGCTTCGGGGCCAGACGCATCGGGCCCCGCCGGTCAGCGCGGCGGGGCCCGTCGTTCACTCGGTACGCGGGTCTACGACCCCAGGATCGTCGTCAGGAACTCCCCCGTCCACGCCAGCAGTTCGCGGCCGATGACCGGCTTGCCGCCGATCCTTCCGGCCGTCGGGCGCGGGACCAGGATCTGGTGGGCGGCCGGCTTGATGACCGTCTTGGGGTGCAGGCGCTTCAGCCGCAGCTCCTGGGACTCGCGCAACTCCACCGGGGCGAAGCGGATGTTGGAGCCCTGGAGGACGATCTCGCCGACGCCGCAGGCGCGGGCCAGCATGCGCAGGCCGGCGACCAGGAGGAGGTTCTCGACCGGTTCGGGCAGGGGGCCGTAGCGGTCGGTCAACTCCTCGCGGACCGCGCGGATGTCGTCCTCCGAGGAGGCCGCGGCGATCGCGCGGTAGGCCTGGAGACGCAGCCGCTCGCCGGGGGCGTAGTCGTGCGGGACGTGCGCGTCGACCGGGAGCTCGATCTTGACCTCCAGCGGGGGCTCCTCCTGCTCGCCGCCCTCCATCTGGGCCCGGTAGTCGGCGACCGCCTCGCCGACCATGCGGACGTACAGGTCGAAGCCGACGCCCGCGATGTGGCCGGACTGCTCGCCGCCGAGCAGATTGCCCGCGCCGCGGATCTCCAGGTCCTTCATCGCCACGTACATGCCCGCGCCCATCTCCGTGTGCTGGGCGATGGTGGCCAGGCGTTCGTGGGCCGTCTCCGTCAAGGGCTTCTCGGGCGGGTAGAGGAAGTAGGCGTAGCCCCGGTCCCGGCCTCGGCCCACCCGGCCGCGCAGCTGGTGCAGCTGGGAGAGGCCGAAGTTGTCGCCGCGCTCCACGATCAGGGTGTTCGCGTTGGAGATGTCGATACCGGACTCGACGATCGTCGTGGAGACCAGGACGTCGAACTTCTTCTCCCAGAAGTCCACCACCACCTGTTCCAGGGACGCCTCCGACATCTGGCCGTGGGCCGTGGCGATCCTGGCCTCCGGGATGATCTCGCGGAGGCGGGCGGCGGCCCGGTCGATGGACTCGACCCGGTTGTGGATGTAGAAGACCTGGCCCTCACGCAGGAGTTCACGGCGGACCGCCGCGCCGATCTGCTTCTCCTCGTACGGGCCGACGAACGTGAGGACCGGGTGGCGCTCCTCCGGCGGGGTGGTGATCGTGGACATCTCGCGGATGCCGGTGACCGCCATTTCGAGCGTACGGGGGATGGGAGTCGCGGACATCGTGAGCACGTCCACGTTGGCGCGGAGCTTCTTGAGCTGCTCCTTGTGCTCGACGCCGAACCGCTGCTCCTCGTCCACGATGACCAGGCCGAGGTCCTTGAACTTCGTCTCGGAGGAGAAGAGGCGGTGGGTGCCGATGACCAGGTCGACCGCCCCGTCCCTGAGGCCTTCAAGGGTGGCCTTGGACTCGGTGTCCGACTGGAAGCGGCTCAGGGCGCGGACGTTGACCGGGAATTGGGAGTAGCGCTCGGTGAACGTGCCGTAGTGCTGCTGGACCAGGAGGGTCGTGGGGACCAGGACCGCCACCTGCTTGCCGTCCTGGACCGCCTTGAACGCCGCCCGGACCGCGATCTCCGTCTTGCCGTAGCCGACGTCGCCGCAGACCAGCCGGTCCATGGGGACCGTCTTCTCCATGTCCTCCTTGACCTCGGCGATCGTGGACAGCTGGTCGGGCGTCTCCGCGTACGGGAAGGCGTCCTCCAGCTCCCGCTGCCAGGGAGTGTCCGCGCCGAAGGCGTGGCCGGGGGCCGCCATCCGGGCGGAGTAGAGCTTGATCAGGTCGGCGGCGATCTCCTTGACCGCCTTCTTCGCCCGCTGCTTCGTCTTCGTCCAGTCCGCGCCGCCGAGCCGGTGCAGCGTCGGGGCCTCGCCGCCGACGTACTTGGTGACCTGCTCCAGCTGGTCGGTCGGGATGTAGAGGCGGTCGCCCGGCTGGCCGCGCTTGGCGGGGGCGTACTCGACGAGCAGATACTCGCGGGTCGCGCCCTGGACCGTGCGCTGCACCATCTCCACGTACCGGCCGACACCGTGCTGCTCGTGGACGATGTAGTCGCCGACCTCCAGCGTCAGGGGGTCGATCGTCTTGCGGCGGCGGGCCGGCATCCGGCCCAGGTCCTTGGTGGCGGTGCGCTGGCCGGTCAGGTCCGTCTCGGTGAGCACGGCGAGCTTCAGCGCCGGGTCGACGAACCCCTGCTCGATGGCCCCGCAGGAGACGTGCACCAGGGACGGGGTGAGCTCGGCCAGGTCCGCGTCGAGGCGGGCCGCGATGCCCTCGCCGCCCAGCACCTCGACCGTACGGGTGGCGAGGCCCTGGCCCTCCGTCACGTACACCGTGCGCCAGCCCTCGGCCAGCCAGCCCTTGGTGTCGGCGAGCGCACGGGCGGTGTCGCCCCGGTAGGCCTCGGGGGCGTGCATGGAGAGCTGGAGGGTGTCGTCGTCGTGGTCGGCGGCGTCGGCCGCGAACGGCGAGATCGACCACCACATCATGTCCAGTTCGCGGGCCCGGTCCCGGACGTCCGCGATGCCCCACAGCGAGGCCGCGCCCACGTCGATGGGGGCCTCGCCACCGCCCGCGCTCGCCGCCCACGACGCCTGGAGGAACTCCTGGCTCGTGGCGACCAGGTCGGCCGCCCTGGTGCGGACCCGCTCCGGGTCGCAGACGATCGCCATCGCGTCCCGCGGCAGGACGTCGAGCAGCAGTTCCATGTCGTCGACCAGGACCGGGGCCAGGGACTCCATGCCCTCGACCGCGATGCCCTCCGCGATCTTGCCGAGCAGCTCACCCAGCTCCGGGTGGGCCTCCGCCAGCACGGCGGCCCGCTCCCGCACCTGGTCGGTCAGCAGCAGCTCACGGCAGGGCGGGGCCCACAGTCCGTGCGCGGCGACCTCCAGGGATCGCTGGTCGGCGATCTTGAAGTAGCGGATCTCCTCGACCTCGTCGCCCCAGAACTCCACCCGAAGGGGGTGCTCCTCGGTGGGCGGGAAGACGTCCAGGATTCCGCCGCGTACGGCGAACTCGCCGCGCTTCTCCACCAGTTCGACCCGGGAGTACGCGGCGGCCGCCAGCGCGTCCACGACCTCTCCCAGATCCGCGCTCTGTCCGCCGGCCAGCGCCACGGGCTCCAGCTCGCCGAGCCCCTTGACCTGCGGCTGGAGCACGGAGCGGATCGGCGCGACGACGACGGAGACCGGGCCCGTCTCCGGGTCGTCCTCGCGGGGATGAGCCAGGCGCCGCAGCACGGCGAGGCGGCGGCCCACGGTGTCCGAGCGGGGCGAGAGCCGCTCGTGGGGCAGGGTCTCCCAGGACGGGTACTCGGCGATGGTGTCCGGCGGCAGCAGGGTGCGCAGGGCGGCGGCCAGGTCCTCGGCCTCCCGGCCCGTCGCGGTGACGGCCAGTACGGTCCGGCCGGTCTGCCGGGCCAGCGCGGCCACGGCGAACGGCCGTGCGCCGGGCGGGCCCACCAGGTCGACGTGTGCCCGGTGCCCGTCCCCGGCGGCCTTCACCGCCTCGGCGAGCGCCGGGTCCGTAACGACGACATCCAGCAGACCGTGCAGGCTCATGAAGTTTCCGTCCGGGGTTCAGATCAGGTGCGGCTCAGGGTTCACCGGCAGCCGGCTGCTACCGGGGCAACGCGAAGGGCCCGACACGTCAGGGGTGCCCGAACCGCCGGGCACCCCCGGGGGCCGGGGTGGCTTCCAGAGTACGACCCGGGGACGACAGTCGCGCCCGCAACCGGTGAGCCCGCGGTCTGTGCCGCCCCCGTGCGGCCGCCGTCCTGCCCCCGTGCGGCCGCCGTCCTGCCGCCCGTATCTCCGGCCGGGCCGCCCGGTTCACGCCTGATCCGGGCGGCCCGGTTCACGCCCGGGCCGCCCGGTTCACGCCCGGGCCGCCGCCCGTCGCGCCGTCACCGCCGCTCGTCGCCGGTCGCGCACCGTTCGTCTCCGGCCTGCGCGCAGTTCTGCCGGGGATCCTCACAGGAGCGTCCCGAGCGTCTAGTCTTTGCCCGACCATTGCACCGACACGCGGACGGATACGTCGACCGGCGCGCCACCCATGCGGTAAGGGGCACGGTCAAGGGCACAGGGCACAGGGCACAGGGCACAGGGCACAGGGCACAGGGCACAGGGCACAGGGCACAGGGCACAGGGCACAGGGCACAGGGCACAGGGCACGGGGCACGGGCGGAGCGAGCAGCGGCCGGGACGGGCGGCGCGGGGCGATCCCCTCGGCGTACGCCTCCACGGCACCAGGCATCGGGGGCGTACGTGGGCGAGAACGAGCTGTCTGCTTTCGGGGTCCCGGAGGCCGAGGAAGAGATCTACCGGCACTTCCTGCGCAACCCCGGCACCCGCGCCGACGACCTCCCCCTCCTGTCGCACTCCCGCCCCCGGGAGGCGCACGCCCGGATCACCCGGCTCCAGGAGCTGGGGCTGCTGCGCGACGAGGACGCCGAGCGGCGGATCTTCCCGGCGGATCCCGAGGTGGCCCTCACCCGGCTGGTGGACCTCCGGCTGCACGCACTCCACCAGGAGCTGCGTCGCGTCACCCGGTCGCGGCACGTCATTGACGGTCTACGCGCGGAGCAGGGGGCCGGTACACCGCCTCCCGACACCTCGCGGGGCGCGCTCCTCGCCCACCGCAGCGGCCTGGTCTCCAGCATCGTTTCCCTCTGCGAACGGATCTGGGACCAGGCCGACGAGCTGCCCCGGGCGGGCGGCGGCCCGGGGAGCGGCGAGGGCGCTGCCGCCCCTCGCCCGTCCGGCATCGAGCGACGGGTGCTGGTGTCGATGTGCACGGTCGGCAAGGACGAGGCGGGCGCACGGGAACTGGGGGTGTCGGTACGCACCTATCGGCGGCACGTCGCCGATCTGCTGCAGACGCTCGGCGCGGCCAGTCGGGCGCAGGCCGCACTGCTGGCCCGGGAGCGCGGCTGGATCTAGCGCGGCTGGACCTGAGCTCGCCTGGACCTGAGTTCGGTCTGAGCGGGACGACTGAGTAAGCACGAGGTGGCGCTCGGTCTGAGTAATCCACCTCATGCTCGGGCGGCAGGGAACTGGCGAGGATCAGGGCATGGACCCTCGCGCGTACGACGCTCTCTACGGACCCGCCCGGATCCCTCCGCCGCGTCGGCGCACCCCCGTGGTGCTCCTTGCCGCAGGGCTGTGGGTGCTGACGATGTCGTCCCTCGCTTTCCTGGGCTTCATGGTCGGGATGACAGCGTTGTGGAGCGCGGCGGAGGGCATGGCGGTGGGGGGCTTCCTCCTGCACTGCTTCGCCGGCCCGTTCGGTGGTGCGGCCGTGCTCGTCGCGGTCCGCCTGGCACCGGCGGTGAAACGCATGTCCGCTGACACACGCAGCCTCCTGCTGGCAGTCCTGGCGTGCCCGATCCCACTAGTCATGGGGACGAGCATGTGGTTCTACGCCGCGTGACCGATTCTCGCGGTGTAGACCTTTCGCTCGGCGGGCGCTGTGTCCCAGGCCGCCGTCCTCCCGAGGGATCGTCTCTTGGGGCAGCCCCACAAGACCTCAGCCACGGTGAGCGGCCTCCGTGACCACTGGCGCCCCATTCACGCAGAAGGGCAACGAAGCCCTCGACGGTATCCGGGCGGCGGCCTGCCCGCATCACGGCGGCAGGTCTGCGGCAGGTCTGCGGCAGCCGAAGGGGCGGCCGGTGCCGGAGTAGCGGGCCGCCGCCGGGGGCGACTTGCGTGCCTGGTGCAACCCGAGCGGCGGGCCGGCGCACTTACCGGGGCGAGACCCCCTGCCGGAAGGAACCCGTATGCGGACCGCCCGTACCCGCCGCTCGCTGCTCAAGGCCGCTGCCGTCGCCGTACTCTCCACCGCTCTGCTCACGTCACTGCCCGCGTCCGCGCAGACGCGGAACACCGATGCTCCGGCTCGCTGGACGGCCCAGCCGCTGCCGTTCACCGACGCCAACCTCACGGACGCCGTGGGCGTGGGGCAGGGGCGCACCCTGGCCGCCGGATTCGCCGTGCACAGGGAGGGCAAGGTGCACCGGTTCCGCCCGGTGGTGGCCGAACGGGAGTCGGTCGGGGGTACGTGGCGGCCCGTGGCGGCGGCCTCGGAGGCGGCGGGGGCCGTCAGCAGCCGGGTCAACGCGATCGACGCGGACGGGCCGGACGACGTCTGGCTGGTGGGCGACGACGCCTCCGCGCTCGACGGGCAGATCTTCACCCAGCACTACGACGGTACGCGGTGGAGCGTCGTTGCTGCCGAGCTGCCGGCCAAGGGTGAGGCGGGAGCACTGCTGGACGTCGACACGAGCGCGGACGGCGCCTGGGCCGTGGGCTTCGCGCAGATCGAGGTGTCACGCACCTGGAACGAGGAAAAGGGTGGCTGGATCATCGAGTCCCGGAACGCCGGAATCGCCAGGCACTACGACGGGACCGCGTGGCGCGACGTGCCGCTTCCCGAGCTCGGGGGCGACTACTGGTACCTGAATTCGGTGCGGGCGGTCTCGGCCGACGACGTCTGGGCGGCCGGATACGACGGGAACACCGGCGGCCCGCTCCTCATGCATTACGACGGCACGTCCTGGAGCCAGGTCTCGGCCGCCGGTGTGACGGACAGCCCCGGCCACGCCCAGGGGCTCGCGGTCACCCCGGCGGGCGAGGTGTGGCTGGTCGCCGAGGACTGGGCCCCGGCCGACGGAACGACCCGGGCGCTCGTGGCCCGTTACGACGGGACGCGGTGGCGCACGGTCGAGGTGCCGGACGTCCATGCCCGGCCCTTCGACGTGACGGCCGTGCGCGGCGGCGGTATCGCCGTGGTCGGCCAGACGCTCGGCGAGCGACGCGATGCGCTGGCCTGGCAGTGGACGCCGACGCGGGCGGGGCTCGCCGACGGCTCGGGGGCGGGCCGCTGGACGATGCTCGACCTGCCGCAGCCCACGACCACGGGCCCGTCCGAGAACTCGGCGAGCACGGTCGTCAGCGACGGGGCCGGTCTGACCGTCCTCGGCACCTCCGTCGTCCCCGGCTTCGAGCCGCAGCCGTTCGCGGCACTCCGGCGAAGCGGACGCTGACCCGACCGGCGGGGACGGGGCGCGCGGGCGGTCAGGCCCTTTCGGCCGCGTCCGCCGCCGCGGGCCTCGGCCCCGCCACCGGCCAGGGTGGGGGCCGCGCCCGCCAGGTTGGACATCCGGGCGTTGAGCGCAGAGGTGTGCGTCCGCGACCCGGCCGCCGATCACCGCGCCGATCCCGAACAGCCCGAGCATCCAGGGAACCCAGCCAACTTCCAGTCCCGCGACATCGGTCAGCAGCGGTGCGAGATAGCTGAACGCGCAGAAGACACCGCCGACGGCGAGCGCCGTGATCACCACGGTGCTGAGTCTCGTTTCGCTGGGCTGGGCTGGGCTGGGCTGGGCTGGGCTGGGCTGGGCTGGGCTGGGTATTCTCACGAGGCGCCCGCCGTTGTGTCGCCACCCGCTGAGGAAGCACTTCTCAGATCCCTTGCCGCAGACACCAGCGAGAAAGCGGGCGGCTTTCGCCGCGCTCGGCGTCGACTGGGCCACGGCCTGACGGCCGGAACGAGAGTCCGGAGACTGCCCTGACGGGCCAACCAGCCGGCTGCCGTCGCGGGTCGTCGACCTCCGACTTTGGACAGGGCCCCCTGACCGGCGTCCCGTGCCAGGGGGTAGCTGCGAATGGTGTCAGCAGATGACGTGGACGGCGTCGGTCCTGTTGTCCGCCGAGGCCGGGAGGGTGAAGCCCTCGCCGGGGTTGGCGTGGACAAGGTGTTCCCAGGCGCTGCCGTTCCAGTTCGCGAGGTTCACACGGTGACCGGTGCGGTTGAAGACAGATGTGGCCCGGTCACCGCCGCCCGCGAGACCGATGTTGTCGAACCAGCAGCCGTCCGTCGCGGTGTAGAAGCGCCCCACACCGCCTGCCTCGTCGTACAGGCAGATATTGCCCGACGGGCAGTCCCAGGCGGCCTGGACGCCCGGTGCCGTCGGTGTCGCTGCGGCCGGCACGGCCGTCATGGTCAGTCCGGCGGTGAGAGCCGCAGCCAGCGCGGCAGCCTTGAACTTCATTACGCACTCCCCAAGCTTTCGGACTCCCCGAAACGGGTGCCCGCCTCCAGTGACCGGAACAGTTCCGGTCTGATCACCTCCCTCATACGCCTGCCGGCAGGCCGCCAAGTCTTCCCCCACCCGCACGGCAGTCAGAACCACCCCCACAGCCGAGCGCTCGGCACTTTCGGCCAGGCCGGCACGTACCGGCTCGCGCACCGGCGCACATCCGCGCCCCCGTAGAAGCCGCGCATCAGGCTGAAGGCACTGCGCGCGGCCCGCACCGAACGGCGGCAGTCGCGGACCGGTCCGGCTCGAAACCTGGATCAGCAACACCCGCAGCAGGCGGGGGAAGCTGAGCGATCAGCAGCGCGAGCAGCTCGCCGCGCTCGGGGTGGAGCGGGCGGCAGCGACCTGACCCCGACAGCGACCGGCTCCGCCCGGGGGCAGGGCCGCTGCGGTCCTCGCTCGAAGCGGCCCGACCCGCCCCGACCTGGCACGATGGCGGCCATGAATCTCCAGCCCCACCCCTGCCAGGGGCTCGGTTCCGACCAAGCAGACGCAGACGTCCGTGCGGCTGCCCGACTCGTTTCCGCGCGCTATCCGGAAGCGACCGGCGCGGTGCTGGGCGGTTCCGCCGCCCGCGGTCAGTCCACTCCCAGCAGTGACCTCGACATCACCGTCCTTCTCCCTGATCACGGCAGGAGACGTCGTGAGGTGCTTCATCACGACGAGCGCTTGGCCGAGGTCTTTCTCAACAGCCGCTCCGACCTGCGAACCGCCTTCGCGGAAAGCCGTACAACGCGCAGGGCCACAGCACTCTTCCTCTTCGCCGATTCCATCGTTCTCCACGACGCCGACGGTCATGTCGAGGCGCTTCGCCAAGAAGCTGAAGCCCTGTTGGCAGCAGGCCCAGATGCCCTGACAGGGCCCGAGCGTGATGCCCAGCGAGCCCTGCTCACAGACCTCTTGGACGACCTCACCGACACCGGCCCCCACAGCGACCCGCACGAACAGCTGGCGGTGGCAGACCGAGTCCTGCGCCAAGCGGCGCATTTGCTCACCGCGCACCATCGCGCGTGGAACGGCGCCGGAAAATGGCTGCCCAGGCGCCTGAAAGCAGCTGATCCCGACCTGGGCCAGCACCTACTCGACGGACACCTCGCCCTGGCCAGACACGCTGACCCGACACCGTTGACGACTTCAGTCATGCGCGTGCTGAACCTGACAGGCGGCCCTCTCCGCGAAGGCTACGTCGACCGCTGACACCTTGAACACCAACGTCAGAGGCACCGATACCAGCGGTCACGGGGTCTCGGCAGATGGAAAAAGCCTACTGCGCTCAGCTGAGGCCAGAGGACTCCCAGTGGTGTGTCCATCACCTGCCGGGGCGGGAAACGCGCTCGGCCCCGGGACGTTTGGAGGAACGTCCCGGGGCCTGCGGGTCATCCTACGGTGACGCCCGGAGGGTCACCGCAGTCGGGAGGACGTCGGCTCATCCGTCCGTCGCGATGGCGTTCAGGACGTTCATCCGGCCCGCCCGGAAAGCCGGGACGAGAGCGGCGAACAGTCCGACGAGGGCGGAGCAGGCGAAGACCGTGAGGATCGTCGGCCACGGGATCTCCAGGACCTCCAGGCCCTCCAGCGCCAGCAGCTTCTGGGCCGCGGTGCCCCAGCCCATCCCGAGTCCGAGTCCGAGCAGCGCCCCGAAGAGGGCGATGACCACGGACTCCAGCCGGATCATGCGGCGCAGCTGGCGGCGGGAGAGCCCGATGGCGCGCATCAGGCCGATCTCGCGGGTCCGTTCGACCACGGACAGGGCGAGGGTGTTCACCACACCGAGCACCGCGACGATGATCGCCAGGGCGAGCAGGCCGTACACGATGTTCAGCAACTGGCCGATCTGGTCCTTCAGGTCTTCCTTGAAGTCGGCCTGGTTCTGCACCTTGTAGACGGGGTACTCGGCCATGACGCTCTTCAGGGCCGCGTACGCCTCCTTTTCCTTGCCCTCCTCCGCCTTGCCGAACATGGCCACGTTCTGCGGCATCCGGTCGGCCGGGACGTAGGACGCCGCCGTAGTGAGATTGGTGTACATCGCGCCGCGGTCGATGTTGGTGTCGTCGGAGGTGATGGCGACGACCTTCAGCTTCGCCGTCTCCCCCGCCTTGAACGCGACGGTGAGGGTGTCACCGACCTTGACCCCGTGCTTCTCGGCGTAGTCCTCGCCGACGGACATGGCGTTCTTGTCGTACGCCTTCGAGAGGTCGCCGGAGAGTGCGGTGCGCCGGACGTCCTGCTGGTACGTCGGGTCGGCGGCGGTGATCCCGTCGTCCTCCGTCTTTCCGTTGGGGGCGGTGATCTTCGCCTTGAGGTAGGTGTAGCTCGTCATGTGCTCCAGGTGCGGCACGGCGTCCAGTGCCTCGGCGGCCTGGGGCACGATCGGCCGCCCGGCGCCGCTGTCCTGGACGATGAAGTCCGCTCCGACCGACTTGTCGAGCTCCTCGGTGGCCGAGGCCACCATGGAGGACCCGACGACGGAGAGGCAGGCCACCAGGGCGAGCCCGATCATCAGGGCGGCTCCGGTCGCTCCCGTACGCCGGGGGTTGCGCAGGGCGTTGCGCTCGGCCAGCCGGCCGACCGGGCCGAAGAGCCGCAGGACGACGACGCTCAGGGCGCGCACCACCACACCGGCCAGGAGCGGGCCGATCACGATGAAGCCGATCAGGGTCAGCAGCACGCCGAGGGCGAGGAACATCGAGCCTTCGGTGGCCTTGTCCGCCTGGCTCGTCGCCCACAGGGCCGCACCGCCGGCCGCCGTCAGGAACAGGCCGATACCGGCCCTGATCCAGCCGGACTTGCCGTCAGCGGGGGTCCCGGCGTCGCGCAGCGCGGCCATCGGCGAGACCTTGCCGGCCCGGCGGGCGGGGATGTACGCGGCGAGGACGGTGACGACGACGCCGAGCACGAGGCCGACCACCGGGGTCGTCCAGGCGACGGTGAGGTCGCCGGTGGACAGCTCCATGCCCACCGCGCCCATCGCCTTCATCAGGCCGACGGCGAGGCCGACGCCGGCCGCGACGCCGAGCAGGGAGCCGACGATGCCGAGGAGGACCGCCTCCACCAGCACGGAACGGTTGACCTGCTTGCGGCTGGAGCCGATGGCCCGCATGAGACCGATCTCGCGGGTCCGCTGGGCGACCAGCATCGAGAAGGTGTTGACGATGAGGAAGATGCCGACGAGGAAGGCGATTCCGGCGAAGCCGAGCATCGCGTACTTCATGACGTCCAGGAAGGCGCCCATGGAGTCCTTGTTGGCCTCCGAGGCCTCCTGCTGGGTCTGGAGCTTGTACGCGCCGGAGCCGTCGAGGGCGGTGGCGATGTTCTTCTTCAGCTGGGTGTCGCTGACGCCGCTCTCCGCGCTCACCAGGATCTGGGTGAAGACGTCGGGGGCGCCGAGCAGCTGCTTCTGGGCGGTGGCGGTGTCGAGGTAGACGATGGCCGCGCCCGGGTTGGTGACGGTGAAGGACGCGATGCCGCTGATCTTCGCCGTGATGTCACCGGTGGCGGCGATGATGCGCAGCTCTTCACCGGTCTTGAGCTTGTGCTTCTTCGCGGTGTCGGCGTCGACCATCACCTCGGTGGGGCCGCGGGGTGCGTGCCCGGAGGTGATCTCCATCGAACGCAGGTCGTTCTCGGTCCAGTTGCTCGCGATGGTGGGGGCTCCGGTCTCGGAGCCCATGTTCTTGTTCTCGCTGTCGACGACGGTGACCGCCATGGAGAGGGCGGCGCCCTCCGCCTTCTTCACGCCGTCGACCTTCGCGACCTCCTGGACGGCGGAGGCGGGCAGCGAGGCGGGCTTGCCGTTGTCGGGCTGCTCGTCGGCCTCGCCGGCCGCCTTCGGGCTGACGGTGACGTCGGGCGAGGTCACCGCGAAGAGCTTGTCGAAGGTGGTGTTCATCGTGTCGGTGAAGACGAGCGTGCCGCAGACGAACGCCACGGACAGCAGCACCGCCACGGCGGAGAGGGCCATCCGGCCCTTGTGCGCGAGGAAGTTGCGCACCGAGGTCTTCCAGACAGTCATGACGTCCGCCCGCGTGCGTCGAAGTGCTTCATGCGGTCGAGGACCTGGTCCGCGGTCGGGTTGAGCATCTCGTCGACGATGGAACCGTCGGCGAGATACAGCACCCGGTCCGCGTAGGAGGCGGCGACGGGGTCGTGGGTGACCATGACGATGGTCTGGCCCAGCTCGTCGACCGACTTGCGGAGGAAGGACAGGACTTCGGCCCCGGCGCGGGAGTCCAGGTTTCCGGTGGGCTCGTCACCGAAGATGATCTCCGGCTGGGCGGCCAGCGCCCTGGCGACGGCGACACGCTGCTGCTGACCGCCCGAGAGCTGGGTGGGGCGGTGCTTGAGACGCTCGGAGAGCCCGACCGTGTCCACGACCTGCTGGAGCCAGGCGGCGTCGGGCTTGCGGCCCGCGATGTCCATGGGGAGCGTGATGTTTTCGATCGCGTTGAGCGTCGGGAGCAGGTTGAACGCCTGGAAGATGAACCCGATCCGGTCGCGCCGGAGCTGGGTGAGCTTCTTGTCCTTGAGCTTGGTGATCTCGGTCTCGTCGAGATAGATCTCGCCCGACGTCACCGTGTCGAGCCCGGCCAGGCAGTGCATCAGGGTCGACTTGCCGGAGCCGGACGGGCCCATGATCGCCGTGAACTGCCCGCGGGCGATGTCCACATCGACGTGGTCGAGCGCGACGACCCGGGTCTCCCCGGTTCCGTACGCCTTCACGACCTGCCGCGCTCGCGCCGCGACGGCCGTACGCCCTCCAGTGCCCCCGTGCCTGGGAATGGTCACAGCCGTTGTCACGGTATTTCTCCTATGCCGGTCGATGACTGGACGTCATTGGGTACGGTCCGAGTCTGGGTTCTGGACGGTGTCCGGCGCGATGGTGCCCAGCGCAGTCTTCAGGTGGGGTTTTCCCCACCCTCCCCCCTGCGACGGGCCCTAGCGGCGACGTAAGAACAGGTTAAGGAAACGCCCCCCGGCGCCACGTCCTCCGCCGGGAGGAACGGGCCCTGGCCACTATGAGGGGGCGCCCCCTAGGGGACTCGTCCCCCAGGGGGAGACGAGGTCAGGGGCACCGTTCGCCCCGGCGGGACCGCGGGCGGGGCGGCCACCCAAGCGGAGCGGAGGGGTCCGCCGTTGCCCCCCTTGCCCACCGTGCCTTTCCCCTGCCCCTCCCCCCGCCGAACCCTCGACCGTTCTCCTCGTCCCGCCCCGTACGGCGCTCCCGGATGAGACAGTGCCCCGGGAGATACGTGCATAGGGAAGGAAACCCGGTGAGCGGCACGGACGACGAGAGCGACGTGGGCGCGGACGGCACAGCGGCGAGCTCCGCCCCCGGCGCGGACGGAACCGGCACGGGCGGAATCGGTACGGACGGAATCGGTACGGACGCGGAAGCTCAAGCCGGCCCCGGCCCCGGCGCGGGTGCGGGTACGGGCCCCGGAGCGGGTGCGGGTCCCGGAGCGGGTGCGGGTGCGGGTCCCGGCGCGGGTGCGAATCCAAGTACGGCTTCGGGCCCCGGCGAGGGTACGGGCCCCGGCCCCGGCGCGGGCGGGGACGGCACGAAAGCGCCGCCCGCCCTCACCACCCCCCGGGGCCGCCGCCCCGTCGTGGCCGCGCTCATGCTCGGCATGGCGCTGGCGGCCATCGACGGCACCATCGTGTCCACCGCCGTCCCCCAGATCGTCGGGGACCTCGGCGGGTTCACCGTCTTCTCCTGGCTCTTCTCCGGCTATCTGCTGGCCGTCACCGTCACGCTCCCCCTGTACGGGAAGCTCTCCGACACCTTCGGCCGCAAGCCGGTCCTGATAGCCGGGATCATCCTGTTCCTGATCGGCTCGATCCTCTGCGCGGCCGCCTGGAACATGGGCGCGCTCATCGCGTTCCGCATCGTCCAGGGCCTGGGCGGCGGCGCGCTCCAGGGCACGGTCCAGACCATCGCGGCCGACCTCTACCCACTGAAGGACGCCCGCGCATCCAGGCGAAGCTGTCGACGGTGTGGGCCACCTCCGCGGTCGCCGGGCCCGTGGTCGGCGGGCTGCTCGCCGGGTACGCCGACTGGCGGTGGATCTTCCTGATCAACCTCCCGGTCGGGGCGATCGCCCTCTGGCTGGTGGTCCGCCACCTCCATGAACCCGCCCGCCCCCGCCCCGCCGTCCGGCCCCGCGTCGACTGGGCGGGTGCGCTCGCCGTCTTCGCGACCGGCGCCCTGCTGCTCACCGCGCTCGTACAGGGCGGTGTCGCCTGGCCCTGGCTCTCGGCGCCCTCACTCGGCCTGTTCGGGGCGAGCGCGGTGCTGGCGCTGCTCACCGTCGTCATCGAACGGCGGGCTGCGGAGCCGATCATTCCGGGCTGGGTGTGGCGTCGGCGCACCATCGCCTCGGTCAACCTGGCGCTCGGCGCGTTGGGGCTGCTGATGGTCGCGCCGACCGTCTTCCTGCCCACGTACGCCCAGTCGGTGCTGGGACTCGGGCCGATAGCGGCCGGGTTCGTGCTCTCCGTGATGACGCTGAGCTGGCCCGTCACGGCGGCCCTGTCCGACCGGGTCTACAACCGCATCGGCTTCCGCCTCACCGCGATCATCGGCATCGGCGCCGCCCTGCTGGTCCTGCTGGCCTTCCCTCTGCTCCCCTACCCCGGCGAGCCCTGGCACCCGGCGCTGCTCATGCTCCTGCTCGGCGCGGCCCTCGGCCTCTTCCAACTCCCGCTGATCGTGGGCGTCCAGTCGACGGTCGGCTGGGCGGAGCGCGGCACGACGACGGCGTCCGTCCTCTTCTGCCGCCAGGTCGGCCAGAGCATCGGCGCGGCGGTCTTCGGGGCCGTCGCCAACGGCGTACTGGCCGCCCGCCTCCTCGACGCCCCGGTGGCCGGCCTCCCCGACGACCTGGACGCGGTCGCCCGCGCCCTGGAGGACCCGGGCACCCTCTCCGCGGCGGCGACGGACTACCTGCGCCGGGCGGTCGACGCCGCGGTGGACCACGTCTACATCGGGGCCGCCGGAGCCGCGGCCCTGGCCCTGCTCGCCCTGATCACCCTGGCCCCGCGCCGCTTCCCGGTCATCACCGAGACCGCCGCCGCCCCGAGGGCCGCGGGGGCGGCGGACCGGCAGGACAGCCCCTCCTAGTACTGCAACCGGCGGTTGCAGTAGTAGGTCCTGTCTCCCCGATCACAAGTAGTCCTCACGAGTGGGATGCTCCGTATGAACCGATCAAGCGGGCCAGTTGTCGGCTCGTCGCCCGCAGTGGTTCCTCGCTGCGGTTGACCTGTGCCGTCACTTCGGCGCCTTCCAGGGCGCTGATGACGGTGGTCGCCAACTCCCGGGCGTCGTGGACCTGGAAGCCGGAGCGCAGAAGCTTGTCGGTGACCACCTGCTCCCAGCTGCGCAGTGCGTCGGCGCATGCCTGCTGGATTTCCGAGTCGGTTCCCAAGGTTTCCAGTGCCGCTGCCGTGACCGGGCAGCCGTCGGTCCAACCCGACGCGCGCAGTCCTTCGGCGAGCTGCTGGGCGCAGGCCTGAACGCCCGCGCCCGGGTCCTCCTCGCCGTCCAGCGCGTCGCGGAGGACCGCGGCAAACTCCTGGCCGCTGTACTTGATGGCGGCGACGGCAACGGCCTCTTTGCCGCCCGGGAAGAAGTGATAGACGGAGCCCAGTGTGGCCTCCGCCTCCTTGGCGATCTGCTTGATGCCCGTGCCGACATAGCCCTGGCGCTGCAGGAGGCGCGCTGCGGCGATGACGATCCGGTCCCGGGTACTGGCCTGTCCCATGTGCACACCCTACTCGTTAGAGCGTTCGTTTTAGAGCCGTGTTACATTGCCTCCACACTTGGATAGAGCGTTCGTTTTAGTCGCCTCGTCACTCGTACCGCGGAGGTCTTCCCCATGAGCATCAAGCAGCCTGTGACCGTCATCGGGCTCGGCCCCATGGGGCAGGCCATGGTCCACGCCTTACTCGGGCAGGGACACCATGTCACCGTCTGGAATCGCACCGCGTCCCGTGCCGATGCCCTCGTCGCGCGCGGCGCCGCACTCGCAAAGAGCGCCGAAGACGCCCTGACCGCCAATGAGCTGGTCGTCCTGACCCTCACCGACTACGACGCGATGTACGCCGTGCTGGAGCCGGCTTCCCACGCTCTGGCCGGCCGCGTGCTCGTCAACCTCAGTTCCGACACCCCGGAGAAGACGCGCGCCGGAGCGCGGTGGGTGTCCGAGCATGGCGGGGTCCACCTCACCGGTGGAGTCAACGCCTCGCCTACGGACATCGGACAGCCCGGGTCGTCCACCTTTTACAGCGGGCCGCGCGAGGTGTTCGAGGCGCACCGGTCGACTCTCGAAGTCCTGACCGACACGGACTACCGGGGCGGCGATCCCGGGCTGGCCGCGCTTCTGTACCAGATCGTCGTGGGCATGTTCTGGACGTCCGTGCTCGGATACTGGCAGGCCATCGCGCTCGCCGACGCCAACGGACTCACGGCGACGGACGTCCTCCCACACGCCACCGAGCTGCTGACCGGGATGCCGGGCTTCCTCTCCTTTTACGCCGAACGCATCGACGCCGGCGAGCACGGCGGCGACGCGGAGCGGCTTGCCATGGGCATGGCCAGCGTCGAACACGTGCTGCACACCAACGCCGACGCGGGCGTCGACACCACTCTGCCGGCCGCTATGGCCGCTCTGTTCCGACGCGGCATGGATGCCGGACACGGGGCGGGCAGCGCCTCCCGCCTCGCGGAGCTGATGAAGACGGCCAAGGCATAGTTCCAGGTCGGCGAGGTATCTGTTGGTCTGGACATGATCAGTAGGGGTGACTTGACCGACGTTGAGTGGGCCGTGCCGGGATCACTGCTGCCGGTGACCAACAGTCGGTGCGGCCGGTGGCGGGATCACCGTCAGGTGATCAACGGGGTCCTCCACCGGCTCAGCACCGGGGCGCAGTGGAGAGAGTTGCCCGAACGCTTCGGCCCGTGGAAGACCGTGCACAAGCGGCACTTACTGTGGTCGGCCGATGGCACCTGGGAGAGGCTCCTCCAGCACGTCCAGGCCCGGGCCGACGCCGAGGGTGACATCGATGGGGACATCAACGTCGACTCCACCTGTGTCCGTGCCCACCAGCACGCCGCTGGGGCGCCCAGGGGTGGCACCGTCCGCACTGCCGGGTTCTTCAGGAACCGGGTTCTTCAGGAAAGAGGGCTCCGCGAAGATCAGTTCGCGGAGCCGACACCGGCGAGTCCGCGGCTCCTCCTGGCGGAGCCGGTGCGGCGGCCGAGGCTCTCGGCAGGTCCCGTGGCGGACTGACCTGCAAGATTCATCTGAGTGCGGAGGGCCGCCGCCGTCCGCTGTCCTTGCTCATCACGCCGGGGCAGCGGGCCGACTGCACGCAGTTCGAGCCGGTCATGGACAAGATCCGTGTCCCCCGGCTGGGGCTCGGGCGTCCGCGCCGCACACCGAACAGCGTTGCCGCCGACAAGGCGTACAGCAACCGCAATACCCCCGCATATCTACGGAAGCGCGGGATCCGGCACGTGATCCCGGAGAAGAACGACCACAAGGCCGCCCGTCTCCGGCGTGGTTCACGTGGCGGACGGCCATCGGGTTTCGACAAGGACCGCTACAAGAAGCGCAACACGGTCGAGAGGGCGATCAATAAGCTCAAGCTGTTCAGAGCCGTGGCCACCCGCTATGACAAGCGCAGATACGTTTACCTGGGCACCGTCACCGCCGCGGCACTCCTCGCCGCGGCACTCCTCATCTGGCTCCGGTCGTGATCGGAGAGACAGGACCTCGGGCCCGGCACTCCTCGAACCGTTCTACGGGTTGAGCAGGGGCATGGCCGCGAAGGCGTGGTCCGCCCAGATGCGGCGGGATTCCTCGTTGGCGTACGGGGCGACCTCCGGGTCGGTGTCCATGAGCCGGGTGAGGCGGCTCGGGGCCCGGTACGGGGACCAGCCCGGGAGGCCGTCCGTGGCGAAGGAGGTCCATGCCCGGCGGAAGTGGGCGGACACGGCCTCGGCCTCGTCGCGGGCTTCCTCGCCGATGAACGTGGCGCTGAACTCCGTGGTGAAGTCGCCGAAGGTGAGCGGGACGTCCAGACCGTGGCAGGCCCCGGCGATGCCGCCGAAGGCGGGCGCGGGCCAGGTGAGTTCGTAGACGTGCACTTGGCCGCCGGCCTCGGCCTGCGCTTCGGCGAGGTGGACCGTGGGCATGCGGAACAGCCAGTCGGAGTGCACCAGTTCGTACAGACGCTCGGCCGAGGCGTCCGGGAAGGCCTCGCGATAGACCCGCTCGCCGTCCGGGGCTGGGGCCAGTGTGCCGAGCGCGGCCCGTGCCTGGTCCTCGGTCACCTTGCCGAGGAGTCCACCGAGGAAGAGGGCGAAACGGAACTCGTCGCGGGTGTGTCCGGTGAGCAGCTCCACCTGGCGGGCCGAGCCCGCGGCCACGGACTGCCAGGGCGCCGCCGGCAGGACGTCGCCGTCGACGACGGGGCAGATGAGCATGGAGGTGTCGGCGATGGCGCCCCAGCGCCGGGCGTACTGCCGGGATGCGGCGGCGTGCGCGCCGGTGGCCTGAGCGAGGGCTGCCGGCGACAGGGCGGCGAGGTCCGTGATGGCCGCCTCCACCCCCAGGGAGGAGGCGATGGTGGAGGCGATGTCCGCTGCCAGTTCCGGTGAGAGGAAGGTTCCCGGCACACTCTGCGCGATGGCCCGGCCGAACAGTCCCCGGGCGCGCGGAATGGCCAGGAGAGCGGCGATGGAACCCGCCCCTGCGGACTCGCCGAAGACCGTGACCCGGCCGGGGTCGCCGCCGAAGGCCGCGATGTTCTCCTGTACCCATTCCAGCGCGGCTATCTGATCGAGCAGGCCGCGGTTGGCGGGAGCGCCTTCGATGTGGCCGAACCCCTCGAAGCCGACCCGGTAGTTGAGGGTGACGAGGACGACCTCGCCCTCCCGGGCGAGCCTGGCGCCGTCGTACTCGCTGGACATACCCATGGTGTAGCCGCCGCCGTAGATCCACACCATGACCGGCAGCCGCGCCCCCGCAGCCGGTTCGGGGGTCCAGACGTTCACTGTGAGCCAGTCGTCGCCGCCCGGTGCATCCGTCTCCGCGTTGACCGACGGAACCATCGGCATCGGGGTCTGCACCGGCGGCGGACCGAAGGAGAACGCGTCGCGCACGCCGTCCCAGGGCTCCGGGGGACGGGGGGCGGCCAACCGCGCCTCGCCGACCGGCGGTCGCGCGTAGGGAATGCCGCGGAAGACGGCCAGGCCGCCCTCCGCTCGTCCGCGGACAGCACCGGACGCGGTGCGAGCCGCCGGGCCCGCACTCCCGGCTTCGGCTGTGGATGGTTTGCCTGTCGTCATGAGGACTCCATTCGTTCCGTCCGGACCGGTTTCCCGGCCGGGCGCCGTGGGCGTGCGGAGCGGCACCGTCAGCCGGGGGCTCCGGCGGCCGACGCGACGTCATCCGCGTGGATACGAGGCACCACCATCTTGATAGGCAAGTCGGTACTTGCCTATTGCGGGGGGCATGGCGGGCGATGCCTTCAAGGCCCTGGCCGCCCCCACCCGGTGGCGCATCCTCGACGAACTGACGGAACGGAACAGTCAGACCCTGTTCGAGATACGCGCGCGGCTGGTGACCAGACACGGTCTGGACCTGCCGCGCCAGGTGGTCAGCCAGCACCTGGCAGTCCTGGAGGCAGCGGGCCCGGTCGTCACGCTCCGCCAGGGCCGCTACAGAGCCTTGTCCGCGCCCACGTGCGGCTGAGCGAGCCAGACGAGGGAGGCCCCGACAGGACTGCCGTCGCGCCTGCTGAGGGCGAAGCCGAAGCCCCAGAGAAGGAACAGCACGACGCCGAGGCCGTCAAGCCCGTCCCACGCATTGCGGCGACGCGTCCCCGCAATGCGTAGTCATCCCCCGGGGCTCGGGCTTCGGGCTTCGGGGCGGTCGGGGTCACTCTTCCGGGGTACGTGAGTGGGGCTTTGGCCCGAAGCTCGGGTGCCGGGACTCGGGCTTCGGGATACGGGCCCCGGGGTTCGAGCGCCTTCTTTAACCGGTAGGTAGAAGAAGGGGTTTGGGAAAACCTCCCCTACCCCCCGCCCCCGTAGCGGTCAGCAAGTATGACTAATCGTGACAGCTTGCGGCACAGCGTCACGACTGCTTACGGTGCGAGAACCAAACGACCCCGACACGGTGTTGGACGCACCAGGCCGGGGTCTCACCGCAAGATCGATAACCCAGAAAGCCGATCCCGTGGCTACCCAGCACACTAGCTCCGCCCTGCCCGCTCCCGCACTCTCCGCCGCGTACCCCATGGCCAAGCCCGGCTACGGCAAGCGCTCCGCACCGGACCAACGCCCGCGTGCGCGCGATGATTTCGCTCTCCTGCCGACGCGAGAACGGTATGTGGCCGGGTTCGTCGACCACCTCCCCGAGGGCGCGGCGATGAGCGTGAAGACGCTGGCCAAGCAGCTCCCGCTCTACGGCCAGCAGGCCATCTCCACCGCGCTGACCGCCTTGTCCGTCGCCGGGCATCTGCGGCGCGTCCGGTGCGCGGCCGTCGGTGCGGGGGACGAGACGCGCTGGGTCTTCCGCACGTTCTGGTCGCGCACGGCCCGGGACAACGAGTGGTGGAACGCCTACCTCGCCACCGAGAAGGCCGCGCTGGCCGCCGCCCCCACGCCGTCGCCGTCGTCCGTGCCCGACACGGCACCACCCGCACCGTGGGCCCCGCCCGAGGAACCGCCGCCGCTGCCCGCCCCGGAGAGGCACGGTACGGAACCGGCCCCCGAGCCCACCGCCGTACCGCACCAACGCACCCCGACCCAGACCCCGGACACCGATCCCGCGCTACCCCCACCGCCCGCCCCGGGCGCGGTGCCCGCGACGCCCCGAGCCCCCGGAGCCGGCCGGTCTCCCGCCTACCTCGCCCTGGCCCGCCTCGGCCGCGACGACCACCGCCTGGCCCTCTCCGCCGACGACTGCGCAATCTTGGAACCACAGGCAACGGAGTGGCTCGCCAGAGGCGTGAGCATCGACTACCTAACCAGTGCACTGACCGCAGGGCTCCCCGCCCAGGTCGACAGCCCTCTCGGCTTCGTCCGCCGCCGCCTCACCGACAAGATCCCACCCCAACTCCCCACCGAAAACGCACGACCCGCTGCCCCCGCCGCAACCCGCCGCATCCTCATGGAATGCACCGGCTGCGGCCGCCCCGGCCGGCCGGAAGCCCTCCCCGACGGCCTCTGCCGCCCCTGCCGCACCGCCCACTCCCCGGCAGACGGGACCCCGCCCCACCCTGCCGAGATCGCCGACGTCAAGGCCCACATGAGCAACCTCCGCGACCTGCTCAAACCCGTCTGAGCACGAGCGCCACGACCAACTCGCACCCCCGACCGACACAAACCACGGGCACAGCGCACGACAGGTCACCGAACCTCCCGCATGGCAGCCATGCATCTCCGCAAGATCCCGAACACGACGGCGAACGCCCTCCCTCTTGCAGAGACGAGTTGCCGCACGCGACCGGCAAAGGGCAGGATCACCACTGTGCATGCCCAACTCCAGGGCAGGACGGTTTACCACATCGAGGAGATATGTCCGTTTCTCAAGAAGTGGGTAAAAACAGCCCCACGGGCACATAAACCCGCAGGTCACGAACTATGGTCCCCGCGCACGCGGGGATGGTCCCTCAATGTCGTCAACGATGGACATGCTGCTCCTTATGGTCCCCGCGCACGCGGGGATGGTCCCATCTCTCGCCCGCCCACCGGGTGCCGGTGCGGATGGTCCCCGCGCACGCGGGGATGGTCCCCGTGGTTCCTCAAGGACTGGCGCACGGTTGGCATGGTCCCCGCGCACGCGGGGATGGTCCCTCGGCTACCTCACCATCAAACCGCCGACGCACATGGTCCCCGCGCACGCGGGGATGGTCCCAGCGAGCCGAGGCCGGTGAACCACCTGAACGCATGGTCCCCGCGCACGCGGGGATGGTCCCAACTGGCCGAACTGGAAGGCCGGTGGTTCGTCATGGTCCCCGCGCACGCGGGGATGGTCCCTGGAGCCCGTTCCACGGGCCGCGCTCGCCGTAATGGTCCCCGCGCACGCGGGGATGGTCCCGACCAGTACCGCGGGGCGGTCTCACACTCGAGATGGTCCCCGCGCACGCGGGGATGGTCCCGCCGCGGGCGAAGCAGGAGAGCTCCTGGCCGTATGGTCCCCGCGCACGCGGGGATGGTCCCGAGGGGCAGGGTGCTCATGTCCGGCAGCGGCTATGGTCCCCGCGCACGCGGGGATGGTCCTGACCACACGCGCGCCATGATCCAGGCCATCGGATGGTCCCCGCGCACGCGGGGATGGCCCCTCGGTCCCCAGCAGCGCCAACTGCGGGAGCAGATGGTCCCCGCGCACGCGGGGGTGGTCCCGGCTGAGCCGATACCGTACTCAGGGAATCTCGGTGGTCCTCGCGCGCGCGGGGGTGATCCCGGGGAATGGGTCCTGCCACCGCTCGTGACGATATGGTCCCCGCGCACGCGGGGGTGGTCCAGTGTCCAACGTCCAGCCCGGCCCGATTACGTAGTGGTCCCCGCGCACGCGGGGGTGGTCCCTGGGTGCGGAACGCTCCGCCCCGGGCGGGGCTGTGGTCCCCGCGCACGCGGGGGTGGTCCCAAGCTGGTCTTCGACCGCGACGGCAAGCCGGTGTGGTCCCCGCGCACGCGGGGGTGGTCCCTTTCGCCGCGAGCCGGGCTCTGTGCCCACTCGGTGGTCCCCGCGCACGCGGGGGTGGTCCCGAAGCGGCCCACGCCAGCGGAGCCGGGCTCGCGTGGTCCCCGCGCACGCGGGGGTGGTCCCGTTCGTCCTGACCCCGGTTACCGGCGGCGGCGGTGGTCCCCGCGCACACGGGGGTGGTCCCTCGACGGCGTCCTTCTGCGGGGTCACCGAGGCGTGGTCCCCGCGCACGCGGGGGTGGCCCCGTACGCGGACTCGGACACGTACGTCCTCGGGCACGGTCCCCGCGCGTGCGGGGCCCATGGGAGTCAAGTCGTCCTGCCTCAGCGACGGGGGCTCCCCGCACGCCATGGCACCCCTTCTCCCCCGACCCCCTCCATGGCCGACGCTCCGCGAGTCGTCGACAACCGAGCCCGGCAACCGGACCCACCTTGATAGGCAAGTTGCTACTTGCCTATTGTGGAGTCATGGCGGACGATGTCTTCAAGGCCCTGGCCGATCCCACCCGGCGGCGCATCCTCGACGAGCTGACGGAACGGAACGGTCAGACCCTGTTTGAGATATGCGCGCGGCTGGCCACCAGACACGGTCTCGGCCTGTCCCGGCAAGCGGTCAGCCAGCACCTGGCCGTCCTGGAAGCGGCGGGCCTCGTCGTCACACGCCGCCAGGGTCGCTACAAGTTCCACGACCTCGACACCGAACCCCTTGAGCACATCGTCAGCCGATGGCTCGGGCCAAAAGCACCGGAGAGCACCCCATGAGGATCAACCTGACCAGCGTCTTCGTCGAAGACCAGGAAAAGGCCCTGCGCTTCTACACGGACGTACTGGGCTTCCGGAAGAAGCACGACGTGCCGGTCGGCGGCGAGGACCGCTGGCTGACCGTGGTCTCGCCGGAGGACCCCGACGGCGTCGAGCTCCTCCTGGAGCCGAACAGGCACCCCGCCGTGCGGCCGTACACGACGGCCCTGGTCGAGGACGGCATCCCGGCCACCGCCTTCGCCGTGGACGACGTACAGGCGGAGTTCGACCGGCTGAGCAAGCTCGGCGTGCGGTTCACCCAGGAGCCGACGGAGATGGGTTCCGTCACCACTGCGGTCCTGGACGACACCGTCGGCAACCTCATCCAGATCATGCACACTTCCTGACACCGCGCCCAGGACCGGCGCGGACCGGACCGCCCTCAGGGGTTCGGGTAGGTGAAGCAGACCAGGATCGTGCGGTTGGCTACCACCAGGGACCAGTACGTGCGCCGGTCGGACGAACCCTCCCTGCAATACTTGGAACCGGCGTCCGACGGGGCGCGGTAGACGCCGGAGACGACCAGGACATGGTCGTACGGCTTGGGTACGCGCTTCGCCCGGCAGTCGACGGCGGTGGTGGTGCCCAGCGACATGCCGTCACTGGTGTTGTTGCCGAGGATGCAGTAGCGCTCCACCCAGACCCGTTCCAGGCAGAGCTTCGCGGCCCCCGTGCGGGAGTGGTAGCTCCAGGACGTACGGCCCTTGCCCATCTCGCAGCTGACATCGCTGCCCCCGGTCCGCGTGACACGGAAGAGACCGGCACGCGTGGAGCCGCAGGAGACGGCCTCGGGCGGTACGTCGACAT
This sequence comes from Streptomyces sp. NPDC026589, assembly GCF_040638385.1. Classification (NCBI taxonomy): domain Bacteria; kingdom Bacillati; phylum Actinomycetota; class Actinomycetes; order Kitasatosporales; family Streptomycetaceae; genus Streptomyces; species Streptomyces sp. NPDC026589. The sequence goes on from NZ_JBEZYG010000020.1 coordinate 59,323, forward strand.
TCCAGGCGCTACCGGGCCCGGTGCGGTGAATGGGCAGACAGCTTCCCACCCGTACGCGCCGGAACGCCTCCGTCGTCGGGTCACTCACGGGCGGCTGCTCCACCGCACTGTCCCCGCCGGAGCCACTGTCCTCGCCGGAGCCGCTGTCTCCGCCGTCACCGCCCGAGCCCTCGTCATCGGCACCCCCGCTCCCGCTCCCGCCGCCGATGCTGACATCCACGCCCAGCTCAACGCCGGGGCCGCCACCCGAGTCTCCCGATTCGTCGCCATCCCTCGCCCCGGAGGAGGCAGGCGGCCGGCCGGAGTCCGCGTCCGGCCCCCCGCCTCCGCCCCCACCCCTGCGCCCGGACGCCCCGCAGCCGGCCACCGCCAGCAACACAGGCACCAGAAGCCATACCAACCACACCCGGAACGGCGCTCGCCGCGCACTCTTCATGGAAGACCCCCGTCTCAGAGCAGTGGCATCCAATATCCCACGTGCGCGTGTCGAACTGGCTTGCATTCGGGGGATGTTGAGCCTTCCGCGCCCGCCTCCTACCCCTCGCCGTCCGGCCGGACAGCTGCCACCTCCGCCCACACCGTCTTCCCGATCGGGTTCCGGGGCTCCCACCCCCACCGCGCTGCCAGGCACTCCACCAGGAACAGGCCGCGCCCCGACTCCTGATCGTCCGGCGGCAACTTCGGGTCCTCGGGCGTCCGGCCGAGCACGGCGTCCGAGACCTCGATGCGGAAGCGGCTGGTTGGACCTTCGTAGTCCACCCGCACATGGAAGTTCCGCCCCCGGAGCCGCCCGTGGCACACCGCGTTGGCGGCCAGCTCCGCCACCACCAGGGCCACCGCGCACGTGGCGTCCGTCATCGGCCCGAACCCCCAGTGACCCAACTGCCGCACGACGGAAAGGCGGGCGAGCCGCGCGCCCCGGGGCGTGGAAGGGAACTGCCGGGACAGGGAGCCGTAGCCGTTGGCTGTCAGCCCGAAGCCGCGCGGAACGGGCCGGACCGCTTCTCGCGTATCGGCCCCCTCCGCCTGCTCCGCTCTCTCCGTCTTCTCCGCCGTGGTCGTCCTCTTGCCGGTCATGCCGACCATCCGTTCACTCGACTCTCCTCACATCACCCACACGTGCGAGTTCCGTGACGTTCTGTACTCAAGAGTCGGCAGTGCGGCCTAGCCTCGGAAGGTGACAGCGCCTTACCTCGAAGGCCGTAAGGAACGGAAGTAGCGCCGTGGCCAAGCCCATTGACCCGCAGTCCTCCATGGCTGCGCTCTTCGGATCGCGCGTACGCAAGTTGCGTACGGCGGCAGGACTCACCCAGACCGACGTGGGCGCGCTCACGCATGTGGTCGGCAGCCGCATCGCCCAGATCGAGCGCGCGACCGGGGCGAAACCGACCTTGGAGCTGACCCGGGCCCTGGACAGGGAGCTGGTGGCGGACGAACTGCTGATCGATCTGTGGCCGTACGTGTACCGGGAGGCGTACCCGGACTGGTTGCAGGCGTTCATCGCGTACGCCGCCCGCGCGACACTGATCCGCGAGTACTCCTCACATGCCGTGCCCGGTCTGCTGCAGACCCCCGAGTACGCGCGGGCCCTGCTGAGCATGGGCCACTCGCTGCGGGACGCAGAACACTTGGAGGAGCGTGTTGCGGCCCGACTCGACCGCCAGGTGCGGCTGACCAGCCCAGACCGGCCGGAACTGTGGATCGTCCTCGACGAGGCCGTGCTCCGCCGATCGGTCGGTGGAGCGACCGTGATGCGCGGCCAGTTGGAGAAGCTGCTCTGCATGGCGGAGAAGCCCGGCATCACCGTCCAAGTACCGCCGTTCGACCAGGGCGCGAACGGCGCGCTGCCTGGTTCCCTCTCCGTACTGGTGATGCCGGACGGCACCGAGATCGCCTACACGGAAGGTGCGCACCACGGCCAGTTGACCGAGGAACCGGACGAGGTCGAACGGTTCGTCCTGATCTACCATCACCTCAGGGCGATGGCACTGCCTCCCCTGATGTCACTCGACCTGATCCGATCCGTGCTGGAGGTTGATTACCGTGCAGCGAGTATCCCGACTCGATCTGACCGCCGCCGCCTGGCGCAAGAGCAGCTACAGCAACGAGGAGGGCGGCAACTGCGTGGAGGTGGCGGACGGATTCCCCGGCGTCGTCCCCGTCCGTGACAGCAAGAACCCCCACGGCCCCGCCCTCGTCCTCCCGGCCGCCGCCTGGACCGCCTTCGTCGAAGCGGTCGCCGCTCACTGAGCATGTGTCCGCAGCCAGGCCCTGGCAAGGTTGTGCGCAACGATGCGGAGCCGCATACGGGAGACAGATCACGGTCGACAGATTTACTGATGGGCTCCTGACACCCACGGAGACCTCCTCGTACCTTGAGATCCCCTACACGACCCTCAAGAGCTGGCTGAACGAGAAGGCGGCGGGGGCCCCGCTCGTCCACGCTGTCGAGCCGACGCGGACGAGGCAGCCCTCCGTACCGTTCATCGCAGTGGCCGAAGCCCACGTGCTGCGGTCCCTGAGGACCTTGGGACTGCGGATGAGCGAGATCAGGGCGGCGGCAGCCGTACGGGAGGCCTTCGACACCCCGTACGGCCTCGTCTCCAAGCACATCGCCACGGACGGCGTGGACATCTTCGTCGAGCACGGTCTCGGGGACCTCCGCCGGGCCAGGGACGGCCAAGCCCCCATCCAGGAGGTCGTGGCGCAATACCTTCGCTACCTGACGTGGGAGGCGGACGACGACTTCCCGTCGAGTCTGCAGCTCAGCCAGTACGGGGAAGCGGTGCCGGTGGTGATCGATCCACGGTTCGGTCGCGGTCTGCCCGTGATCGCCGCCAATCGCGTCCCGGTTCAGGCCATCACTGACCTGTGGGAAGCCGGAGAGACCGTCGAGGACATCGCCTACGACTTCGACATGACCCCCAAGCAGGTGGGCGCACTATGCGAAGCCGTGGTGCGGCTTACCGCCTGAATTCTTCCTCGATTGCAACCTCGGACGCCGGGTCGCGGACGAGGAGTGGATCGACCACCGTTTCCGCCGGTTGTGGGTCCTGTTGTCCAAAGGCGGTCACATCAAGGCCCGCGACATCGAACGAACGTGGCCGTAGGCCGGACTGACCATCGGTAGTCGCCTTCCGTCCCATGGCTCCCAGGTCCGGCGCAGGCCAGGTGACTGACCTTTGGGTAACCACGCACTTCCAAGTCAGTTCTTGTATCGCGTTCCATCCTGCGTGAACAGTGTTCTGCATGAAGACGCGATATGAACGAATCAGCATTCTCGGCCTGGGAGCTATGGGACGAGCGCTGACGAGCGCGCTCCTCGATGCCGGTCGCGAGGTGACGGTCTGGAACCGTACTCCGGGGAAAGCGGGTGAACTGGTTGCACGGGGCGCGCGGGAGGCGTCGAGTCTTGAAGAGGCGATCAGCGTCGGCGATCTGACGGTTGTGTGCCTCCTGGACGACGCCAGTGTCCGCGCGACGCTCGCACCAGCCGTGCGGGAGTTGGGCGGTGGCACCCTGGTCAACCTCACCAGCGGCTCCGTACGGCAGGCGCGAGAGCTTGCCCGATGGCTCAAGGGGTACGGGGTGCACTTCCTGGCCGGCGGGATCATGGCCGTACCCGCGACGGTCGGGACGCAGGGGGCCTTCGTCCTCTACAGCGGTGCGCGAGACGTGTTCGAACGTGTCGCCCCTGTGCTCGGCTCCATCGGCCGTTCTCATTGGGTGGGCGAGGACCCGGGGTTCGCGGCGCTGTACGACATGGCCGCGCTGAGCGGCATGTACGGCCTGGGGGCCGGGGCCGATCACGCCGTGGCGTTGGTCCACGCGGAAGGCGGCGACGTCGAGACGTTCCGGCAGGAGGTGCTCCAGCCATGGATGGAGCAGATGCTGCCGATCAAGGTCGCCGGGGCCGACGCGAGCGAAACCGTTCCGGACGAGTACAACCCGGAGATGCAGGCGACCGGCCTGGAGAACATCCTCTCCGCCTCCGGGGAGGCGGGCGTGCCCGCGGATCTGGCCGGGCACCTGCGCGCCTCGCTGTGGCGGATGCGCCGTGCCGTTGACGCCAGTTGATCCCGCACCAGGAGCATCCACGAACAAGGGGGCAGCCCGGCTACCACGAGGCGGATGCGTAACCCGCCCTGCATCTGTGCCCTCGACGCCGCGATGGATGTCGTCGAGGGCAAGTAGAAAGCGCTGATCCTCTGGGCGCTGGACGAACGGCTTCGTCGATTCGGCGAGTTGCGCCGCAGCCTCCCCGGCATCAGCGAGAAGGTCCTCGCTCAGCAACTTCGCGAGCTCGAGGCGGACGGGATCGTCCGGCGGACCGTGTTCGAGGAGACACCGCCCCGAGTCGAATACGAACTGACCAAGGCAGGCGCCGAGCTCTACTCGGCACTCGAGGGTCTGGGAGATCGGGCGACCGGCGCATGCGCCAGCTCGACATCGTCCCCACCCACGGCAAAGAGCAGCCGAGGCATAAGAAGCTGGTTCTGAACTTCGTGCCGGATCAGGGCCATGGTCGGGGCGTTGGTGATGGGTTCAGGCGGCTTGTGCGAGGTGGTCCTGGGCGGTTTCCTGCGCCGGCGGCGTGGCCGGATGCCGCACAGCCGGCCCACCACGTGGAGCTACACGACGCGCCGCCGTCGCTTGGCCCTCCTCGGTCAGACGCGTGGGCCGAGGAACAGGCCACCGCTCGCGTCGATGATCTGACCAGTGACCCAGCGGGCGGCGTGGGAGGCGAGGAAGGCGACCACATCGGCTACGTCGTCGGGCCCGCCCAGCCGGTTGAGTGCCGTCATACCGGATATCTGTTCGGTGAGGCCCGGCGTGTCGAAGACAGCTCCGTTGGTCGCCGTCCTGGTGGCCCCAGGAGCGACCGCGTTCACCGTGATCCTTCGGGGGCCGAGTTGGACGGCGATGGTTCTGGTCATCGTCTCGATCGCGCCCTTCGTCATGGCGAAGGACGTCTGGGCCGAGTTGGCCATCCGGGTCGCCACCGACGAGACCGAGACGATCCGGGCGCCCTCGCTCAACAGAGGCAGCGCTCGCTCGATGATGAAGTACGGCGCTCGCACGTTCACCGCGAACAAGTGGTCGAACTCTGCCCGGGTCGTCACGCCGAGCGGGCCGGCCGGTGCGGCTGCCGCGTTGTTGACCAGGATGTCGAGCGGCCGACCGGCCAAGCCGGCCTCCACACCGGCGAAAAGTGTCTCGACGTCGCCGTCCACGCCCAGTTCGGCACGGACGGAGAAGGCGGTCCCACCGGCACGTTCGATCGCGTCGACCGTCGCGGCCGCCCCGCTCTCATCCGTGCCGAAGTGCACGATGACCGTGGCCCCTTCGGCTGCGAGCCGAGCGGCGATCGTCTGCCCGATGCCGCGCGACGCGCCCGTCACCAAAGCCGTTCTGCCCGTCAGATCACCCATGTCTTCACTCCATCCAAGTGTTAGTCACTAACATGATGGTAGTGTCTAGCACATGAGTGAGCGGCAACCAACCCTGCGGGAACGACGGCGATCCGAGACGCGGCGTCTGGTCCAAGCGCACGCGGTGCGGCTGTTCACCGACCACGGCTACGACGCGGTGACGGTGGCCGACGTCGCCGAGGCCGCCGGCGTCTCGGCCATGACCGTGTACCGGCACTTTCCCACCAAGGAGGACCTCGTCCTCATCGACCAGCCCGCCCAGCTCATCGCCGAGCAGGTCGCCGCGTCGCCCGCGACGCATCCCCTGGTGCGCCGCGTCGGCGGCGCGCTCATCGACGCGGCCACGGTCTTGACCGGCGACAGCGGGGACGAACCGGGGGCGAACGAGCGGTTCCTGCTGGACTGCCTCCGGCTCATGGTCTCGACGCCCGCGCTGCGGGCCCGGCACCTGGACAGTCAGTACGCGCTGCAACAGGCCATCGTCGACGCCCTCGGGGATGACGCGACCGATCCCGACGCCGCGTTCCGCGCCCAGGCGGCGACCAGCGCCTGCATGGCCGCGATGCACACGGCGCTGACGCGTTGGGCCGAAGACGACGGACACACCAAGCTGCCCGACCTGATCACACGGGCGCTCGCCGCGTCCTTCGGTGATGACGCCGTCGCCCCCTACCGGAAGGACTGAGGCGGCCCACGAACGCCCCTGGGGCAGGTCCGATCCGGCCGACGCCCCTGTTGACGGGGCTGCCGCCACCGAGCGACACGGACCCGGCGCCGTCTCCTGCCTCGACCATCGAACACGGCGCGGTTCCGGTGCCTCCCGGCGTGCTGAACAATCGCTGTCGACACTCGCACTCGTGAACAAAGCCAGACCCGAGGCCACTCAGAAGCGGCGCTGAGAAGCAGCTGCTTACTGGTGTCACTGAGCACTTACCGGTGACATCCCGGATCTACCGATGCCGCCTCGCCCTGTCGAACGGCACGGCGAGGTTTTCCAGATTGACTGAAAAGAATTCCTCCGTAGCTGCCGTCTCCGCTTCGCGGCTTGATTCACGGCTTCGTCCGAGGTCCATCGGTGGGTGCATCGCACACACCTGTGCACCGTCCGGCAGCCAGGTTCGCCCCGGCGCCCGCCCTCACGAGCGCGCCGCCTCGCAAGTACCACAACACCCAAAGCCCACTGGTCACTTCTCGACAAAATTACTCTGCCTACGGACTATGCCGCAGACCGGATCATCCGCCGCACAAGCATGTCTACGATGTGGTCAACCCCTGACAGGAAAGACCGCTTCCGCTTTCCTCCGATGCACCAAGGTGATCTGCACCTTCTCGGAGCGGCGCATACCTTCTGCCCGGTAGAACTGAGGGAACCGCATCCATGCCGAAACCCGCACCAGCCAGTCAGCACCGGCCGAGGAAAGCGCCGAGGGCCGCGATAGCCCCGCTCGTGGCCGTGTTGTCGGCGTGTGCCGTCGCCGGAGCCGTGGCAGCGACCCTGGCGCCCTCGGAAGCGCGCGGCTGGGTCGTGGCGGTGGTGCTCACCGCCTGGGTGGCCCTGGCCGTCACCCTTGCCACCGCTCACGGCGTCACCCGCCGGGCTCGGCGCTCGGCCTCGGCCAAGGGCGCGGAGGCCGAACAGCTCAAGGCCTCGCTGGCCGCTCTCGAAACGGACACGGCGCACACAGCCGACGTGGCGCTGCCCGCGTTGATCCAGCTGGTACGCGGCGGGGTGAAGGCCGCCGACGCCCTCGGCCGGGTCCCGTTGCCGCGCAGCCCGCGCCAGCGCAAGCTGCTGCACGTCCTCGCGACCACGGTCGAAGGGCAGGCGCAGCAGACCGCCGCGCTGCGGACGGAGAGCACCCGGGTCCACGACGAGCTGGGAGCGGAGAACGCACGGCTCCGTGAGGAGCTGCACGCGCTGACATCCGAGGTGGACCGGTTCACGCGTGAGACGCTGCCGGGCGTGGTCGCCAGGCTCCGTGACGGCGAGTCCGGCGCCACCGTGCAGTCCGAGGTATACCTGCCGGAGCAGCCGCTGCTGCGCGCGTCGGTCGAGGCGGTGCTCCGGGAGCTCGCCCTGAGCGAGCGCCGCGCTCTCGCGGCGACGACCGCGTCGGCCAAGGCGCTCAGCCGGGTCCAGGCGAAGTCCGTCAGCATGCTCGCCGATCTCCGGAACATGCAGGAACGTCACGGCGAAGAGGTGTTCGGGGATCTGCTGAAGCTGGACCACAGCACCTCGCAGCTCGGCCTGATGACCGACCGGCTGGCACTGCTGATGGGCGGCCGGCCGAGCCGCGCCTGGAACAGGCCGATCGTCATGGAGAGCATCCTGCGCGGCGCGGTCGGCCGCATCGCCGCCTACCAGCGCGTACGGCTGCACTGCTCCTCCAACGTCTCCATCTCCGGCTTCGCCGCCGAAGGCGTCATGCACCTGCTCGCCGAACTGATGGACAACGCCGCCAACTTCTCCCCGCCCATCGACGAGGTGCACGTCTACGTCGAGGAACGCGGCACCGGCATCGTCGTCACCATCGAGGACAGCGGTCTGAAGATGGCCGACGCGGCGATGCGACGGGCGGCGGACTCCGTCGCCGGCCGGACGACGGACCTCGCGACCCTCCAGGGCACCCGGCTCGGCCTCGCCGTCGTCGGACGGCTCGCGCTCAAGCACCGGATCAGCGTCAATTACCGCCCGTCCTCGCGCGGCGGCACCGGCGTGGTCGTCCTGCTGCCCCGGCATCTGATCGCGCAGGAGCCCCGGGAGAACCACCCGGCTCCGGTTCAGCGGGCGGTCGCCGCACCCGCCTCAGCCGCACAGGCAGAGGCGCCGGCCCCGACGCCGCCTGCGCCCGCCTCCCCGGCACCGGCCACACCGGCTTACCAGGCGCCTCCCGCCGCACCGGCTTCCCCGGCGTCTCCCGCCGCACCGCCTTCCCCGGCGCCTCCGGCCGCACCCGAGCCCACGCCCGTACAGCCGTCACCGTCCTCCACGCCGCCGCCCGTCACTCCCGCGCCCCTGACGCCCTCCGGCCCCGGAGCGGACGCGCCCACCGCCGTAACGCCTCCGGCGCCCGCACCGGCGGAGAACCACCTCGTGGTCCGTCCGCGCGAGCACGGGCGGGAGGCCGCAAGCCCGGCGGTGAGTTCCACCCCCGGCGGTCTGCCCGTACGTACCCCCGGCCGCACCATGGCGGAGGCGGACCGGGAGCGCGGCCGCCACCGCGGCTCGCCCGCGCCCGCTGCTCCGGGGGACCCGCGCGGCAACGCGCCGCGGACCTCACCGCCACGCAGCGCGGGACAGCAGTTCGGCGCCTTCCGGCGCGGCACCAAGCCCGCGAGCAATCCCGGAGGCAGTCCAGGCAGTCCCGGAGGCGCTCCCGGATATCCCGAAGGCAGGGCCGGAGACCCCGACGGCAGAGCCGAAGGACCCGACGGCGGGACCGTACCGCCGACCACCGCTCCGTAACCCGGAACGCCCATCCGTTCGGTGTCCGGTCACCGGACGCGCTCGCTCGAACACCCGAGATTGGAGGTGCGGGCCCTCGCCGCTCCCCCGGCGCCGCGGTCCCGTCACTCGTCATGCAGACCACAGACAACAGCCTCACCTGGCTCCTGCAGAGGCTCCTCGAGCAGACCCCCGGCACCCGGCACGCCCTGGCCCTGTCACGCGACGGGCTCAAGCTCTGCTGGACCGAGCACCTCACCCTCGACCAGGCCGATCAACTGGCGGCCATCTGCTCGGGCATGCAGGCGCTCGCCCAGGGCGCCTCCATCGAGTTCGGCGACAGCACCGGAGGCGTCCGGCACTCGATGACCGAGTTCCACGGCGGCCTGCTCTTCATCGTCGAAGCCGGTGAAGGCGCGCATCTGGCCGTCGTCGCCACGGAGGAGGCCGACCCCAGCGTGGTGGGCCACCAGATGACCGAGATGGTCGAGCAGATCGGCGAGCACCTGCGCGCCGCACCACGCGGCGAGGTGCCGAGGAGCGCGTCATGACCCTTCGCCCCGTCGACACCGGAGCTCCCGACCGGCTCTACACGGTCACCGGCGGACGCAGCCGCTCCGCGGACTCCTTCGACCTGGTGACCCTGGTCGTCAGCGAGTGCCGGCCCACCGCCGGAATGCAGTCGGAGCACGCGCGGATCCTCGACCTGTGCCGCCACCCGACCGCCGTGGTCGAGATCGCCGCCGAACTCTCGCTCCCCGTCACCGTGGTCCGCATCCTGCTGGACGACCTCCACGACATGGGCCGTATCACCGCCCGCCACCCGCGCTCGGCCGCATCGCCCAACGCGCTCCCCGACTCCGACCTGCTGAAGGAGGTGCTCCATGGACTCCGGAAGCTATGAGCTGCCGGACCGGCGCACGCCGCTGGCCGACGCCGCGGAAACCGGCCTGAAGATAGTCGTCGTCGGAGGATTCGGCGTCGGCAAGACCACGCTCGTCCACTCGGTGAGCGAGATCCGGCCGCTGAACACCGAAGAGGTGATGACGCAGGCGGGCGTCGGCGTCGACGAGACGGACGGCGTCGACGGCAAGACGACCACCACGGTCGCCTTCGACTTCGGGCGCATCAGCCTCAACGAGCGCATCGTGCTGTACCTGTTCGGCGCCCCGGGCCAGGAGCGCTTCTGGTTCCTGTGGGACCGCCTGTTCTCCGGCACGCTCGGCGCCGTGGTCCTCGTGGACACCCGCCGCATGGACGACTCCTGGTACGCGATCGACCGGCTGGAACACCACGGCACCCCGTTCGTGGTGGCGGTCAACCGCTTCGACGACGACCTCGCCCACCCCCTCGACGAGATCCGTCAGGCCCTGGCGCTGCCCGAGCACATCCCGATGATCGACTGCGACGCCCGGGTCCGGCGGTCCAGCAAGAACGTCCTGATCACGCTCGTCGACCATCTGCGCACGATGGCCATCGCCCGGGAGACGACACCATGAGCACCTCCAGTCCCTCCAGTCCCTCCTTCGATCCCCGGGCCCCCTCCGGCTGCCCGGTCGGTGCCGGTGGCGGCGCCGGCGCGGTGCGGCTGTCCGGAGCCTCCTACCAGCAGACGCCAACCGAGCTCTACCGCTCGCTGCGACGGGAGCACGGGGCGGTGGCGCCGGTCCTGCTCGACGGTGACGTTCCGGCCTGGCTGGTCCTCGGCTACGCCGAACTGTCCTATGTCACCACGCACGACGAGCTGTTCGCGCGGGACTCGCGCCGCTGGAACCAGTGGGAGACCATCCCCCCGGACTGGCCGCTGATGCCGTTCGTCGGCTACCAGCCGTCGGTGCTCTTCACCGAGGGCGACGAACACCGGCGCAGGGCCGGCGTCATCACCGAAGCCCTCGAAGGCATCGACCAGTTCGAGCTGGCACGCGACTGCCGGCGCATCGCCGACCGGCTCATCGCGGAGTTCGCCGGAAGCGGCCGGACGGAACTGATGAGCAGTTACGTCCACGCCCTGCCGATGCGGGCCGTGGTCCAGATGTGCGGCATGCCGGTGTCGGGCTCCGACACCCAGCAGTTGGTGGACGACCTGCGCATCTCCCTCGACGCCGGCGAGGGCGACGACCCGGTGGCGGCCTACGGGCGCGTCGGCGACCGGCTGCGCCAACTGGTCAAGGACAAGCGGGCGGCGCCCGGCACCGACGTCACCTCCCGCATGGTGACGCACGGGGCCGGCCTCACGGACGAGGAGATCGTCCAGGACCTGATCTCCGTGATCGCCGCCGCCCAGCAGCCCACCGCGAACTGGATCTGCAACACCCTGCGGCTGCTCCTGACGGACGAACGCTTCGCGCTGAACGTCTCCGGCGGGCGGCTCAGCGTCGGCGAGGCGCTCAACGAGGTGCTGTGGCTCGACACCCCGACGCAGAACTTCATCGGCCGCTGGGCCGTACGGGACACCCAGCTCGGCGGCCGGCACATCCGGGCGGGCGACTGCCTGGTCCTCGGGCTCGCCGCGGCCAACACCGACCCGGAGATCTGGCCGGAGAGTTACGTCGGCGCCGAGAACTCCGCGCACCTGTCGTTCAGCGGCGGTGAACACCGCTGCCCCTACCCCGCGCCGCTGCTGGCCGACGTGATGGCCCGTACGGCGGTGGAGACGCTGCTGGAACAGTTGCCGGACCTGATGCTGGCGGTCGAGCCGGCGGAGCTCTCCTGGCGTCCTTCGATCTGGATGCGCGGGCTGTCGACGCTGCCCGTCCAGTTCAGCCCGATGGCCCACTAGGGCGGGTCCGTCGGCACCGATTCGGTGCGAGCGGCCGGAGTCCGTGGCGGATCCGGCCGCTCGGGTCGACGTCGACGTTCCGGTCAGCCGGACAGTCGGACAGCCGACGTTCCGGTCAGCCGGACACCGGCGTGAAGCGGACCGGCAGGCTCTGCGGCCCCCGGGTGAAGACACCCCGCTCCACCGGGTCGAAGCCTTCGGCCAGCCGCAGATCCGGCATCGCGTCCAGCAACTGGCCCACCCCGATCTCCACCTCGGCCTTGGCCAGCAGAGCACCGACGCAGAAGTGCCGGCCGAGCGCGAAGGCGAGATGGTCGGCCGCAGCCGAGAAGGCGTTCGTGGCGGTCAGGTCCTCACGGAAGATGTCGAAGACATCGGGATTCCGGTAGCGGTCCTCGTCACGGTTGGCGGCGCCTATCAGACACGTGACGGTGGAACCCGCCGGTACGGTGCCGCCGCCGAGCGCCACCTCCGTCGCCGACTTGCGCATGATCATGTGGACCGGCGGCGTGTAGCGCAGCGTCTCGGCGAAGGCCCGGGGTATCAGGGTGCGATCGGCGCGGACCGCCTCCAACTGCTCGGGGTGGCTCAGCAGATTGGTGAAGATACCGGCGATGGCCTTGTCGGTGGTCTCGCCCCCGGCGGCCAGCAGCAGACTGCAGAACGCCTTGATGTCCTCGTCGCCCATCCGGACGCCGTCGACCTCCGCGGTGCACAGGGTCGACAGCAGATCGTCGCCCGGCGCCTCCCGCCGCTTCCGGATGATCGGCAGCATGTACTCGGCGAACTCGACGCGCGTACGCTCACCGGCCCGGGTCACCTCCGGATCACCGGAGAGATTGCCGAGAAACGCGATGACGGCCGTGTACCAGCCGTGAAAGCGCTCATAGTCGGACTTGTCCAGTCCGAGCATGTCGGCAATGACGTTGACAGGAAAGCGGGTGGCATAGTCGGCGACCAGATCGACGGAACCCGCATCGCGGAACCTGTCGATCAATTCGCGCGAATTGCGCTCGATGACCGGTAAAAACTTCTCGCGCAGGTCGCTGCCCCGGAAGGCCGGCGCGACCAGGGCCCGACGCACGGCGTGCTCACGCCCGCTGAGCTGGAGAATCGTCCGCCCGTGCACGGGCTCGATCTGCCAGTCGTAGTTCTCCGTGGTGAATTCGCCTTCTTTGTCCTTGAAGACGCGCTCGACGTCCTCGTAACGCGAGACGATGTAACTTCCGGTGGCCTCGTGCCACATCAGAGGCGTGTCCTGACGCATCAGGCGATACGCCCGATACGGATCTTTCTCGAACTCCGGTGACAAAATGTCCGGCGCTGGGACCGACATGCACACTCCCTGCTGAACGGGGAACGGATACGTGGGAACTGAACGCTTCCATCACCTCCTGAGAACACGCGTTCGTCAAGAGTTGCCACCCGTTGCGACTGCCGGGACTTTGCGACCTGCCGGTACCCGTTCAGTCCTCAGTCCTCAGTCCTCCGACGCCACCCGCCCCGTCAGCGCCGCCAGCGAGCTGCGCACATGCGCCATGTGCGCCTGGGCCTCCTCGCGGCCCTCGTCGTGCTCCCGCAGGATCCGCTCCGTCTCCCGCACCACCCGCTCCTCGCGGACCCGGGCCTCGGCCAGCAGCTCCGCCGCCCGCGCCTCCGCGTCCTCCTGGCCGTGCCGGGCCGCCTCCTGCGTGGCGGCGAGGTCCCGGCCCGCCTCCGCGAGCAGCGCCTCCGCCCGCTCGGTCAGCCCCGCGAACCGGGCCTCCGACGCCGCGTCCTCGGCGGCCAGTTCGGCCTCGGCCGCCTTGAGACGCTCCGCCTGCTCCTGCTCCTGGTGGGCCAGCACGCTCGCCGTACGGTCACGGATCGCCGCCATCGCGGAAGCGGCCGCCGCCCGCACCTCCTCGGCGTCCTGCCGGGCCGCGGCGAGCAGGCCCTCCGCCTCCCGGACCGCCCCGGCCACCCGCTCGTCGGCCGCCCGGTCCGCCGCCCCACGCACCTCGCCGGCCGCCTCGCGCGCCGCGTCCCCGGCCGCCCGGCCCGCCGCCTCGGCCGCGTCCCGCAGCGCCTGGCCCGCCGCGACCGCGTCGGCGTGCAGGGCCTCCGCCTCGCTCTCTGCCAGCGCCAGGATCCGCTGCGCCCGCTCCCCCAGCTCCGCGTAGTCCTGCACGGGCAGCGTCGCGACGGTCTCCGCCAGCCGGGCGGACTCGGCGAGCAGCTCCTCCACCCGGCCCGTCAGCCGGGCGAGCTCGGCGAGCGCCCCGTCCCGCTCGGCGATCAGGGTGGCCGTCGCCCGGTCCACCTGCTCCGGGCGGTAACCACGCCCCCGCACACCGACGACGTCGTACGCGGACACCGGTCCAGCACTCATCCCTGAAACCTCTCTCCGACCCGCCGACACGCTCTGCCACGCTCCGACACCCGTAACACGTCAAGGATGCGGCAATTGGTGCCGGAAGTCGGAATCGATCAGCGGCATTCCGGCCGGAAGCGACCGGCATCACAGATCCGGGCGAACCGGTGATCATCGGCCAGGCGTCCCGGTACACATCCCGGTGCACCCCGGTACGCAAGGAGGCGCCCGGGCCCTTCCGGGTCCGGGCGCCTCGTACGCGCTCGCCGCTCAGCTCCGCGTACGGCTCAGATCAGGCCGTCCCACATCTGCTCCAGCAGCACCGACCACCAGCTCTCCGGCGACGCCAGCGCCGCCGGGTCCAGCGCCACCAGCTGTGCCTGGAAATCGACGGTCCAGCGGCCCGCCTGCTCCGGGTTCAGGCCGAACCGCAGCCGCCACATCCGGCCCAGCAACGCCATCGACCGCACGAACTCCGGCAGCCCGGTGTTCACGAACTGCGGCGGCACCGACTGCCCGCCGGGGCCCGCCTCCACCGGCACCGCCACGATGTTCGCCGTCCCGTACTGCACACAGATCGCCCGGCCGAAGTCCGTGCCCATCACCAGATACGACCCCGCGTCCGGCGCGGGCCGCACCTGACGCTGCGCCGCCAGCTCGGCCAGCGTCGGCACCACCGGCTGCCCCGGCTGCGCCCAGAAAAACGGCCCGAAATCGGCGGGCAGCCCCGCCCACACCAGGGTGTGCGCGACGATCTCCGGCACCCCCTGACGGGACACCGCCCGCTGGTCGAACCGCAGGATGCCCTGCGGACCGAACGCCTGCGCCAACTCCTCGGCCACCGCCTCCGGCGGCAGCGCGGGCGCGGGCGGCATCTGCGGCAGCGGCGCCCGCACCGGCGCCGGCCGCGCAGGGCCGTCCGCGACCTGGTGCAGCTCGCCCTGGTGCGTCAGCAGATGCCGCATGCCCTGCTGCCGACTGGCGTGATCCGTGCCGTACGGAGCGACGCTGGTGATCCGCACCTGCGGCCAGGTCTCCCGGATCATCCGGGCGCAGTACCCGCCCGGCAGCTCACAGGACTCCAGCTCCGTGTGCAGCTCGATGACCTGCTGCGGCGGCACGTTCATCGCCCGCAGCTCGTGCAGCATCTGCCACTCGGGGTGCGGGGTGCCCGGCGCCGAACGGCGGATCAGCTGCTGCTCGCTGCCGTCCGGAGCCCGGAACCGCAGCACGGCCTGGTAGCCGGGGCCCACGGTCGGCTGACCGGTGGGCTGCTGCGGATAGCCGTACGCCGCCGGCGGCGGAGTGTGCCCACCGGGCGGCGGACCGGGCGGACCAGGCGGCTGCGGTACGGGACCGGGGGCCCCCACCGGCGAAGCGCCAGGGGCCCCGGGCGGACCAGGAGGACCCGGCGGCCCGACCTTCCCCGGAGCCGCGAACATCGTCTCCGCGTGGTGCACCCCGCCACCGGGAGGCGGCGTGGAACCGGGCGGCGGACCCGGCGGACCGGGAGGCTGCGGCGCACCCGGAACACCGGGCGGACCGGGAGGCTGCGGGACCCCCGGGGCACCGGGCGGACCCGGCGGCCTGGGCGCACCCGCGACGCCCGCACCGATGCTGCTCCCGTCGGCGAACATCGTCGCGGCATGGTGCATCCCCCCGCCCGGAGGCGGCGTGGAACCAGGAGGACCGGGCGGGCCGGGCGGGCCGGGAGGTCCGGGAGGCGGGGTGGAACCCGGCGGCGGACCCGGCGGTGTGGCACCGGGCGGACCGAGCTGGGACACGAGCTGCGTCGGGAGGTACCCGCCCGCCGGAGCACCGGGCGCACCCGGACCCGAAGGCGGCGGCGTCGCACCGGGCGGCATCCCCGGAACCCCCGGGGCACCGGGCGGCGGCGGGGTCGACGAACCGGCCCCACGAGCCCCGCGCGGCGGCGCGACCGCCTTGCTGGTGGCCGCGTCCGCGATGTCACCGGCCCCACCCGGGGGACCCTGGTCCGGGCGGAGCGCCTGCGCCACCTGCGTACGCGGCAGCTGACTGCCCCCGGACATCAGGGCCGTGGGCGCCTCCGCCGGGACGACCGGCGGCGGGGCCTCCTCGTCGTCCGTGCCCGACAGCGGCGGCGCGAACACCGTCGCCGGCAGCGGAACCGCCCCGTCGTCGGAGTCCGAGTTGGTGTCCGTACCCGCCCAGGGGGTCGCCCCCGCGGGCACACCGTCGGAGGCCGTGGGCTCGTGGGCGTCGCCACCACCGGCAGCGGGCCACGAAGCGGCGGAACCCCCGACGGAAGCGGGCGAGGAAGGCGGCGACGACACGTCCGCGACAGCGGAGGACACGGGCCCGCGCTCGGAAACGGGAGCGGAAGCCGGAGCCGGAGCGGAAACGGAAGCGGAAGCGGCAGGGGCGGTCGGCGCACCGGAGGCGGCCGCGGCCGCCTCCGCCGACTCCCGGCGCTCCGCACGATGATCCGGAATCCCCAGCTTGTCCGCCGCCTCCTGGAGCCACTCCGGCGGCGTCAACAGGAACGACGTCTGATTCAGATCCACCCGCTGCGGCGGCTCGGGAGCCGCGAGAGGCACACCGGCCGGAGTCCCGTACTCCTCCTCGTACCGCCGGATCACCTCACCCACCGGCAACCCCGGCCACAACGTCGCCTCACCGCTGTCCCGCGCGATCACCAGCCGCTGACGGCCCCCGTCCGAAACAGGGCCCTCCGCCCGGTCCTCGGCCCACACCACGAAACCCAGCTCGAACTCACGGACCCGCACCTCACGGTGCTGATACGCGGGCACGTCACCGTTGACCCACTCGTCCGCCCGCTCCTGCGCCTGCGCGAAAGTCACCACCGCGCTCACCCCTCCACCGGGACGGCGCGCGCGAAGCCACCGTCCACCATCAGGTTCGCCACGGTCTCCAACTCCGGCGGATTGCCCGCCAACCGCTGGAGGAAGGCGTCGAAGTCCGCACCGCAGGGCAGCAACAGCCGCTCCACACGCTCCTGGACACTCCAGCCGTCCTGGTCCCGGGCATCGTCGTACGGGCAGAACCACACCGAACCAGGGTCCTGGCCGCGCACCTTCACAGCGAGAATCCCGCCCTGGACGAACGCGACGCCCAGGAAATCCTTGGTGAAGTGGTCCCGCAGACACTTGTTCACGTACACCAGATCGTTCACCGCGGCCTCGTCACGCACCGTGAAGAACGGCTGGTCCACCAGCAGCCCCAGCTCCGCGTCCAACGCCGCGCCCACCGGGGCCGAACCGCCCGCCGCCTTCAGGAACGAGCGGTACGCACCCGGCAGCCGGTACCCGAGGTCCTCCTCGACACCCTGGACCTGCTGCTCGCTCACCGCGGCCGCACCCCTGGGCAGCCGGAAGTGCGCCGGGCGGGTCTCCTGCAACGGGCGGGTGCCACGCCGGTCCTGATCCACGTCCGTACCCGCCAGACCGCCGTGATGACGCAGCAGCGCCTTCACCTCGACCGGCACCAGCTCCATCCGCCGACCGCCCGGCACGTGATGCCAGGTCCAGCCGTGCGGGGTCGCCACCGCGGGAATCGTGTCCCACAGGTCGTGACCGCTCGCCGCCAACGCCGCGTTCGCCGACACATAGTCGGTGAGGCGCAGCTCATCGATACCGAAGCCCGGAGGCGGATCGGCGATCTCGGCGGCGGCACGCGCGTACGGCGAAAGAACCGGGTGGCCGCTCCCGTCCATCCGCACCCCTCTGGGGTGACGGGACGCCCGGACCGGGTCCGGGAAGTTCACGACCTGCCCGGCGTAGGCGGCGTTCGGTGGCGCGGCTTGCTGCCCGAGCCGACCTGTCGTCATGGCTGTTGCCCCCTGCTGCGTCCGGTGTTCCGCACAGCCTAAGCGGTGGGGCACCAGCGGATCCCGTCCCGCCGGAACCGTCACGAACGGTCACATTCGCGTGACGGTGAGGCGGCAGCCCCGCACCTCGGGGCGACACGCGGACACGTTTGCCCGACCCAGCTTCCCCACCACCTGGCACATTTGGCAGGCTGTCCCCGCAACTCGGGGGATTGCAGGGAGGGACGTCAGCACGATGCATTCCACACAAACCGTCACATCAGGGGATCCGCGCCTCAGCTGGAGCAGCACCGAAACCAGCCGTACGCCCCGACTGATCCACCGCCGCGACGGGATTCTCCCCGCCGTGGCCGCCGCGCTGTCCGTACGCGGCGAGACGCTGACCTGCACCGCCGGCAAGGGGGACCAGCCACCGGTGCTGCACCCGCTCGTCCAGGACTTCCTCGACACCCTCACCAGCGGCCAGCGCGAACGCTTCACCGGCCGCTGCCCCGAAGCCATACTGCTCTCACGCCAACTCACCGCCGCCGAGAGCGGGCGCTCCAAACGCGCCCAGC
This sequence comes from Streptomyces sp. NPDC026589, assembly GCF_040638385.1. Lineage (NCBI taxonomy): Bacteria > Bacillati > Actinomycetota > Actinomycetes > Kitasatosporales > Streptomycetaceae > Streptomyces > Streptomyces sp. NPDC026589. The sequence goes on from NZ_JBEZYG010000020.1 coordinate 77,718, forward strand.
GAAAACCCCTGACCAACGGGGAAGCGCGCCGCGCGCTCAAACACTCCCGGCTCACCGCCCGCCGCATCCGCGAGGACGGCGACCCCCTCCACGGCAGCTACGCACCACCCTGCCGCTCCTGCTCCGCACTCCTGTCCCACTTCGGCGTACGCCCCGTCGACCTGACCTCCACCGGCACCGCGACCACCGCCGAGAAGGGCTGACCGCCCACCGATGCCCGACCGCCAGCAGCACTCCTCCACCCGATTCCCCGTCGCCGTCGACGCCGCCCTGCGCGAAGCGGGCTGGCAGCCCGGACGCTGGGACATCCGCCAGGCCGAGGAATGGGCCGACGCCCTGCGCTCCCACGCCTCACCGGCCGGCCACCAGCACGCGGTCTTCCCGGCCGCGGTCGAGGCCTGGGCGGAGTTCGGCGGCCTCCACATCACCGCGTCCGCACCCGGCCGGCAGATCGCGCCCGCCGCCGTGCGCATCGACCCGCTCAGCGGCCTCCACCTGGCGCGGACCCTCGCGGACCTCGGCCGCGCCCTGGAGACGGAGGTCAGCCCGCTCGGGGCGGAGGGCGAGGAGCAGGCCGTCCTGGCGATCGACACGGAGGGCCGGGTGTACAGCATCGACCACACGGGCGACTGGTTCCTGGGCCAGGACATCGACGAGGCCCTGGCCACCCTGGTAACCGGCACCCAACCGGCCCGCCTGACCTCCGCCTGATCCCGGCCTGCCCGGCCACCCCTCCGGCCCGTCCGGCGCTTGACGACGCCCCCGGCCACACCCTCCAGCCCGTCCGGCGCTTGAGGACGGAACCGTCGCCCGGGACGAACGGGCACCATCACTTCCGGGACGCGGAGAGGCACCATCGCTTCCCGGCCCCGGAAGGGTCGCCGCTCCCCACGCCCAGGGTTCCGTCCTCAAACGCCGGACGGGCTGAAATGTGCGGCCCTCCACACAAGCGGGCCGAAGCGGGCAGCCCACGCCGGGCAGGCTGAAAGGTGCGGCCCCACGCAAGCAGGCCGGAGGCAGCCCACACCGGACGAGCTGCAATGTGCGGCCCCACGCAAGCGGGCCGAAGCGGGGGGCCAACGCCGGACGGGCTGAAACGGGCGGCCCTCCACACGAGCGGGCCGAAGCGGGCAGCCCACGCCGGGCAGGCTGAAAGGTGCGGCCCCCACACCTCGGCTTCAGGCGTCGCCCAGCGCGTCCGGGAGCACCGCCGAAACCCGGAAGCCCCCCGCGTCCGTGGGACCGGACACGAACACACCCCCCAGCCCCAGCACCCGCTCCCGCATCCCCACCAGCCCGTTCCCCCCGCTCGGCAGCCCCGCGTCCGCCGCCGCCGAGTCCGAAGGACCGTTCTCCACCTGCATCGCGACCTCGGCCTCCCGATGCGCCAGCCGCACCCACGTCTTCGCGCCCGCCGCATGCTTGTGCACGTTCGTCAACGCCTCCTGCACCACCCGGAACGCCGTCTGCTCCACCTCCGGCGGATACGGCCGCGCCGCACCGTCCACCGACAGCTCCACGACCATCCCCGCCTGCCGCGACTGCGCCACCAACGCCTCCAGCTCATGCAGCCGGGGCCCGTCCTCCGACGCGACGGTGGCGGCGGCCGCGACAGCCGCCTTCCGCACCGACGCCAGCGGAACCGCCCCCGCGGCGGCCGGCGCGGTCAACGCGTCCCCCGTGCGCAACACCCCGAGCATCTCGCGCAACTCCGTCAACGCCTGCCGCCCCATGTCCCCGACCAGCGCCGCATTACGCACGGCCTTCGCCGGATCCTTCGGCGCGACCGCCTGGAGCGCCGCGGCGTGGACCACCATCAGGCTCACCCGGTGGGCCACCACGTCGTGCATCTCCCGGGCGATCCGGGTCCGCTCCTCCGTACGCGCCCACTCGGCCCGCTCCTCGGCCCGGTCCGCGAGCAGCGACAGCTCCCGCTCCAGCGAATCGGCCCGCTCCCGCAGGCTCTCCATCAGACGGCGCCTGGCCCCTGTGTAGAGGCCGAACAACACCGACGGGGCCGTGAGCCCCACCGCCATGAATCCGGACATCAGCGGGACGTACCAGTCCCCCGGCCCGAAGTCGGCCTGCTCGGCCACACTCTGCCGCAACCGCACCCAGGTGACGATGAACGTCCCCACCAACGCCATCCCCGCCAGCACGACGGTGATCCGGCGCGGCACCTCGGACGCCGCCAGCGTGTAGAGGCCCACGAGGGCCATCAGGAAGCCCATCTCGGCGGGCGTCATCGCGATCGTCACGAGCACCACGGCGATCGGCCACCGCCGACGCACCAGCAGCACCGAACCCGCCAGCAGTCCGAACACCACGCCCACCGGCACCGGCATCCCGGTGTTCCGGGCGAACTCCACCCCCTCCAGGCCACACTCCAGCGCCGACACCAGCGCCAGCCCCACGTCCAGGGCGACACCGCGTCGCCGCTCCCACCACCAGTAGCCGCGGGTGGTCGTTCCCGCCGCTTCCCGGTCTGCCCCCGTTGCGGTCATGGCATCCAGCCTACGGGCGGACGCATCCCAATTTCCGGTGACCGGCAACAGCACGTTCCGCGTTCGAACAAGCACGAAACACATGCCGATCGCCTGAAATGGCGAATCGACCGCACTTTCGACCCGGACGTTCGCATTCCGGACGACGATCCCCGTATGACGGAAACCACAAGCAAGTACGCCGACTTCGAGGGCCTGCGCGAGCAGGCGGTGGCGCTGCGCCGGGAGGGGCTCAGCCGCCGCCAGATCCGCGACCGGCTCCACGTCGACAACAACGACATCCTCAACCGGCTCCTCCAGGGCGAACCCGCCCCGGAGTGGACGAAGCGCCCGAACGCCAAGGACGACGTACGGGCGAAGGCCCGGGAACTGCGACTCCAGGGGATGACGTACGACCAGATCCAGGTGGAGCTGGGCTGCTCCAAGGGGTCCATCTCGTTGTGGGTACGGGATCTGCCGAAGCCGGAGCGCAGCCTTGACGCGATCGAGCAGGCGCGCCTTGCGGGGCGGATGCGCTGGGACCACGAACTGGCGGTACGGGACAAGGAGCGGCAGCACACGAAGGCGGTCGCGCGGGACGAGACCGTGACCATGTCGGACCAGGAGCTCTTCTACACCGGCGTTGCCCTGTACTGGGCGGAAGGAAGCAAGGACAAGGTCTACGACCGGCGCGAGAACGTCACGTTCATCAACAGCGACCCGGATGTCATAGCCGTCTATCTGGCCTGGCTGGATCTGCTGGACGTATCCCGGGACCGGCTCTCCTACCGGGTGATGATCCACGAAACCGCAGACGTCCCAGCCGCCGAGAGGTACTGGGCCGACCTGGTCGGCATCGAGGTGTCCGCCCTCCGGAAAACAACCCTCAAGAAGCACAATCCACGAACCATCCGGAAGAATGTGGGCGAGGCGTATCGCGGGTGTCTGGTCATCCGAGTCGCCAAGGGTGCCACCCTCTACCGCCGCATCGAAGGGTGGTGGTCCGGGATCGCCGCAGGGGCCACCTCCAGGCTCAGAAGTGGTGATCGACCCGGTAGGGTTGAGGCGTGATCCGCCGTGGGGTAGCGGCATCCCGCAGGCCTTTGGAGCCTTGAGACGCTGGTTCGAATCCAGCCGGCGGAGCTCACGCATCGGGCCCCGACCACACAGGTCGGGGCCCGCCCCCGTTTCCACCGGAAACACCCCCGGTATCCTGCGGATGACCACCACCCGAAGCCGAAGGGCACATCCGTGAGCGCAACCAGCCCGGCAGCCGTCGTCGTCCTCGCAGCGGGTGAGGGCACCCGCATGAAGTCGAAGACACCCAAGGTTCTGCACGAGATCTCCGGGCGCTCGCTCGTCGGACATGTCGTCGCCGCCTCCCGTGAGCTGGACCCCCAGCACCTCGTCGTGGTCGTCGGCCATGCCAGTGAGCAGGTCACCGCGCACCTGAACGCCGGCGACGCCCCCGTGCGCACCGCCTTCCAGGCCGAGCAGAACGGCACCGGGCACGCCGTCCGCATGGGGCTCGAAGAGCTCGGCGGGGCCGTCGAGGGCACCGTGATCGTCGTCTGCGGGGACACCCCCCTGCTGTCCGGCGAGACGCTCGGCGCGCTCGCCGCCACCCACGCCGCCGACGCCAACGCGGTCACCGTCCTGAGCGCCGAGGTCCCCGACTCCACCGGCTACGGGCGCATCGTGCGCGACCCCGCCACCGGTGCGGTCACCGAGATCGTCGAGCACAAGGACGCCACCGACGAGCAGCGGGCGATCCGGGAGATCAACTCCGGGGTGTTCGCGTTCGACGGGCGGCTGTTGGGCGACGCGCTGGGCAAGGTGCGCACCGACAACAGCCAGGGCGAGGAGTACCTCACCGACGTGCTGTCCATCCTGCGCGAGGCCGGGCACCGGGTCGGGGCCTCCGTGGCGGGCGACCACCGGGAGATCCTCGGCATCAACAACCGGCTCCAGTTGGCGCAGGCGCGCCGGCTGCTCAACGAGCGGCTTCTGGAGCGGGCGATGCTCGCGGGCGTGACCGTGGTGGACCCGTCGTCCACGCTGATCGACGCGACCGTGACGTACGAGCGGGACGCGGTCGTGCACCCGGGGACCCAGCTGCTGGGGACCACGCACCTCGCGGAGGACAGCGAGGTGGGTCCGAACTCGCGGATCGAGAGCACCGTCGTCGGGGCCGGCGCCCGGGTGGACAACTCCGTGACGGACTCGGCCGAGATCGGGGCGGGGGCGCTCGTCGGCCCGTACGCCTATCTGCGGCCGGGCACCCGGCTGGGGACGAAGGCCAAGGCCGGTACGTACGTGGAGATGAAGAACGCGACGATCGGGGAAGGGACCAAGGTCCCGCATCTGAGTTACGTCGGTGACGCGACGATCGGTGATCACACCAACATCGGTGCGGCGAGCGTCTTCGTGAACTACGACGGTGTCGCGAAGCACCACACGACGATCGGCTCTCACTGCCGTACCGGTTCGGACAATATGTTTGTGGCGCCCGTCACGGTCGGGGACGGGGTCTACACCGCCGCCGGGTCCGTCATCACCAAGGACGTGCCCGCCGGTTCGCTGGCCGTGGCGCGGGGCCAGCAGCGGAATATCGAGGGTTGGGTGGCGCGGAAGCGGCCGGGCAGCGCCGCCGCGCAGGCCGCTCAGGCGTCGTCGCAGGAGACCGACGGGCAAAGCTGACCGGAAACAGGTGCGCCGGTGACGGCGTACCGTGATAGATGCTCACCCATTTCGGCTGGCTCGTTGCACATCGGGACCTATGCGTGCAGCGCCAGATACACGTCTGAGGAGACTGTGCTGTGACCGGGATCAAGACGACCGGCGAGAAGAAACTGATGCTCTTCTCCGGCCGCGCCCACCCCGAGCTTGCCGAGGAGGTCGCCCATCAGCTGGGAGTCGGTCTCGTGCCGACGAAGGCCTTCGATTTCGCCAACGGTGAGATCTATGTGCGGTTCCAGGAGTCGGCACGTGGCGCGGACTGCTTCCTGATCCAGAGCCACACGGCTCCGATCAACAAGTGGATCATGGAGCAGTTGATCATGCTGGACGCGCTGAAGCGCGCTTCGGCCCGCTCCATCACGGTGATCGTGCCGTTCTACGGTTATGCCCGCCAGGACAAGAAGCACCGTGGCCGTGAGCCGATCTCGGCGCGCATGGTGGCGGATCTGATGGCGACGGCGGGTGCGGACCGGATCCTCACCGTCGATCTGCACACGGACCAGATCCAGGGCTTCTTCGACGGTCCGGTGGACCACCTGTTCGCGCTGCCGATCCTGGCGGACTACGTGGGCGCGAAGGTCGACCGTTCCAAGCTGACGATCGTGTCGCCGGACGCGGGCCGGGTGCGGGTCGCCGACCGTTGGTGCGACCGGCTGGACGCGCCGCTGGCGATCGTGCACAAGCGTCGTGACAAGGACGTGCCGAACCAGGTCTCGGTCCACGAGGTCGTGGGCAACGTCGAGGGCCGGGTCTGTGTGCTGGTCGACGACATGATCGACACCGGTGGCACGATCTGCGCCGCAGCGGACGCGCTGTTCGCGCACGGTGCGGAGGACGTCATCGTGACGGCGACGCACGGGGTGCTGTCGGGTCCGGCGGCGGACCGGCTGAAGAACTCGAAGGTGAGCGAGTTCGTGTTCACGGACACGCTGCCGACCCCGGGTGAGCTGGAGCTGGACAAGATCACGGTGCTCTCGATCGCGCCGACGATCGCGCGTGCGGTGCGTGAGGTGTTCGAGGACGGTTCGGTGACGAGCCTCTTCGAGGAGCAGGGCTGACAGCGGTGTCGATCACTCTCCGGTGATCCACTTTGGGGTGCGGCCTCCCCGCCGGGTAGACTCAGCGAGTTGCTCGGCGAGGGAGGCCGTACCTGTGTGTACGGCGGTCCGTTATCGACGCGCTCTTCGTAGCAGGCCTGTCGTGGGCCGGGTGACCGTTCGTGTTCCGTCTCCCGACGGCTCACCCACCTGACGAGGAGTGCAACCATGGCTGAGATCAAGCTCGCCACCGAGGTCCGTACCGAGTTCGGCAAGGGCGCCGCCCGCCGTGTGCGTCGCGCCAACCGTGTTCCCGCGGTCGTCTACGGCCACGGCGCCGAGCCGGTTCACGTCACGCTGCCGGGCCACGAGCTGCTGCTGGCGCTGCGTACGGCGAACGTCCTGATCGGTCTGGAGATCGACGGCAAGGACGCGCTGGTCATCCCCAAGGCTGTGCAGCGTCACCCCCTCCGCAGCACCATCGAGCACGTCGACCTGCTGACCGTGAAGCGCGGCGAGAAGGTCAACGTCGAGATCGCGGTGCACGCCGAGGGCGACCTGGCGCCGGGCGCCAACCTGCTCGAGTTCGTGCTGAACACGCTGCTCGTCGAGGCCGAGGCCACCCACATCCCCGAGTCCGTGACGGTCTCCGTCGCGGGTCTGGACGCCGGTGACTCGATCCAGGCGAAGGACATCGCGCTGCCGAAGGGCTCCGTGCTCGCCGGTGACGAGGACGCCATCGTGATCCAGGTCGTCGCCGCGCAGGCCGAGGAGCCGTCCGCGGACGAGGCCGGCGAAGCCGCCGAGGCCTGAGTCGTACCGCTCACCGTTCCACCTGCTTGACTGACGGGGTGGTGGTTCCCTTCCGGGAGCCGCCGCCCCGTTTGCCTGCCATGCCTGCCATGCCTGCATGCCATCCCTGCTGTCCCTGCTGTCCCTGCCATCCCCTGCGTGCGAGGAGACCGAGCGCTGATGTCCGACGCCACCGACCCCTGGCTCATCGTGGGCCTGGGCAATCCCGGCCCCGACTACGCGGCGAACCGGCACAACGTCGGGTTCATGGTCGCCGATCTGCTGGCGACGCGGATCGGCGGGAAGTTCAAGCGGGCGCAGAAGGCGCAGGCGCAGGTCGTCGAGGGGCGGGTGGGTCCGCCGGGTCCGGGGAGCCGCCGGGTGATCCTGGTGAAGCCGATGTCGTACATGAATCTGTCGGGCGGGCCGGTGACGGCGCTGCGGGACTTCTACAAGGTGCCGACGGATCATGTCGTGGCGGTCCATGACGAGCTGGACGTCGATTACGGGATGCTGCGGCTGAAGCTGGGTGGCGGTGACAACGGGCACAACGGGCTGAAGTCGATGACGAAGGCGATGGGTCCGGACTATCACCGGGTGCGGTTCGGGATCGGGCGGCCACCGGGGCGGATGCAGGTCGCGGATTTCGTGCTGAAGGACTTCTCGTCGACCGAGCGCAAGGAGCTGGCGTTCCTGGTGGACCGGTCGGCGGACGCGGTGGAGTGTCTGCTGGCGGAGGGGCTGGAGCGGGCGCAGAGCGCGTACAACTCCTGAGGCGCCACAACTCCTGAGGCGCCCTGTCTCCCCTCCGCAACTCCTGACATTCCCTTCCCTGGTGGGGCGTTTTTCGGCCACAGGTTGACCGCGGGTGGGGGTCTGGCCAAGGATCGGCCCCCATGAAACGGAGCTCTTCGCAGCGTGCGGCGCTCGCGGGCCGTCGGGTGGCCATGGGGCTGGTCGTCCTGGTGCTGCTGGTCGCCGGTGCGTGGTCGTCGTGGAACACGGCGCACCACATCGTTCTGGCCAAGGGGCGTGACCACGGCACGGTGACGGTGACGGGGTGCGGCGAGGAGACGTGCACCGGTTCGTTCGAGCCGGACGCGGTGTCGCGGGAGCGTCCGCGGGTGAGCGTGGACCGGTCCGTCGCGGCGCGGGAGGGGGAGCGTTTCGCTGTCGTGGTGAAGCCCGGTTCCGATGCGGTGGTCCGCACGGGGTTGCCGGGCTTTCTGCATGCGTGGGTGCCGTTGGGCGGGGCGATGGTGCTGGCCGCGTTCGTGATCGGCGGCGGGCTGCGGATGTCGCGGACGGCGTGGGGTGTGGGTACGGCGGGGGCGGTCCTGCTGGTGGCGACGTTCGTCGCGCTGTAGCGGGACCGCCCCGGGGGCCCTTCCGTACGTCCGTACGTCCTCTACGGTCAGCCGGTGTTGCGGAGTCCTGCCGCGACGCCGTTGACGGTGAGGAGCAGGGCGCGGGCGAGCAGCGGGTCGGCTTCCTCGCCGCGCTCGGCCGCCTCGCGCTGGCGGGCCAGCAGGGAGACCTGGAGGTAGGAGATCGGGTCCAGGTAGGCGTCGCGGATGGCGAAGGTCTGCTGGAGTACCGGGCTGGTGCCGAGCAGTTCGGTGGAGCCGGTGACCTTGAGGACTTCCCGTACGGTCAGGGCGTGCTCGGCCTCGATGGCGTCGAAGACGTGCTTCAGTTCGTCGGGGACGAGTGTGTCGACGTAGTGCCGGGCGATGCGCAGGTCGGTCTTGGCGAGCGTCATCTCCACGTTGGAGAGGAAGTTGCGGAAGAAGTGCCAGTGCTCGTGCATCTCGTCGAGGACGGTGTCGAGTCCGGCTTCGCGCAGGGCCTTGAGGCCGGAGCCGACGCCGTACCAGCCGGGCACGATCTGCCGTGACTGGGTCCAGCCGAAGACCCACGGGATGGCGCGCAGGCCGTCGAGGGAGACGCCGGAGCCGGGGCGGCGGGAGGGCCGTGAGCCCAGGTGCAGGTCGGCGAGCTGGTCGACGGGGGTGGAGGCGAGGAAGTACGCGGGCAGGTCGGGGTCCTCGACGAGCTTGCGGTAGGCGTCGTGGGCCGCGTCGGAGACGGTGTCCATGGCCGCGTCCCAGCGGGCGAGGGCTTCGTCGGACTGGCGGGGTGCGGTGTGCAGGGCGGAGGCCTGGAGGGTGGCCGCGACGGTCAGTTCCAGGTTCTCGCGGGCGAGGGCGGGGATGAGGTACTTGTCGGAGATGACCTCGCCCTGTTCGGTGACCTTGATCTCGCCTTCCAGGGTGCCCCAGGGCTGGGCGAGGATCGCGTCGTGGGAGGGGCCGCCGCCTCGGCCGACGGTGCCGCCGCGGCCGTGGAAGAGGCGCAGGCGTACGCCGTAGCGGTGGGCGACGTCGCGGAGGCGTCGCTGGGCGCGGTGGATCTCCCACTGGGAGGTGGTGATGCCGCCGAACTTGGAGGAGTCGCTGTAGCCGAGCATGACCTCCTGGACGTCGCCGCGCAGGGAGACGAGACGGCGGTAGGAGGGGTCGGCGAGCATGGCGTCGAGGATGACGTCGGCGGCCTTGAGCTCGTCGGTGGTCTCCAGGAGCGGGACGATGCCGATCTTGGCCCAGCCGGCGTGGAGGTCGACGAGTCCGGCCTCGCGGGCGAGGACGGCGGCGGCGAAGACGTCGTCGGCTCCCTGGCACATGGAGATGATGTAGGACTCGATGACTTCGGGGCCGAAGCGTTCGAAGGCCTGCTTGATGGTGTGGAAGACGCCGAGGGTCTTCTCGCCGGCCGCGTCGAGCGGGGCGGGGGTGGGGGCGAGCGGCCGGCGGGAGCGGAGTTCCTTGGCGAGGAGCTTCTGCCGGTAGTCGCGGGGCATGTCGGTGTAGCGCCAGGACTCCTCGCCGAGCCGGTCGAAGAGCTGGCCGAGGGCGTGGTGGTGGGCGTCGGCGTGTTCGCGTACGTCCATGGTGGCGAGCTGGAGGCCGAAGGCGCCGAGGGTGCGGATGGTGCGGTCCATCCGGCCGTCGGCGAAGAGGCCGCCCTTGTGTGCGCGCAGGGAGGTCTGGATGAGTTCCAGGTCGGCGATGAGCCCGGCGGTGCCGAGGTAGTCGCAGCCGGGGCGGTGGGGGGTGCCTTCGGCGAGGCGCTCGCGGGTGTTGACGAGCTTCTGGCGGATGCAGGTGGCCTTGAGGCGGTAGGGCTCTTCGGCGTTCAGCCGCTTGTAGCGGGGGCTGATGCCGGGGAGGTTCTCCAGGTCGGTCTGGAGGGAGGTGAGGAGTTCCTCGGTGGCTCCGGCGTAGCGGATGGAGTTGGAGAGGAGGCCGCGGAGGTGGTCGATCATCTCCAGGGCGTCGGTGATGCCGTGCTCGTGCTGGAGGATCAGGACGTCCCAGGTGACGGCGGGGGTCACGTTGGGGTTGCCGTCGCGGTCGCCGCCGATCCAGGTGCCGAAGGTGAGGGGGCGGGTGCCGGCGGGCAGTTCGACGCCGACGCGTTCGAGTTCGGCGGCGAGGTCCTCCAGGACGTCTCCGACGGCGCCCGCGTGGAGTTCGTCGAGGTAGTAGATGGCGTTGCGGGCCTCGTCGGCGGGCTCCGGGCGGACGACGCGGAGTTCGTCGGTCTGCCAGATGAGGTCGATGTTCTCGGCGAGGCGGAGGTCCAGGCGGCGGCGGTCGGCCTCGATGACCGGGGTCTCCAGGAGGGCCCCGATGCGGCGGAGCTTGTTGAGGACCGAGCGGCGGGCGGCCTCGGTGGGGTGTGCGGTGAAGACGGGCCGGACGTTGAGGTTCTTGACCGTCTCGCGGAGGTGCTCGGGGTCGGCGTCCTTGAGCCGGTCGGCGGTGCGGGCGAGCAGGCCGCCCTCGGCCGCGCGGCGGTCGCGCATCTCGTGGGCGCGGTGGACCTGCTCGGTGACGTTGGCGAGGTGGAAGTAGGTGGAGAAGGCGCGCACGAGCTGTGCCGCGGTCTCCAGGTCCGTGTCGCCGAGGAGTTCGGCGGCGGCTTCGCCGTCGGTGCGGGTCAGGGCGCGGACCCGCTCGACGAGGTCGAGGAGCTCCTGGCCCTCCTGGCGGACGAGGGTCTCGCCGAGGAGGTCGCCGAGGCGGCGGATGTCGGCGCGCAGCGCGGGGCTGGCGGCAGGGGTCTGGTCGGCACTGCTCACAGTGTGCGGCTCCTTGCAGTGAATGAGGAGGTGCGTTCGCTTCGCCGTCCCCCGTGGGTGGTGGTGGGGGCGGGTGGCGGGGTCCGGGGCCCTGCGGCTGGCAGCGGTGCTGTCGCCACGCCCCGACGAGCGGGTGCGGACCGCGCTGTCCGACGCTCCCAGGATAGGTGTCGTCGCAGGCGGCGTGTCCGTTGCCCCGACGGGGGGCGCGGTCGCCGCCCGGTACACCCGGGCCTCTGTCCCCTTACCCAGCGGGCGGGCGGGGTATCGCGGGTGACGGGTCCGGGCGGCCTCTCGTGTTGTGGTGCCCGTCACTGCCATACTTACCAAGCCGTAGGTTACGGAACCGTAGCCACGGCCGTCCGAGTCTTCTCCCTCACCCTCAGAGGTATCCCCCCATGGCGAGCACCCCCCATGTGATCGACGAGACCGAGCCTCCCGGTGCGGCCGGGGCCTCGTTGCCGCCCGGCACGCTGGGCGGCGACAACAAGCGGTCGATCGAGCAGTTCGCGCTGCTGGCGTTCATCGTGGTGCCGTTCGTGGCCCTGGTCGCGGCGGTGCCGTTGGCGTGGGGCCGGGGGGTGAGCTGGCTGGATCTGGGGCTGCTGGTGGCGATGTACTTCATCGGCTGTCACGGGATCACGATCGGCTTCCACCGGTATTTCACGCACGGTTCGTTCAAGGCGAAGCGGCCGTTGCGGATCGCGCTGGCCGTGATGGGTTCGCTGGCGGTGGAGGGGCCCCTGGTGCGGTGGGTGGCCGATCACCGCAAGCACCACCGGTTCTCGGACGCGGAGGGTGATCCGCATTCGCCGTGGCGGTTCGGGGAGAGCCTGCCGGCTCTGATGAAGGGGCTGTGGTGGGCGCACATCGCGTGGATGTTCGACGAGGAGCAGACGCCGCAGCAGAAGTACGCCCCCGACCTGATCAAGGACCCGGCGATCCGGGGCATCTCGCGCCACTTCCTCTCCTTCACGATCGTCTCGCTGGCGATTCCGCCGCTGGTCGGCGGCCTCGTGACGATGTCGTGGTGGGGTGCGGCGACGGCGTTCTTCTGGGGTTCGCTGGTGCGGGTGGCGCTGCTGCACCATGTGACCTGGTCGATCAACTCGATCTGCCACGCGGTGGGCAAGCGGCCCTTCAGGTCCCGTGACCGGTCGGGGAACGTGTGGTGGCTGGCGGTGCTGTCGTGCGGCGAGTCGTGGCACAACCTGCACCACGCGGACCCGACGAGTGCCCGGCACGGGGTGATGCGGGGGCAGATCGACTCCAGTGCCCGGCTGATCCGCTGGTTCGAGGTGCTGGGCTGGGCCACGGATGTGCGGTGGCCGGACGCCGAGCGTATCGACTCCCGGCGCACGTCCGTTCCGGCCGACGCGGCATGATTGACGACGTGGCGACCGACGGCAGCACGAGCAGCGAGCAGAGCAGGACCTCCCCCTCCCGCCGGGCCCGGCGGGTCCGGATGACGGGCAAGGAACGCCGCGAGCAGCTGCTGGACATCGGGCGCGCCCTCTTCGCCGACAAGGGTTTCGAGGGCACGTCGGTGGAGGAGATCGCGGCGCGTGCCGGGGTGTCCAAGCCGGTGGTGTACGAGCACTTCGGCGGCAAGGAGGGCCTGTACGCGGTGGTGGTCGACCGCGAGATGCGCCGGCTGCTGGACATGGTGACGGGGGCGCTGACGGCGGGCCATCCGCGCGAGCTGCTGGAGCAGGCGGCGTTCGCGCTGCTGGATTACATCGAGTCGTACACGGACGGTTTCCGGATCCTGGTGCGGGATTCGCCGGTGGCGCAGTCGACGGGCACGTTCGCGTCGCTGATCAGTGATATCGCCACGCAGGTGGAGGACATCCTGGGTCTGGAGTTCAAGGCCCGGGGCTTCGATCCGAAGCTGGCCCCGCTGTACGCGCAGGCGCTGGTGGGGATGGTGGCGCTGACGGGCCAGTGGTGGCTGGACGTGCGCAAGCCGAAGAAGGCCGAGGTGGCCGCCCATCTGGTGAATCTGTGCTGGCACGGGCTGGAGAACCTGGAGGCGAAGCCTCGGCTGATAGGGCACCGGAAGAGCTGACCGCGCGACCCTTCCGTACGTCGTCACCCGTTGTGATGACGGGTGCGGATTTCCCGCCGTAGTGTGGTCGTGAGGGCAGAGGATTCGTCCATGGGAGGAACCATGACCGCCGAGCCGACCACCGCGCACAGCTCCCGCTGGCCGGTGCCCCCGCAGGACGGATACACCGTGGACGATCTGTTCACGCTGCCCGATCTCCCGCCGCACACAGAGCTGATCGACGGGAGCCTGGTTTTCGTGAGTCCGCAGCGAGACTTTCACAGCACGATGATCGATCTGCTGGTGACGGGACTGCGCAGTACGGCCCCGCCGGAGGTGAAGGTCCGCCGTGAGATGACCGTGGTGCTGGACCGGCGCAATGGTCCCGAGCCGGATGTCTCCGTCGTTCGGGCCGAGGCCGTCACCGGACCGGAAGTGACCCGGTACCAGGCCGCCGACGTCCTCCTCGCCGTAGAGGTCGTCTCCCCCGACTCCGAGGCCCGCGACCGTGAGGCCAAGCCGCACAAGTACGCGACCGCCGGCATCCCGCACTTCTGGCTCGTGGAGATGACCGGCACCGACCAGCACCCCGTCGTGCGGGTCTATGAGCTGGACCCGGTGACGAAGGCGTACGCGCTGACCGGGATCCATCACGACCGGCTGAAGACGGGTGTGCCGTTCCCGGTGGACATCGACGTCTCGGCGGACGCGCTCAAGGAGCTGTAGGGCGCCGGTTACGCTGCCGGCTCCTTGCGGGCGACCGCGAAGATGCGGCGGAACGGGAAGACCGTGCCGTACGGGCCGGGCGGGTAGGCCTCGCGGAGCAGGTCGCGGTATTCGGTGAGGAACGCGTCGCGGGCCGCCGGGTCGTCGGCGAGGGCGGTGAGGACGGGGCGCAGTGCGGTGCCCTTGACCCAGTCGAGGACCGCGTCGTCGCCGTGGAGGGTCTGTAGGTAGGTGGTCTCCCAGACGTCGGCCGTGCAGCCGAGGTCGCGGAGGCGGGTGAGGTAGTCGGCGGGGTCCAGGGCGGAGGCGGTGCGGTCGCCGATGCCGTGGAGCAGGGGGCGCCAGCGGTCGGATGCGCGGAGGGCGGCCAGGAGGGCGTGGCTGGGGGCGGTGAAGTTGCCGGGGAGCTGGAAGGCGAGGGTTCCGCCGGGGGCGAGGGCGTCGAGCCAGCGGGGGAAGTGGTCGGCGTGGCCGGGGATCCACTGGAGTGCGGAGGTGGAGACGATCAGGCCGTACGTCTCGGTCGGCGTCCAGGTCGCGGCGTCGGCCTCGGCGAAGTCGAGCAGGGGCGGCCGGGCGTGGGCGGCGGCCTCGGCGAGCATCTCGCGCGAGGTGTCGTAGCCGGTGATCCGGGCATCCGGCCAGCGGTCCGCGAGGAGGGCGGTGACGTTGCCCGCGCCGCAGCCGAGGTCGGCGATGCGGGGTGCGGGGTGGCCGGGGAGGTCGCCGATGCGGGCCAGGAGGTCGTGGAAGGGGCGGGTGCGGTGGTCGGCGTGGCGCAGGTACTGCTGCGGGTCCCAGGAGGGCTGGTCGGGTGCGGTCATGGGGAACAGGATCACGCCGAGAATCTCTTGATGTCAAGACACTTGAATTCAAGAGACTTCATGTCGAGGGACCCTCTACACTGATCGCTATGGAGGACGAGGTCGACCGACTGGTCGCTGCATGGCGCCGCGAGCGCCCCGACCTCGACGTGGAACCACTCGAGGTGCTCAGCCGCGTCTCCCGCCTGGCACGCCACCTCGACCGGGCCCGCCGCATAGCCTTCTCCGAGCACAACCTGGAGCCGTGGGAGTTCGACGTGCTGACGTCGTTGCGCCGGGCCGGCGCCCCGTACCAGCTCTCCCCCGGG
Source organism: Streptomyces sp. NPDC026589 (assembly GCF_040638385.1). Classification (NCBI taxonomy): domain Bacteria; kingdom Bacillati; phylum Actinomycetota; class Actinomycetes; order Kitasatosporales; family Streptomycetaceae; genus Streptomyces; species Streptomyces sp. NPDC026589. Next base: position 92,818 of record NZ_JBEZYG010000020.1, read on the forward strand.
CAACTGCTCACCCAGACCCTGGTCACCTCGGGCACGATGACCAACCGCATCGACCGGCTGACCAAGAAGAACCTCGTCGAGCGGCTGCCCGACCCGAGCGACCGGCGCGGCGTCCTCGTCCGGCTCACGGCCGAGGGACGGGACAGGGCCGACCAGTCGCTGGCCGGACTGCTCGACCAGGAACGCGCCATCCTCGGCGAGCTCTCCCGCCACCAGCGCGGCGAACTGGCCCGGCTACTGCGCCAGTTGACCGCCCCGTTCGACAACATTCCCACTTAGGGGACGCATCGTCGGCTCCGCGGGGCCGACCCCCGCCCGGCGGGCCAGCGCCACCGCGGCCAGCGTCGAGTGCACTCCGAGCTTGCCCAGCACGTTCTGCATATGGGTGCGCACCGTGTGCGGGGAGAGGAACAGCCGCTCGGCGACCGCCTTGCGGCCGAGTCCCGCCACCATGCAGCGCAGCACCTCCCGCTCACGCGGCGTCAGCGACTCCACCAGCCGCTCGCTCTCGGTACGGTGCTTGCGGGTGGCGGTCAGCTCCCGCAGTACGCCGGTGAGCAGCGCGGGCGGCAGATGCGTCTCGTCGCGCAGCACGCCCCGTATCACCGCCAGCAGCCGCTGCAACGAGCAGTCCTTGGCCACCCAGCCCGAGGCGCCCGCCTGGAGCGCCCGTGCGGCGGCCCGCGGATCGTCCTTCTCGGCGAGCACCACCGACCGGACGGCGGGCCGGCCCGAACTGACCCCGGCGACCAGGGAGATGCCGTCGACGACGCCCGTCTCCTCCTGCCGGGGGACGGGAACGGCGTGCGCGCCGCCGGCCGTCGTGGCGCCCAACTCGGCGTCCACCAGCAGCACGTCGTATCCGCGCCCCTCGGCGGCGGCGCGCTCCAGGGCGCGCAGCGCGGCCGGGCCGCTGCCCGCAGCGGACACGTCCACGTCGGGCTCGGCCGCGAGGGCCGCCGCGAGCGACTCGGCGAAGATGCGGTGGTCATCGACCACCAGAACCCGGATACGCGCCACAGAACCCCCATCGGTGGGGGCGGACAGCTGCGGGTACGGCGTCCGGAGGGATCGGCGCGGCCCACTGTGCTCCGGCCGCCGCCTTCGCACCGCCTGCCGCCCCGCCCCCGGGCGCCGTACCCGGCTCTCTCGCTCCCCTGAATGAGCACCGGCCCCCACCGGTGCTGAGCATCAGCGTACGGGTGGGGGCCACGAGGGGAAGGCGATTCGCCGAACTGGTCGCCCAGGGTGTTTAGGGTGTGCTTCATGTTCCGTCTTGAGACAGAAGTAGACAAAGAACGTCGCATTCTGCTGAGCGGGCGTCTGCACGAGGACAACATCGCGGCCGCGGCCGGCCTGCGTGCCCTGCTCTCCACCCCCGCCGAGCACGAAGTTCCGCTGGAGGTCTGGGCGTTGGACGAGCACGGGGCCCTGGCGGGCGGACTGACCGGGCGGACCTGGGCGTACTGGCTGCATGTCGATCTGCTCTGGGTCGACGCCCCGCACCGGGGCTCCGGCCTCGGCGCGCGGCTGCTCGCCGAGGCCGAACGGACCGCCCGCACCGAGCGCGCCTGCACCCGTTCGCGGTTGGAGACCTGGGACTTCCAGGCCCCCGGCTTCTACCGCGGACAGGGGTACGAGGAGATCGGCCGGGTCGCGGACTACCCGCCGGGCGTCACCGAGTTCATCCTGGTCAAGGACCTGTGAACGTGGGGCTCCGCGTTCGTCCTGGTCAAGGACCTGTGAACGCGGGGCTCCGCGGCGGGGTCAGCGCAGTCGGCGCGCCCCGGCCGACGGGATGGCGTCGAAGATCCCCGGGGCCGTGTGTCCGGCCGCCGCGAACGCCTCACTGACGGCCTTGGCCACGGTGCCGGCCGCCGCCGCCTCCACCAGGACGACCGCCGAGCCGCCGAAGCCGCCGCCGGTCATCCGCGCACCGAGCGCCCCGGCCTCGTTCGCCGCCTCGACCACCAGGTCCAGTTCAGGGCAGGAGACCCGCAGATCGTCGCGGAGCGAGCGGTGGCCCTCGTTGAGGACGGGGCCCGCGGCGCGGACGTCGCCCGCGTCGAGCAGGGCGATGACCTGCTCGACCCGGCGGTTGTCGCCGACGACATGGCGTACGTAGCGGATCACGGACTCGTCCGCCCCGGCGTCGGCGAAGGTGGCGAGCGCCGCGTCGAGACCGGCGTACGGCAGGTCGCGCAGCATCGGTATGCCGAGCAGCCGGGCGCCCTCCTCGCAGCCGGCCCGGCGCTCCGCGTACGCCCCGTCGCCGAGCGCGTGCTTGACCCGGGTGTCGACGACCAGCAGCGTCAGGCCCTGGGCGGCCAGGTCGAAGGGCACCTGGCGCAGGGAGAGGTCGCGGGTGTCCAGGTGGAGGGCGTGGCCCTCGACGCAGCAGGCCGAGGCCATCTGGTCCATGATCCCGCAGGGCACGCCGACGAAGTCGTTCTCGGCGCGGCGGCCGACGACGGCGAGTTCGGGTCCGGTGAGGCCGAGGTGGAAGAGGTCGTTCAGGGCCAGCGCGGTGACGACTTCGAGGGCGGCGGAGGAGGAGAGCCCGGCGCCCGTGGGCACGGTGGAGGTCAGGGCGATGTCCGCCCCGGTGACCGGGTGCCCGGCCTCGCGCAGCGCCCAGAGCACCCCGGCGGGGTAGGCGGCCCAGCCGTGGCCGGAGTGCGGGGCGAGTTCGTCGACGCGCAGGGAGACGACGCCGCCGGGGACGTCGGAGGAGTACAGGCGCAGGACGCCGTCGTCGCGGCGGGAGACGGCCGCGACGGCGGTGTGCGGGAGGGCGAGCGGCATGACGAAGCCGTCGTTGAAGTCGGTGTACTCGCCGATCAGGTTCACTCGTCCGGGTGCCGCCCAGACGCCGTCGGGCTCGCCCCCGTACAGCTCGGAGAAGGTGGCGGCGGGGTCGGTCCCGTCCGGCTCCGCGAAAGTGGCGGCGGGGACGGCCCCGTCCGGCTCCGTAAGGGGCGTGGGCGGGGCGGTGGTCTCGGTCATGGGGTGGTCGTGTCCTCTCGGCGGGCGAACTGCCAGGCGTCGGCGATGATTCCGGCCAGGTCGGCGCGGGAGGGCTGCCAGCCGAGGCGCTCGACGGCGGTGGTGGCGGAGGCGACGAGGACGGCCGGGTCGCCGCCGCGGCGGGGGGCGGCGGTCTCGGGGACGGGGTGGCCGGTGACCTTGCGGGCGGTCTCGATGACCTCGCGGACCGAGAAGCCGTTGCCGTTGCCGAGGTTGCAGATGAGGTGCTCGCCGGGGGCGGCGGCCCGAAGGGCCAGCAGGTGGGCGTCGGCGAGGTCGGCGACGTGGATGTAGTCGCGGACGCAGGTGCCGTCGGGGGTGGGGTAGTCGTCGCCGTACACGGAGATCGACTCGCGCTGTCCCAGGGCCACTTGGAGGACCAGCGGGATGAGGTGGGACTCGGGCGCGTGGCGTTCGCCGCAACTGCCGTAGGCCCCGGCCACGTTGAAGTAGCGCAGCGAGACGGCGGCCAGGCCGTGGGCGGTGGCCTCGCCGCTGATCATGTGGTCGACGGCGAGTTTGGACGCGCCGTAGGGGCTGGTGGGGGCGGTGGGGTCGGTCTCGGTGATGGGGCTGGAGACCGGTTCGCCGTAGGTGGCGGCGGTGGAGGAGAAGACGAGGGTGCGCACGCCGTGCTCGCGCATCGCGGCGAGCAGGGCGGTGGTGCCGCCGACGTTGTTGACCCAGTACTTCTCCGGGTCGACGACGGATTCGCCGACCTGGGAGAAGGCGGCGAAGTGCAGGACGCCGTCGTAGGAGGGGTCCAGGTGGCGGGCGGCGTCCTGGACGCGGCCCTCGATGAACGCGGCTCCGGCCGGGACGCCCGCGCGGAAGCCGGTGGAGAGGTCGTCCAGGACGGTCACGGTGTGCCCGGCCTCCAGCAGGTGCTGGGCGACGACGCTCCCGACGTAGCCGGCGCCGCCGGTGACCAGGTACTTCTTCGGGAGCTTGCCGGCCTTCGGGGAATCGCTCACTTGCTCGCTACCTCTCGCAGTCGCTCGGCCGCGGCCTCCGGCGGCACGTCGTTGATGAACACGCTCATGCCGGACTCGGACCCCGCGAGGAACTTCAGCTTGCCGGAGGTCCGGCGAATGGTGAAAAGCTCCAGGTGCAGCGCGAAGTCGTCCCGTCCGGGGACCTCGAACGGCGCCTGGTGCCAGGCGGAGATGTACGGGGTCGGCGGCTGACCGGGTCCGAAGATCCGGTCGAAGCGCCTCAAGAGTTCCAGATAGACCTGTGGGAACTCCGTCCGCGCCCGCTCGTCCAGCTCCCGCAGGTCGGGGACGCGGCGGCGGGGGTACAGGTGGACCTCGTAGGGCCAGTGGGCCGCGTACGGGACGAAGGCGGCCCAGTGGTCGGTGGCGAGGACGATGCGCGAGCCGTCCCCCTCCTCGCGGGCGACCACGTCGTCGAAGAGGTTGCGGCCGGTCTCCTCCCGGTGGCGGGCGGCCGAGCGGAGCATCAGTTCGGTGCGCGGGGTGACGAAGGGATAGCCGTAGATCTGGCCGTGCGGGTGGCCGAGGGTCACGCCGATCTCGGCGCCCCGGTTCTCGAAGCAGAAGACCTGGGTGACCTGGCCGAGTGCGGCGAGTTCGGCGGTGCGGTCGGTCCAGGCGGCGAGGACGAGGGCGGCCTGTTCCTCGGTGAGGTCGGCGAAGGACGCTTCGTGGTCGGCGGTGAAGCAGACGACCTCGCAGCGGCCGGAGTCACCGGCGAGGGAGGGGAAGCGGTTCTCGAAGACGGCGACGTCGTAGTCGCTGTCGGGGATCTCGCCGACCCGTCCGTCGCGCGTGGGGCAGAGCGGGCAGGCGTCGGCCGGCGGGTGATAGGTGCGCGCCTGGCGGTGCGAGGCGACGGCGACCGCGTCACCGAGCAGAGGGTCGCGACGGATCTCGGACGAGGTCGATACCGGATCCAGCGGGCGGTGATCGACGGCGTCGCGGACGGTGTCGTCGGCGGAGTCGTAATAGATCAGCTCACGGCCGTCGGCGAGGGTCGTAACCGTCTTCTTCACCAGGGTCCTCCACCAGATCCTCCCAACATAATCGCACATAACAAATCACAAGCAAACACGCGCGTCAATGACCGCGCGCATCTGCGAGCGTTCCGCGATCCCGGACGGCATACCCGGACATTCACCCACGCCCGATCACGATCAAACAAAGAACCCCAACGAGACTGTTCATTTCTCGAACACAGAGGCGTAAGTTCCGACGGGTTCAGTTCGCGCAACGAAGCGAGTACCCCCCATGCACACACTTGCCGAAGGGCTCCGGCTCCCCACGAACGGGCTCGACTACGCCATCCTGGCGATCTACTTCGTCGTCGTGCTCGGCATCGGCTTCGCGGCCCGTGCCAGTGTGAGGACGAGCCTCGACTTCTTCCTCTCCGGACGGTCGCTGCCCGCCTGGGTGACCGGGCTCGCCTTCGTCGCGGCCAACCTCGGCGCCACCGAGATCCTCGGCATGGCGGCCACCGGCGCGCAGTACGGCGTCGCGGTGGTGCACTGGTACTGGATCGGCGCGATCCCGGCCATGGTCTTCCTCGGCCTGGTGATGATGCCGTTCTACTACCGCTCCAAGGTGCGCTCCGTGCCGGAGTTCCTGCTCCAGCGGTTCGACAGGTCCGCGCACCTGCTCAGCTCCGTGCTCTTCGCCTTCGCGGCGATCCTCATCGCGGGCGTCAACCTCTACGCCCTGTCGATCGTCGTGGAGGCGCTCCTCGGCTGGCCCCAGTGGGTCGCGATCGTCGTCGCGGGCCTGTTCGTGCTGGTCTACATCACGATCGGCGGACTCTCGTCGGCGATCTACAACGAGGTGCTCCAGTTCTTCGTCATCCTCGCCGCGCTGATCCCCCTCACCGTCCTCGGCCTGAAGCGGGTCGGCGGCTGGGACGCGATGAGCGACTCGTTGACCAAGCAGCACGGCGGGGACTTCATGACCGCCTGGGGCGGCACCGGCATCGGTGACGCCAACCCGCTGGGCGCCAACTGGCTGACGATCATCCTGGGCCTCGGCTTCGTGCTGTCCTTCGGCTACTGGACGACGAACTTCGCCGAGGTGCAGCGCGCCCTGTCCGCGAAGAACCTCTCCGCCGCCAAGCGCACCCCGCTGATCGCCGCCTTCCCGAAGATCTTCATCGTCTTCGCGGTGATGATCCCGGGCCTGGTCGCCGCCGTGATCGTGCCCAAGATCGGCACCCCGGACTCCGACCTCACCTACAACGACGCGATACCCCTGCTGATGCAGGAGCTGCTGCCCAACGGCGTGCTCGGCATCGCGGTGACCGGTCTGCTCGCCGCGTTCATGGCGGGCATGGCGGCCAACGTGTCCTCGTTCAACACGGTGTTCACCACCGACATCTGGCAGCGGTACGTGGTGAAGGACAAGCCGGACGCCTACTACCTGCGCTTCGGGCGGCTGATCACGGCGATCGGTGTGCTGGCCTCGATCGGCACGGCGTTCATCGCCGCCAGCTTCTCGAACATCATGAGCTACCTCCAGACGCTGTTCTCGTTCTTCAACGTCCCGATGTTCGTCGTCTTCATCATCGGCATGTTCTGGAAGCGGGCCTCGATGAAGTCCGGTGTCTGGGGCCTGGTCGCGGGCACCGGGGCCGCGATGGTCAACTACTTCTGGATCTACAAGGGCGGGATCATCGACATCCCGTCCGACCAGGGCGCCAACTTCGTCTCCGCGATCGTCGGATTCGTCGCCGGAGCCGTCGTCATGGTCGCCGTCACCCTCTTCACCGCGCCGAAGCCCGAAGCGGAACTGGCCGGTCTGGTGTACGGGACCGAATCGCCGGACCCCGACGAGGCGCTCGACGAGGCCGACAGCGCCTGGTACCGCAAGCCCGCCCTGCTCGGCTGGGGCGCGGTCGTCCTCGCCGCCGCCTGCTACATCCCCTACTCGTTCTGATCGGAGGCACTCACCATGTCCGACCCGCACATGTCCGACCCGCGCACATCCGGCCCGCGCACGTCCGACCTGCACAAGGAAGTCTCCGAGCTGGAGCGCAAGTCCGCCACCGCCGCCCGTCTCTTCGACATCCGGCGGATCATCGGCGGCCTGTTCGTGGTTTACGGAGTGATCGTCACCATCGCCGGCGTCAGCCCGTCCGACGCCGACCTGAAGAAGGCCGAGGGCGTCCACATCAACCTGTGGACGGGCCTCGCCATGCTGGCGCTCGGCCTGTTCTTCCTGGTCTGGATGAAGCTGCGCCCGGCCGAGGCCCCGGCGGCCCCGGAAACCGACCCGGGCCCGGGCCCGACGCCGGAGTCCGGCGCGGGCTGACCGGCCCCACCGCTCGTCCGCCGTGCCCGCAGGGGCCGTACGTCACCCGCGCTGTCCGGGGATGTACGGCCCCTGCGGCGTGCCGCCGTCGTCCGCGGCCCTCTCCAGCAGTCCCGTACGGGCCGCGAGGGCGGCCGCCTCCAGGCGGGAGCCGACGCCGAGCTTCATCAGGACCCGCTGGACGTGGGTGCGGGCGGTGCTCGGGGCGATGTCCATGCCGGCCGCGATCAGCCGGGTGCCCTCGCCCTCGGCGACCCGCACCAGCACCTCCGCCTCGCGCGGCGTCAGCATCCGCAGCAGCCGCCGCCCCTCGTCGTCGGGCTGGGCCGTCGGGTTGAGCAGTTCGGCGAAGGCCCCCCGCAGCAGCTGCGGGGCGATGGCGCTCTCCCCCGCCCGCGCCTTGAGCATGGCCCGCTCGACGCCCTCGATGCGCTCGTCGTGCCGGACGTACCCCGCGGCCCCGGCGGCGAACGCCGCGGCGATCCCGCGCGGGCTGGGCACCGGTCCGAGGACCACCACCGCCACCTGCGGGCGTTCCCGGCCGATGCGCGTGATCGGGTCGAAGACCCCGGGGGCGGCGGGCGAGGCCGTACCGAACAGACAGACCTCCGGGGCCCTGCTGACGACCAGCTCCGCTGCCCCGGACGTCGGCGCCGCCGCCGCGAGCACCCGGTGCCCGCGCAGTTTCAGCGCCGAGGCGAGTGCCTCGGCGAGCAGCCGGTGGTCGTCGACCACCATGAGCCGCACACCCACGGTCCTCACCCCCAAAGCCCCTGTACGCCCGGCCCCCGGACTCCTGCCCCGGCAAGTTACACGCTTGTTCGACGCCGCGCGGCCGTTACGTGGGAGAAGCCCCCCGGAATGCCGAATTCTGCGCCATTCGGCCCCAGTTGACCTGCGTTCATGGCTCGTTGACCGGCAGTTCGCGGTCACTTCACGGGCGGAAAGCGATCGGCCCCGCCGGCGAGGTGATCGACCGGCGGGGCCTGGCACTGCGGGACGCTCCCCGGGGAGAGCGCGGTGATCAGTCGGTGCGGTAGGCGACGACGAGGTAGCGCTTCTCGTCGGGGTTGACGGTGCTGGGCTTGTGGACCGACCTGCCCGCCATGTAGAACCGGCCGTCGCTGTAGAGGAGTTCGGCCGAGCCGATGTTGAACCGCTTCTCCGCCTCCCGGACGGTCTCGTCGCTCGGGTTCTCCATCAGCAGGGTCTGCTTGAAGGTCTCGCCGTCGATGGAGACGACCTGGCCGCCCTTGTCGTACGGGCCCTCCTTGTAGGCGATGATGCTGGTGCCGTCCATCCGGAGCGGCGTCAGGGTGTGGCGGTCGCCCGCGTCCGCCCGGCCGCCGAGGAGCTTTCCGGTGGCCAGGTCGAAGGCGACGATCTCGTTCGTGTCGCCGTACTCGCTGGTTCCGTCGTGCCTCTCGGTCGGCAGGTAGAGCCGGTTGTTGCCGACGGCCATGTTCGTGCACTGCTCGACATCGGTGGAGCCGCACTCCGCCGCGTACTTGTCCGCGTCGGCGGGAATGCGGACGATCAGCTTGCCGGTGGCCGCGTCGATCGAGAAGAAGTCGGAGATGCTGCTGCCGTCGCCGGCGGTGTCGCCGACGTCGGCCGCGACCACCAGCGGCTTGGTGGAGACGATGCTCGCGTAGTCGACGCCCGCGGGCATCTGGAACGAGGACAGCGGCGCGCCGGTCTTCGGGTTCAGCGCCTGCACGGTGAGCTGCGGGCTGTCGGACGTGCCGCACCTGCGGACCACGGCGAGGGCGTCGCCTCCCGCGTAGCCGCGGTCGTAACAGCCGTCCGCGCCGACCTTCGGCTTCCAGAGCGAGGCGCCGTCGGCCAGGTTGAAGGCCGCGCCGCCGGAGGTTCCGCCCGCGGCGACGGTGGTTCCGCTGAGCGTGACCTCGTCGAAGCGGATCGGCCGGTCACCGCCGGTGGCGGAGGTGACGCTCTTGCTCCACAGGAGCTTGCCGGCGCTCAGGTCGATCGCGCCGACCTGGTTGCACGACGGGTACTTGTTCTCCTTGGTCGCCTTCGTCTCCTGGAAGACGATGGCCGCCTTGTAGTCCTTGCTCATGTGCCGGGACACGGAGCAGATCTCGCCGGCCAGCGGGAAGGACCAGAGTTTGGTGCCCTTGTCGCGGTCGTAGCCGGTGACCTCGGCGATGCCGGACTTGACGTACGCCTTGTCGGTGACCCAGGAGCCCGCGACCGTGGTGATGTCGGTGACCACCGGCTCCGGGAACTGGAAGGCGACCTTGGACTTGGTGTTGGCGGGCGCCTTCTCCTCGCCGCCGGCCAGGCCGCCCTCGCCGCCCTTGGCCTCGCCTCCGGTGGCGCCGGACGAGGAGGCCTCGTCCGTGCCGCCCTTCTCGTCGCCGGTGGAGGCGTAGATGATCCCGCCGCCGATGATCAGCACCACGGCGACGGCCGCGGCGACGATGATCTGCATCTGGGTGGAGAACTTCTTGCCGCCGTCGCCGGCCGGCTGCGGGGCCCCGTACTGCGGCTGCATCGGCTGGGTCGGGTAGCCGTAACCCTGCTGGGGCATCCCGGGCTGCCCGGGCTGCCCGGGATGCCCGGCGGGCCCCTGCGGGTAGCCGTAACCCTGCTGCGGGGCCTGGGGGTAGCCGTACCCGTTGGGCTGCGGCGCGGGCGGGGTGGGGTAGCCACCGGCCGGCGGCGGGGTGCCGTAGCCTCCCGGCGGCGGGTCCTGCGGCGCGCCGAACCCACCGGAGGGCGGACCGGAAGGCGGGGGCGTGTTCGGCGGCTGCTGCGGTGGCTGGGGCGGCTGGGTCATGGCGTGCGTACCTCGGGAGACGAGTGGGTGTGGGGGCGCGTGGGGCCGGGAGGGGCCGACCGCGGCCGGATGCCGTGGCGGACCGTCACTTGGTGAACACCAGCATCGTCGACTGCTCCAGCTCTTCCTTGTCGTTGCTCGCGCTCACGCGCTTGCTGAAGATGTAGGAGCGGCCGTCCTGGTAGAGGACCTTGGACGAGAAGAAGCCGTTCTCGATCCGGCCGGCCGACGCCGGGTGCTGGAGCAGCGTCTTGGGAGTGCCGCCGGTCGGCGGCAGGGTCACGAGTGCGCCGGCGGTGTCGTACTTCGGCCGCATGTAGAGCAGCACGTCGCCGCCCTCCATGCCCAGCGGCTTCAGAACGCGCTCGGCCGGGGCGGGCGCCTCCCACTTGGGCTTCCCGGTGTTCAGGTCGAACGCGATGACCTTGTTGGTCCGCGAGGTCCCGCTGCTGTCGTCCTCGGTCGCGATGTAGAAGGTGTTGGCGTCGGCGGCGACGCCGCTGCACCCTTCGAGCTTCTCGCCGAAGACCGCGAAACTGCCCCCGCAGTCGACGGTGAGCTTGTCGCCCTGCGCGGGTGCGAGCTGCGAGCGGAGCTTGCCGCTCTCGGTGAGCGCCGCGATGCCGTACTGCTTCTTCGCCTCGTTGTCGAACCTGACGACGAGCGGGCTGACCGAGTAGACCTTGCTGACCTCCCAGCCGCGCGCGGGCTGGTACGTCCACTTGGCCTTGCCGGTGACCGGGTCCAGCTCCTGGACCTGGTGCTGCGGGTTCTTGGCGTCGTCGGTGCGGCAGCTGGCGGCGGCGATCAGCTTCGCGCCGCCGGCGAAGGCGAAGGGCTTGCAGTTGCCCTCAGGGGTGCCGAACAGCTCCTTGCCGTCGCTGACGCGGTAGGCGTTGGAGTTGCCGGTGCGCCCGACCGTGACGGTGTCTCCGCTGATCGCCAGACCGATGTCCGACAGGAAGTCCCAGGTGCCGTTCTTCTTGATCGTCTTCTTCCAGCCGGCCTTGCCGGTGTTGAGGTCGATCATCTGGAGGACGGAGCACTTGGCCCGGTCGGTGGTGCCGTCCTTCACACCGATGACGAGCTTGCCGTCGGCGGTCGCGCTGTTGGGCGCGGCGCACACGTCGGCGGGGAGCGCCAGGGTCCACTTCTGCTTGCCGTCGGCGACGGAGTAGCCGGAGACGCCGCGGTACATGGCCTTGGCGACCAGGTCGCCGGTGAACCAGGGGCCCTCGACGGACGCGCCGTTGCGCGGCAGGTCGACGTCGTTCTTCTGGAGCCAGGCGACCTTGGCCTCGCCCGGCTTGCGCCCGGCGTTGAGGTCGTCGTTGCCCTCGCGGCCGTCGCCGGTGCCGTCGCCCTCGTCGACCGTCGGCGACTCACTGGGGGGCTTGGGGTCGTTGGTCGTGCCGGCGACCGGCTTCTTGGGGTCGTCCCCGCCGTCGCTCACGAGGAACCAGGTGCCCGCCCCGGCGACCAGGACCACGGCGAGCGCCGCGGCGACCACGATGCCGGTCTTGTTCTTGAGGAACCCGCCGGGGCCGGAGCCCGGTCCGCCGGGGGCGGGGGCGCCGGGGTGCTGCTGCGTCGGGTAGCCGTAGCCGGGCTGGGGCTGCTGACCGTACGGACCGGGAGCCTGCTGACCGTACGGGCCCGGGGCCTGCTGACCGTAGGGGCCGGGCTGCTGGCCGTACGGTCCGGGAGCCTGCTGGCCGTACGGTCCGGGGGCCTGGCCGGGCTGCTGCGGATAGCCGTAGCCGGGCCCGGCCTGGGGCTGCTGCTGCGGATAGCCGTACGCCGGGGTGCCCGGCGGGGACGTCTGCGGCGGGCCGGCCGGGGGCCCGGGCGGCTGCGCGGGGGGCGGCCCCTGGGGCGGCTGACCCGGCGGCGTCTGCGGCGGCTTCGCCAGGTCCGGCTGGTCCTGGGGCTGCTGAAAAGCTCCGTTCGGCGGCTCCTGCGGAGCCCCGAAGCCTCCCTGCGGCGGTTGCTGGCTGGGCGGCTGGCTCATATCAGCACGTCCCCCTTCGTGCGGACCGGTGCGCGAATCGGTCTCCCCCGCATTCCCAAGAGGGTCAATTCCCCTCGGAAAGGAGCGAATCGGGCATGGCTTCCGCGGTGTTACGACAGTCGGGCGGGGCTTCTTTGTACCACCCGCCCGCCACCGGGCACCGGTTCGGGCCAACCCCTGTTCCCAAGGGAGAACCGCCTTGTGATGCCTCCGTTACGCCCCGGCGGGAGGTGATGGTCAGTCACCGAAGGCGATCATCGCCGGAAGCTCCATCTCCTCCTCGTCGGTGGCCCCGGAGACGTACGGGAGCATGAGCAGCGAGCGGCCGCCGGTGTAGAGGACGAGCGGGTCGGTGAAGGTGCGCTCGGTCCCGGCGGCCGACACCGGGTGGCGCAGGACCTGCCGCGGTGCGCCGCCGTCCGGCCCGAGCGCCACGATGCCGCCGCCGACGCCCTTGGTCCCGCTCTTCGCGCCGGGCGGGCCGAGGTAGACCAGCGCCTTGCCGCCTTCGACGCGCAGCGGCATCAGGGTCTGGCCGGCGGGTGCGGGGACCTTCCACTTCTTCCTGCCGGTGCTCATGTCGAAGGCGACGACGTCGTTGGTCAGCACCCCGTCCGCGAACCGGTGCTTCGTGGCGGCGTAGAGCGTGTCGGCGTCGGCGGTCACTCCGACGCAGGTGTCGAGGTTCGCGCCCACGTTCCGCCGCATGCCGGTGCACCGGGCCTCGGGGACGTCGTCGCCGGCGGCGGGCCGGGAGCGGAAGGTTCCGTCGGCGTTCAGGACCGTGATCGCCCACTCGCCCTCCACCGCCCCGCCCTTGCGGAGCGAGATCACCGGTGGGTCGACGGAGTGGACTTCGTCGATCAGCCAGCCCTTCCCGGCCTCGTACGTCCACAGGGTCCGGCCGGTGGACGGGTCGACGCGCCGCACTTCCTCGATGACATCGCCGGATTCGGACCCGGACCCGGACTCGGACCCGGACTCACCGGCCGGCTGGTCGCGGCAGCTGACAGCGGCGAGCAGGACGGCTCCGCCGGCGAGACCGTACGACTGGCAGGGGCCGGGCAGCTTGTCCCACAGGTGCTTGCCGTCGCTGACCCGGTAGGCATCGGTGCGGCCGACGCGCCCGATCGTCAGGACGTCGCCGCTGATCGCCATGACGATGTTGGCGAGGCCGTCCTGCGTCGGCGCGCGTTCGAAGGTCGCGGACCAGCCCGCCTCGCCGGTGGCCAGATCGATCATCTGGAGCTTGTCGCAGACCGAGTTCTCCGTGGATGTGTCGGTCAGGAGCCCGATGACGATCTTCCCGTCCGCGGTCGGCCGGGTGGGCGCCGCGCAGACGTCGGAGGGCAGCCGCAGGCTCCACTTCCGCGCTCCGTCATCGAGGGAGTAGCCGGACGCCGTGCGGTACATGGCCTTGGCCACGACATCGCCGACGACCCAGGGGCCGAGGGCGGAGGCGCCGCCCCCCGGCAGGTCCACGCCGTTCCGCTGGACCCAGCGGACCTTCGCCTCGCCCTCCTTGCGGCCCTTGTTGATCTCCGCGGCCCCCGGGGCGGACGTCGCCTTCGGACCCGGCTCGGCGCCGGGCTCCTTCGGGGAGGTGCTCTCCTTCGCGAGGGGCTTCCCGTCGTCGGCGCCGTCATCGCCGCCCACCGCGAACCAGACGCCGGCCCCGATGACGAGGACCCCGGCGAGCACGGCGGCGACGAGACCCGCGGCCCGGCCCCGCGAGCGCCCGCCCGGACGCGAGGGCCGGGGCCCGGGGTGGCCGTACGACGCGGTGGGCGGCGGGCCGTACGGACCGGGATGGTGCTGCGGCTGCGGGTAGCCGTACGGCGCCGTGGGCGGCTGACCGTACGGGCCGGGCTGGGGCTGCGGCTGGTGCTGGTGCTCAGGCGGCACGGGGTTCCCGTACGCGCCGGGCCGCGGTTCGTACGGAGCGCCGAAGCCCTCCTGCTCCCCCGGCCCGCCCTGCGGCGGCTGCGGCGGCTGCGACATCGGTGTGGTCCCCCTCGAACGTACGGTCCCTGCCGTCCCGTTCTACCACCTGCCGCGTCGCCGTCCGTCAGGCGTCCTCGGCCAGTTCCAGCCAGCGCATCTCCAACTCGTCCCGCTCGGTGACGAGTTCGCGTAGTTCGGCGTCGAGCCCCGCCACCTTCTCGAAGTCGGTGGCGTTGTCGGCGATCTGCTTGTGCAGCGTGGTCTCCCGGGTGGAGAGCTTGTCGAGCTGCCGCTCGACCTTCTGGAGCTCCTTCTTCGCGGCGCGGGCCTCCTGCGCCGAGACGGCCGGGGCCGCGGCGGCCGCGTTGGCCGTACGGGGCACGGCGGCGGAGGGGGTGGACTCCTCCTCCATCCGCTGCCGGCGCTCCAGGTACTCGTCGATCCCGCGCGGCAGCATGCGCAGGGCGCGGTCGCCGAGGAGCGCCATGACCCGGTCGGTGGTCCGCTCGATGAAGAACCGGTCGTGGGAGATCACGATCATCGACCCGGGCCAGCTGTCGAGGAGGTCCTCCAGCTGCGTCAGGGTCTCGATGTCGAGGTCGTTGGTGGGCTCGTCGAGGAAGAGGACGTTGGGCTCGTCCATCAGCAGCCGCAGGATCTGGAGCCGGCGGCGCTCACCGCCGGAGAGGTCGCCGACGGGCGTCCACTGCTTCTCCTTGGTGAAGCCGAACTGTTCGCAGAGCTGGCCGGCGGTCAGCTCGCGGCCGTTGCCGAGGTCGACGCGGTCGCGCACCTGCTGGACGGCCTCCAGGACCCGGAGGTTCGGGTTGAGCTCGGTGACCTCCTGGGAGAGGTAGGCGAGCTTGACGGTCTTGCCGACGACGACCTTCCCGGCGGCGGGCTGCTCGTCGCCCTGGGTGCGGGCGGCCTCGGCGAGCGCGCGCAGCAGCGAGGTCTTGCCCGCGCCGTTGACGCCGACCAGGCCGATGCGGTCGCCGGGGCCGAGCTGCCAGGTGAGGTGGGTGAGCAGGGTCTTGGGGCCGGCCTGGACGGTCACGTCCTCCAGGTCGAACACGGTCTTGCCGAGGCGGGCGTTGGCGAACTTCATCAGCGCGCTGGTGTCGCGCGGCGGCGGCACGTCGGCGATGAGTTCGTTGGCGGCCTCGATGCGGTAGCGCGGCTTGGAGGTGCGGGCGGGGGCGCCGCGGCGCAGCCAGGCCAGCTCCTTGCGCATGAGGTTCTGCCGCTTGGACTCCTCGGTCGCGGCGATCCGCTCCCGCTCGGCGCGGGCGAACACGTAGTCGCTGTAGCCGCCCTCGTACTCGTGGACGGTGCCGCGCTGGACGTCCCACATGCGGGTGCAGACCTGGTCGAGGAACCACCGGTCGTGGGTGACGCAGACGAGGGCGGAGCGCCGGGTCCGCAGATGGCCGGCCAGCCAGGAGATGCCCTCGACGTCGAGGTGGTTGGTGGGCTCGTCGAGGACGATCAGGTCCTGCTCGTCGATGAGGAGCTTGGCCAGCGCGATCCGGCGGCGCTCGCCACCGGAGAGCGGGGCGATGACCGTGTCGAGACCGTGCTCGAAGCCGGGGAGGGCTAGGCCGCCGAAGAGCCCGGTGAGCACGTCGCGGATCTTGGCGCTGCCCGCCCACTCGTGGTCGGCGAGATCACCGATGACCTCCTGGCGGATGGTCTTCTCCGGGTCCAGGGAGTCGTGCTGGGTGAGGACGCCGAGTCGCAGCCCGCCGTTGTGGGTGACGCGGCCGGTGTCCGCGTCCTCCAGCTTGGCGAGCATCCGGATGAGGGTGGTCTTGCCGTCGCCGTTGCGGCCCACGACACCGATCCGGTCGCCCTCGGAGACCCCGAGGGATACACCGTCGAGCAGGGCACGGGTGCCGTACACCTTGCTGACCTGCTCGACATTGACCAGATTGACGGCCATTTCACTCCTGTCCCGGGGGTCCCTGCGGTGAGGACCGCTCGACGTACCAGAGTAGTCGCCGCGCGGAGCGCGATAACGTGCCGCGATCGATCATGGGGAGCAGCCCCGGTCGGGGCGGTGCGGAAGACATGCGGGGTGGGGGCTTCATGACGAGGGCGCGTGGAACGGTACGGGGTCTGATACCGGCGGTCCTGGCGGCGGTGACGCTGGCCGGCTGTTCGTCGTCGACCGGGGCGGGCGACGGGAGCCCGGGTGGACCCGCGGCGAGCAGCACACCCGCGAAGCCGGCGGCCGGGGCCGGGGCGGAGAAGACCGGGGCGGGCACGGCCGGGACCGACAGGACCGGGGCCGACGCCACTAAGGCGGCGGAGCAGGGCGGCCGGGTCGGAGGCGCGGGTTCGGCGTGCGAACTGCCGGTGACCTTCGGCATCGCCGCGCACTGGAAGCCGCGGGGGGCCTCGACGGATCTGGGCGCCGACCTGGACCCCGAGCTGGCCGAGGCACTGGCCGGCCTCGCCGAGCAGGGCACGGTGAAGGTGGTCTGCGAGATCGACGCCAAGCCGGCGGGGAACATCGGCTTCCTCCGGGTGTGGCAGGGCGAGCCGTCCGAGGACGACCCGCGCGCGGTTCTGAAGGCGTTCGTGGCGAATTCCCCGAACGCGAGCGAGACCGTGAGCGATGCCGTCTACACGCGGGTGACGGCCGGCGCTCTCGCGGCCGCCGAGGTCGGATACACCGGCCACAGCGAACTGCTGGACGAGCCGAAGAAGGAGCGCGCCTTCGCCGTCGCGACGCCCGACGGTCCGGTCGTGGTGCACCTGGGCGGGATGGACTCCGAGGAGCACATGGCGATGCTTCCGGCGTTCGAACTGGCGAAGAAGACCCTGGAGCTCCGTCGATGACGGGTCGGCGACGCCCATGACGCCGGCGCGCTGGACTCGGCGTGCGGGGGTGTCCTGCCGCGCGAGGCGGTACGTGCTGCCCGGGGGCGAGACCTGGGAGTTCCGCGACGACCTGACCCTGGCCGGGCCGTCCGGGCGGGGACCGCGCACCCTGCTGCGGTGGCTCGCTGAACTGGGGCGAGGACGGGACGCTGGATCTCGCGGCGGTGCCGGTGCTGGACGTTCCGCTGTCCCTTGCCGCCACGTCTCGGGGAGCCGTACACTTTCCCGTACGTACAGGATGTTGTACAGATAGCACGGGAGGCGATCATGCGCACGATGACCTACACCGAGTCCCGAGCGAAGTACGCCGAGACGCTGAGCGCCGTCGTGGACGACCGCGAGGAGGTCGTGGTCACGCGTGCCGGGCATGAGCCCGTGGTGATAGTGGCGCTCGATGAGTACGAGTCCCTCAAGGAGACCGCGTACCAGCTCCGGAGCCCGGAGAACGCCCGTCGGCTGCTCTCCTCGATCGACCGTCTGGAGAACGGCGGCGGCACGGTGCGGGAGCTCGCGGAGTGAAGTTCGTGTGGGACCAGTCGTCCTGGGACGACTACGTCTGGTGGCAGAACCAGGATCGGAAGATCCTCAAGAGGATCAACGCGCTGCTCCAGGACATCGCCCGCAACGGCAACGAGGGAATGGGCAAGCCGGAGCCGCTCAAGCACGGCTTCCAGGGGTACTGGTCGCGCCGCATCACCGACGAGCACCGGCTCATCTACAAAGTGGCCGCCGACGAGGTCCGTATCGCCGCCTGCCGGTACCACTACGGCCGCTGAAGCCCACCGCGCCCCGGCCCCCGCCCCGCCCGCTCCACCAGCAGCCAGCCGCCCAGGGTCATCGCGACGGCGGCCGGGGCGCTGACGGGGATCGCGATCAGCAGGGCGGTACGGCCGTCCAGCAGGCCGCCGAAGCCAACCATCGACAGGCCCAGCACGCCGAGCAGGCAGAGCGTCGCGCCGAGGGCGGCGAGGGGGCCGGCTCCCGGGGCCCCGGTGGCTCCGGGTGTCCCGGAGACCGGGCGTTCGAAGGCGCGGAAGGCGGCGACGAGCCCGGCGGTGAGGGCCGCCGCGAGGGCGAGCCGCAGCGGGACCTGGGCCCACCAGGCGGCCGACGCCGGCTCGGGCAGCTCGACGTCGAGGACGAGCAGCGCCCCGTACACCCCGAACATCGCCGTGAGGTGCCAGAGGAACGCGGTCATCGCCACCCCGTTGGCCGCCACCACCGTGCGCCAGACCCGGGGGCGCTCCAGCAGGCGGGCGGCCGGGGCGCGGAGGAGTTCGACCGCGCCGACGAGCCAGAGGCCGTGGCAGAGCAGGGCGAGGGTGGGCGGGGCCATGTTGCTGACCTTCTCGCCGGGCATCCCGACCATGGACAGCGGGTACGGCCCGAACGCCACCAGCGCGCCGGCGGTGACCAGGCCGCCACCGGCGAGGAGCGCGGGGCGGTGGAGGCCGAGGTGGCCGTCGGCGCGCAGGAAGCCGAGCTGGTGGACGGCCAGCCAGACGAACGCGAAGTTCAGGAACTCGACGTACGGGACTCCGGCCGCGAAGCGCAGCACGTCCACCGCGAGCGCCGCCCCGGCCAGTCCGGCGAAGGCCCCCCAGCCGTAGCGCTCGTGCAACTTCAGCAGCGGCGGGGTGAACGCGACCATCGCCAGGTAGATCCCGATGAACCAGAGCGGCTGGGTCACCATGCGCAGGGTGACGCCGGTCAGTCCGCCGCCCCCGCCGAGGAGTTGGACCAGGAGCGCCGCCGCACCCCACACCAGGACGAAGACCATGGTCGGGCGCAGCAGCCGCTGGAGGCGGGCGCGCAGAAAGACCGAGTAGACGGAGTCCGTGGAGACCTCCGAGGCGGCCTCGGGGCGCTTGCGGAGCAGGGAGCGGTAGGACAGCGCGTGGGAGAAGCCGCCGACGAAGAAGAACACCGGCATGACCTGGAGCAGCCAGGTCAGCGGCTGGAGCTCCGGGACGACGGCGAGGAGGTTGCCCACCCCGTCCGGGGTGACGGCGGCCATCAGCCAGTGGCCGAGCACGACCGCGCCGAGCGAGGCGACCCGCAGGAGGTCGACGTAGCGGTCCCGGGTGGCGGGCGTCGCCCCGGCCAGTTCACGAACACTTGATCCCATGGGCGTACGGTCGCGCGGGCCGGGCGGGGCGCGGCAGCGCGGCCGTACTCAGATCCTGGGTGAGTACGAGGGGGCCGGGAGCTCAGATGACGTGTGCCCCCGGCGCGGGCGAGGCCGCCACGCGCGTGTCGCGGCAGGTCCCGGACGTCAGCAGTGCGGCCGCCACCTTCTCGGCCGCCGACTCGTCCGCCACCAGGAACGCCGTCGTCGGCCCGGACCCGGAGACCAGGGCGGCCAGGGCCCCCGCCCCGGTGCCCGCGGCCAGGGTCTCGGCGAGGGAGGGGCGCAGGGAGAGCGCGGCGGGCTGGAGGCCGTTGCCCAGGGCCTGCGCGAGTGCGCCGGAGTCGCCGGAGCGCAGAGCGGCGAGGAGGGCGGGGGACGCGGTCGGCTCCGGGACCTCGGTGCCGGCCGTGAGGCGGTCGAACTCCCCGTACACGGCGGGCGTGGAGAGGCCGCCGTCCGCCACCGCGAAGACCCAGTGGAAGGTTCCGCCGACCTCGATCGGGGTCAGCTTCTCGCCGCGTCCGGTGCCGAGCGCGGCCCCGCCGACCAGGCTGAACGGCACGTCGCTGCCCAGCTCCGCACAGATGGCCAGCAGCTCGTCGCGGCTCGCACCGGTCCCCCACAGGGCGTCGCAGGCTACGAGCGCTGCGGCCCCGTCGGCGCTGCCGCCCGCCATGCCGCCCGCGACCGGGATGTCCTTGGCGATGTGCAGGTGGACGGCGGGCTCGACGCCGTACCGCTCGGCCAGCGCGAGGGCGGCGCGGGCGGCGAGGTTGGTGGTGTCCAGCGGGACCTGGGCGGCGTCCGGGCCCGCGCAGGTGATCCGCAGTCGGTCGGCGGGGGCCGCGGTGACCTCGTCGTACAGGCCGACGGCGAGGAAGACGTTGGCCAGGTCGTGGAAGCCGTCGGGGCGGGCGGCGCCCACGGCGAGCTGGACGTTGACCTTGGCGGGGACGCGGACGGTGACGGCCGTACCCACGGGATTCACCGGGCCGCCTCCGGTGTGCGAGGTGTGCGAGGTGTGCGAGGTGTGCGAGCTGCTCATGCGGACGCCTCCGGCTTGTTCTCGGCGATCGCCGCGAACTCCTCCACCGTCAGCGCCTCGCCGCGCGCCTGCGGGGAGATCCCGGCGGCGACGAGCGCCGCCTCGGCGGCGGGCGCGGAGCCTGCCCAGCCGGAGAGCGCGGCGCGCAGGGTCTTGCGGCGCTGGGCGAAGGCGGCGTCCACGACGGCGAAGACCTCGGCGCGGCTCGCGGTGGTGGCGATGGGCTCGGTGCGCCG
The DNA here is from genome assembly GCF_040638385.1 of Streptomyces sp. NPDC026589. Lineage (NCBI taxonomy): Bacteria > Bacillati > Actinomycetota > Actinomycetes > Kitasatosporales > Streptomycetaceae > Streptomyces > Streptomyces sp. NPDC026589. Next base: position 113,199 of record NZ_JBEZYG010000020.1, read on the forward strand.
CACCAGGGAGACGAGCCCGGAGTCGACGTTCGGGGCGGGCCAGAAGACGGTGCGGCCGATGGACCCGGCGCGCTTGACCTCGGCGTACCAGTTGGCCTTCACCGACGGCACGCCGTAGACCTTGTTGCCGGGGCGGGCGGCCAGCCGGTCGGCGACCTCGGCCTGGACCATGACGAGGGTCCGTTCGATGCTGGGGAAGCGCTCCAGCATCGTCAGCAGGACGGGCACGGCCACGTTGTACGGGAGGTTCGCCACGAGCGCGGTCGGCGCGGGGCCCGGCAGTTCGGTGACCTGCATCGCGTCGGAGTGGACCAGGGCGAAGCGGTCGGCGCGCTCCGGCATCCGGGCCCGGACCGTGGCGGGCAGCGCGGCGGCGAGCACGTCGTCGATCTCGACCGCGACGACCCGGTCCGCCGCCTCCAGCAGCGCCAGAGTCAGCGAGCCGAGCCCGGGGCCGACCTCGACGACGGTGTCGTCCGGGCGGACCTCGGCCGTGCGCACGATGCGGCGGACGGTGTTGGCGTCGATGACGAAGTTCTGACCGCGCTGCTTGGTGGGGCGTACGCCCAGCTTCGCGGCCAGGTCGCGGATGTCTGCGGGGCCCAGGAGGGCGTCGGGCTCTGTGCTGCTCACCCGGTAAGCCTACGGCCGCGGCGCGACCCGGCCGCCAAGCGTGCCCGCGGGGGCCGGCCCGGCGGTCCGAAGCGGCGCCCGCCCGAGCGGCGGAAGCCGGGCCGGCCCGGCGGTCGGAAGCCGGGCCCGCCCGAGGGCCAGAACCCGAGGGCCAGAACCCAAGAGTCGGAACCCGAGGATCAGAACCCGAGGATCAAAAATCGAACGCGCGTGCGGTGTTGTCGTAGATCGCGGCGGCCAGTACGTCCTCGTCCAGACCCTTCACCTCGGCCATGGCGCGGAGCGTGACCGGGATGAGGTAGGGCGCGTTGGGCCGCCCGCGGTACGGGGCGGGCGTGAGGAAAGGGGCGTCCGTCTCGACGAGGACCAGCTCGGTCGGGGCGACGGCCAGGGCGTCCCGCAGGGGCTGGGCGTTCTTGAAGGTCACGTTGCCCGCGAAGGACATGAAGTACCCGGCCCGCGCGCAGATCCGGGCCATGTCGGCGTCGCCGGAGTAGCAGTGGAACACGGTCCGCTCGGGCGCGCCCGCGTCGAGCAGGACCCGCAGGACGTCCTCGTGCGCGTCGCGGTCGTGGATGACCAGGGCCTTGCCGTGCCGCTTGGCGATCTCGATGTGGGCCCGGAAGGACTCCTCCTGGGCGGCGACGCCCTCGGGTCCGGTGCGGAAGAAGTCCAGGCCCGTCTCGCCGACCCCGCGCACGTGGTCGAGGGCGGCCAGTGCGTCGATCTCCGCCAGCGCCTCGTCCAGCGCCGCCCTGCCGCCGGGCTCCCTCGCGCCCTGCCGTGCGGTGCCCGCGGTTCCCTCGACGTGCCCGTGGACGATGCGCGGGGCCTCGTTGGGGTGCAGGGCGACCGAGGCGTGGACGGCGGGGTGCGCGGCCGCGGTGTCGGCGGCCCAGCGGGAGCCGGTCACGTCGCAGCCGACCTGGACGACGGCCGTCACGTTCACCGCGGCGGCCCGGGCGAGGGCCTCCTCGACGGTGGCGTCCTGCATGTCCAGGTGCGTGTGGGAGTCGGCGACCGGAACCCGCAGGGGCTCGGGCAGCGGCGGGGCTTCGGTACGGCTCATGCCGACGATCGTACGAGGGCCCCACCCTCGTACGACCGTCGGCTGCGGAAGCCACCCGGGTACGTCATCCGCGACGGAAGGCCCCACCCCATCCGCGCTGGGAGGATCACGTCACCCGCAGTGGTTGGTATGTGTCACCTGCGGTGGCCGGCCCTTTCACCGGGGGTGACAGCCGGTCTCACCCCCGGTGAAAGGGGCGGCTCACCTGCGGTGGAACAGGTCGGACAGGCGCCAGTGGCGGGCCGGGACGGCGGCGACCGACACCGTCCGGTCCTTCGCGGCGGCCTCGGATGCCGCGCGCGGCATCCGCTGCTTCCGCAGCAGCTCCTGGACGCCGGCGACCCGTCCCGCCCGCATGATGCGCACCACGTGTCCGCCGCAGTTCGTGCAGGTGGGCGTGGAGAGCGGGGACGGCACCCGCTCGCCGTCCGCCGTGTAGACGACGAAGGCGTGACCGTGGACGTCGACATGGTGCTCTATCTCGTAGGACTGCTCCCAGCCGTACCCGCACTTCATGCAGGCGAAGGCGTACGCCTCATGGACAGTGGTGGCTGCGATCTCGCTCATGCCTGCTCCTCTTGGCCGCGGGTCACGCGCTCCGGGGGCGGGCGGCCCGCCCGAGGGTTTTCGAGCAGGTGGCCCGTCCCTTCCAGTGGACACCTGCACCCGTACGGACGCACCAGCCCGGCGCCAATATTGGTGCGTTCTTGGCCTCCTTTGGAGGTCCTTTGCCGACGCATGGCAGTGGACTGGCCCCAGGGAGGGCGGCGTGTGACCGCCGGACCACCGAGCGCCCCCGAGCACGCCGTGCGCCGGTCCTGAATGCGCCCGGCGCACCACCCCCGTCCGCCCACCTCCCTTCCCTTAATCCCCGGGCTTTTCCACTCCCCGCCTCCCATGAATTCACCATTCAATTGAAATCGCGATTTCCCCGGACGCCGAACGCCGATTTGCGGCGCACCCATTCGTCCTTTTCACTCATTACGTCAACCCCATTTCCCACAGGACGGGGAACAACCCATGTTCACCACGGACACCACTGCCACCGACGTCGAGCTCGACCTCGACGCCGCCCTCAACCCGGGCGAGGTCGAAGGCCTGTACCGCGACTCCCGTGAATGCGCCTATCTCGCGCTTCTCGCGGGCGGCGGCGCGCTGCTGCTCTCGCCCCCGACCCCGCGCCCGAAGAAGAGCTAGTCGACGGCACATGGACCAGACACATGCTTCGTCGCCCCTCGCGGGCGCCGTGCATGACCTGGCGACAGAGGTGGTCCTCGCTCTTCGGAGCGGGGACCACCTCGCCACGGTGTGCGGCGCGGCGGGAATCGACGAGGGGAATCGGACCGGAATCGCGGCGGCACGGGTCATCGGGGCGGACCTGCTGCTGCCCAGTGTTCTCTACGGACGTCATCCGCATCCGGGTGACGTCGCCGTGCTCGACCGGGCGGTGCGGGAGTTCCCGCCGAAGCCCGACGCTCCGGCCGCGACGGCCTGGAGCCACTGGCACATGATCTCCACGCTCCAGCGGATGGCGCCGTCTCCCCCGGGTGCGGCCGCTCCCGTGACGTACGCGGAGCCCGACGCGGCCTGGCTGGAGGAGGCCCCCTGGCAGGCGTTCACCCACCAGCTCTCGGTCCTCGCGCCGCTGGCCGTCCCGGCGGCCCCCTCGGCCGTGCGGCGCGCCGCGACGGACCGGGCCGTCGACCTGTCGCGCGGCTTCGTCCGCGCGATCCGGCGGCGCGACTGGCTCCAGGCGGCGGGCGCGGGGCGCTGGCTCGCGGCGATCGGCGGCGAACCGGCGACGCTGGGCCTGGAACGCGGCCTGGACTTCGTCGAGCTGATGGGCGGCCACGACCCCCGGGTCGCCCTCCATGTGCGGGCCGCCCGGCTGATGGCCGAAGCGAGGGCACGGTGACGACGACCGCGACCGAGGGCTCCTCCCAGGACCGCCCGGCCGAGAGCACCCGGGGACGCCCGGCCCCGCGGGAGCACCCGGCCCCCGGCGCCGCGCTCGCGGTCCTCCCCGGCGTCCTGCGCGGAGCCCTCGCCTGGACCGACGCGCACCGGGCGCACTTCACGCTCCCCGACGACGTCCTGGAACCCCACACCCAGGTCAACGCCACGCTGAAGCCCCTGGGCGAACTGGCCCAGCTCGGCTCCACGATCCGTCGCACCACCGCCCCCGGCACCCCGGAGCACGAGCTGGCCGGGGAGCTCGTCACGTACGCCTGGGAGCAGGTCGCGGCGGGCGAGCTGCTGCTGGAGCTGCTGCGCGCCGAGCCGTTCGCCGCGTACCCGTACGAGATCTACGCCGCCTTCGCCGGGTACGGGCTGCGCCACGAGGGCTTCGAGGCCCTGGCCCGCCCGCTCACCGCGACCCGCGCCTGGGCCCACACCGAGCAGCACGCCAACCGGCAGCTGGGCCTGGTCAACTCCGAGCGGCGGGTCGGCGTGGTGACCCACACCGACGCGGGGGCGGTCCTGTCCCGGACCTGGCTGGGCGGCCTGTCGGAGCCGTGGATGTTCGAGGGCCCCTCCGGCTACGCGCTGACCCACACCGTCTTCCACCTCACGGACTGGGGCCGGATGCCCGACCGGGTCCCCGCGGGGATCGACGGCTATCTGCGGACCTGGCTGCCCGCGTGGGCCGACGGCTGCCTGGAGAGCGCCCAGTGGGACCTGACGGGCGAACTGCTGGCGGTGGCGGCGTCACTGCCGGGCCACGCGCCCGCGGAGTTGCTGGACGGGGTCTGGCCGGTGCTCGCCGACGTGCAGCACGGGACAGGCTGTGTCCCGGAGACCGGCTCTCCGGTGCGGGACACGACGGCCCCGGACCCGTACCCCTTCATCGACTGCTACCACTCCACGCTCGTGACGGCCTTCGCCGCGGCCCTGTCCCTGAGGTCGCTGCGGTCACCGGGACAGACGGACGGGTCCGTGCCCGGCCGGGAAAGGCGGACCGCATGAGCAGCGGCATCCAGCAGATCCACGACGTGGGGGCGAAGGCCCTGGGCTGGCTGTACGAACACCGGGAGGGGTTCCGGCTGGATGCCGATCCGTCCCCGGAGGCGGGGATGCTGGACCGCTTCAAGCCGCTGGGCGAGCTGGCGCTGATCGGCAAGGTCATCTTCCGGGAGGGTGTGGCCGGCTCGCAGCAGTCCTCCCTGGCCCACAAGCTCCTGGACCACGCCTGGCACGAACTGCTGGACTCCGGTGCGCGGCTGCTGGAGGGCCAGCGGCGCGAACCGCTGTCGCCGGTTCCGCTGGAGGTCTACGTACCGTTCCGGGAGCTGGGCTACCGGCAGCCGGATCTGGAGTCCGCGATCCGGCTCAACCACCGGCTGGCCAGCTGGGCGGCGCTGGAGGTGCTGCCGGTGCGACGGCTCGGCCTGAGCGCGATCGAGCGGCGCTTCGGGGTGGAGCCGAGCATCCCGGAGACGGCGGCGCTGGCCCACACCTGGCTGGCGCGGCGGGCCGAGCCGTGGACGGTCGAGGGCCACATCGGCTACGACATCACGCACACGGTCTTCCACCTCACCGACTGGGGCGAGGAGCCGGCCGGGCTGCCCGCCGACATCGCGGAGTACCTGGCGCTGTGGCTGCCGGTCTGGCTGGACGACTGGCTGGACCTGAAGCGCTGGGACCTGCTGGGCGAGCTGCTGGTCGTCGACGCGTGCCTCCCCGGACCGACGCTGGACCCGGCGGCCTGGCAGGGGTTCGCGCAGGCCCAGCAGCCGGACGGGGCGATGCCGGTGGTCGGCGGGATGCCGGAGGGCGACGAGGAGTCGGTGTTCGACCTCGTCTACCACCCGACGCTGGTCGCCGCGTTCGCTTCGGCGCTCGCGATGTCCCGGGCCCTGTCCGACCTCTCCGCCGCCCCGGCCCCGGCATGACGGACACGACAGCGGTCCTCGCGGACACCCCCGGCTCCCCGGCCACCGCACGCCTCCTGGCCGAGGCCGCCGGTGCGGTCGACGCGCCCGACCTGGTGCTCGCGGTCAGCCGGAACGGGGCGCGCACCGTCCACACCGGGGGCAGCGGGGAGCCCGGCCCGGTCCCCCGTGAGCTGCTGGGCTACGAGCTGGGCTCTGCGTCGAAGCCGTTCGCGGGGCTGCTGCTGGCCCGGCTGGTGGCGCAGGGCCGGGTGCGGTACGCGGACCGGGCGGCGGACCTGCTGGCCCCGGGACTCCCGGTGCACCCGGCGGTGCGCCGGATCACCCTGCGCCATCTGCTCACCCACACCTCGGGGCTGCCGGGCCTGCCCGCCGACTTCTACCCGCAGGCGGTGCCCCGCTGGTCCACCGACCCGTACGGCGGCTACCCGGCCGACCGGGTGGTCCGGGCCTTCCTGCGGGCCCGCCCGCGCCACCGGCCCGGGACCCGCTGGCACTACTCGAACTTCGCCGTCTCGGTCCTCGGCCACACCCTGGCGGCGGCCACCGGAACCCCGTGGGAGGTCCTGCTGCACCAGCAGGTGCTGGCCCCGCTGCGCCTGGCGGCGACCCGGGTGCGCCCGGGGCCGGAGGGCACGGATGCGGTCGGCCACGGCCGCGACGGGACGCCGGTGCCCGCGCTGGACACGGGGGGCTTCACGGCGGCGGGCGCGGTCCGGGCGACCCCGCTGGACCTGCTGACGTTCCTGGAGGCGCACCTGGAGGCACATGTGGAGGACCGTCCGTGCGGGCCTCCGGCCCCCTTGGACCCGACGCTGGGCGCCGCGCTCGCCGACATATCCCGCCCCCTGCTGCGGCGGGGCCTGCGGCACGCGCACACCCATACGCTCACGTGGTTCCACCACCCGTCCCCGTACGGCCCGGTCCTCTTCCACGCGGGAGCGACCCTCGGCCAGCAGGCGTTCCTGGGCTTCCGCCCGGACACGGGTCTCGCGGTGGCGGCGACGGCGACACGGCGGGTGCACCGGGCGGACACGTTCGTGGCGACGGCGTACGGCCTGCTGACGGAGACGCCGTAGCCGCTACGGCTTCGGCGGAGCGGCCTCCTCCGGCTTCTTCTCCGAGGCCTCCTCCGCGCCCTTCTCCGCGCCCTTCTCCGCGTTCTTGGCGGCCACCACCGCGTCGAAGACGTCCCGCTTGGGGAGCCCCGCGGCGGCGGCGACGGCGGCGATCGCCTCCTTGCGCCGCTCCCCCGCCTCCTCGCGCACGCGCACGCGCCGCACCAGCTCCTCGGCGTCCAGCCCCTCGTCGCCGGAGTCGGTTGCGCCCTCCACGACGACGGTGATCTCCCCGCGTACGCCGTCGGCGGCCCACACGGCCAGCTCGCCGAGCGGACCGCGCTTGACCTCCTCGTACGTCTTGGTCAGCTCCCGGCACACGGCGGCGCGGCGCCCGTCGCCGAAGACCTCCGCCATCGCGGCGAGGGTGTCGTCGAGCCGGTGCGGGGCCTCGAAGAAGACCATGGTGCGCCGCTCGTCCCCGACCTCGCGGAGCTTGGAGAGCCGTTCACCGGCCTTACGGGGCAGGAACCCCTCGAAGCAGAACCGGTCCACGGGCAGTCCGGAGAGGGCGAGCGCGGTGAGTACGGCGCTGGGCCCCGGGACGGCGGTGACGCGGATGTCCTTCTCCACGGCGGCGGCGACGAGCCGGTAGCCGGGGTCGGAGACGGACGGCATGCCCGCGTCCGTGACGAGCAGGACACGCGCGCCGCTGGTCAGGGCTTCGACGAGTTCCGGCGTACGGGCCGACTCGTTCCCCTCGAAGTAGGAGACGACACGCCCCGAGGTGTGGATGCCGAGCGCCTGGGTGAGCCGGCGCAGCCGCCGGGTGTCCTCGGCGGCGACGACGTCGGCCCGCTCCAGTTCGGCGGCGAGGCGTGGCGGGGCGTCCGACACGTCACCGATGGGGGTCCCTGCGAGCACGAGCGTTCCAGTCGTTCCAGTCACATCAGCCATCCTCGCAGCACGGGCAGCGCCCTTCCTACAGATGCGTTCCCTACGATGGCGCGGTGACGAGTACCGCACCCGAGACCCAGCGGGGCCAAGACGCCGGGGACCCGCTCGGCGAACAGCCGACCTCCTGGCAACGGCGGCTGCGCCGCTTCGGCCATGTTCCCCGCCCGGAGACCTCTCTCCGCGACCGGCTGGACCCGCCGTACACCCGGCCCGGGCGGCAGGTGTGGTCGGTGCTCGCGATCCCGCCGCACGTGGCGGACCGGCTGGTGCGGTGGTCCGGCTGGGGCGGGCCGCTGCTGGTGACGCTGGTCGCCGGGCTGTTGCGCTTCTGGCGGCTGGACCAGCCGCACGCGGTGATATTCGACGAGACGTATTACGCGAAGGACGCGTGGGCGCTGGTCAACCAGGGGTATGAGGGGTCCTGGCCCAAGGACGTCGACAAGCTGATCCTGAAGGACCCCTCGTCCGTCCCGATCCCGACCGACCCGGGCTATGTGGTGCATCCGCCGGTCGGCAAGTGGATCATCGGGCTGGGCGAGCAGCTGTTCGGCTTCACGCCGTTCGGCTGGCGCTTCATGGTGGCGGTGCTGGGCACGATCTCCGTGCTCCTCCTCTGCCGGATCGGCCGACGGCTGTTCCGCTCCACGTTCCTGGGGTGCCTCGCGGGGCTGCTGCTCGCGGTGGACGGGCTGCACTTCGTGATGAGCCGGACCGCGCTGCTCGACCTGATCGTCATGTTCTTCGTGCTGGCCGCGTTCGGCTGCCTGGTGGCCGACCGTGACCATGCCCGCCGCCGACTGGCCGACGCGCTGCCGGTCGACGAGGAGGGGGTGCTGCGCCCGGACGCCCGGATCGCGGAGACCCTGCGCCTGGGGTGGCGGCCGTGGCGGCTGGCGGCGGGCGTGATGCTGGGCCTGGCCTTCGCCACGAAGTGGAACGGCCTGTACGTCCTGGCGGCGTTCGGCCTGATGACGGTCCTGTGGGACGTCGGGGCACGCCGCACGGCAGGGGCCGTGCACCCGTACCAGGCGGTGCTGCGCCGCGACCTGATCCCCGCGTTCCTCTCCACGGTGCCGGTGGCGATCGTCACGTACGTCGTGTCGTGGACCGGCTGGATCGTCACGGACAAGGGCTACTACCGGAACTGGGCGGCCACCGAGGGCAAGGACTCCTCCTGGAGCTGGCTGTTCCCGGACTGGCTGCGCAGTCTGTGGCACTACGAGAACCAGGTGTACGACTTCCACGTCGGCCTGACCTCGGGCCACACGTACGAGTCCAACCCGTGGAGCTGGCTCGTGCTGGGCCGGCCCGTGTCGTACTACTACGAGGAGCAGGCGGGCTGCGAGGAGTCGGCGACCGGCAAGTGCGCCAGCGAGGTCCTCGCCATCGGCACCCCGCTGCTGTGGTGGCTGGCCTGCTTCGCCCTCGCGTACGTGCTCTGGCGCTGGTTCTTCCGCCGCGACTGGCGGGCGGGCGCGATCGCCTGCGGTGTGGTGGCGGGCTGGCTGCCCTGGTTCTTCTACCAGGAGCGGACGATCTTCCTCTTCTACGCGGTGGTCTTCGTCCCGTTCCTGTGTCTGGCCGTGACGATGATGCTGGGCGCGATCGCGGGCCCGGCGGCGGGCACGGGCGCCCGGGCCGAACTGGGCCTCACCACCCAGGACCCCACCGGCGAACGCCGCCGCACGCTGGGGGCGATCGCGGTGGGCGTGCTGGTGCTCCTGATCGTCTGGAACTTCATCTACTTCCACCCCCTGTTCACGGGGACGCAGATCCCGGACGACCTGTGGCGGGACCGGATGTGGCTGGACACGTGGGTGTAGACGCCACGGCGTGACCGGGGCGGGCGGGCAGGAAGCCGAAACGCGGGCGGGCCGCGACGAATCATCGTCGCGGCCCGCCCGCGTTTCACTTCTGGACCCGAAGTTTAGAAGAAGTGCTTTCGCCCGCCCACCGCGCGGCCGGTCGCACCCAGGATCCACAGGATGGCGCCCACCAGAATGAGGATTCCGCCGATGGTCGTCAGGATCCCCATGCCGACGAGCAGGCCGATGATCAGCAGAATAAGTCCAAGGACGATCATTTTCGTTTCCCATCGTCAAGTCGGTTCAGACGCGTATGCGCCTGCACTTCACAACGGCCTCAGTGCACCTCACCGGTACCGCCCGGTTCCGAATGTCGCCAGAACCTCGTTGCGAAGGTCCTGGTGCCCGGCAATTCGGCATTCACACATCGCTCTCACATCATCGCAAGGACGTGCGCCGCTGTCGCGCCAGATAGATCGCGGCCGCCCCCGAAAGCACCAGGAAGAGCGCGGCGGTCCCGCCCGACATCCACGCCAGCAGGGCCGCGCCGCCGCCCCCGACGTCCTCCTCGCGGGCGACCACCTGCGGGTCGTCCGCCTGGTACCGGACGGTCATGGGTGCGCCGACGGACTGCCTGCCGCCTCCGCTGCCCACCGGCAGGTCCGCCACCACGGTCTGCCCGCCGGCCTTAAACGTGACCTCGCACTGGCCCGACATGCACGCGCCACTGGTGTGCAAGGTCGCCTGGGCCCGCTCGCCGTCCTGGAGAGAGCGCAGGTGCTCTGCCGCCGGAAACATCACCAGCGCCGACAGCGCCCCCAGCAGCAGGCCGAGAGCCAAGGACATCAGCATGGACGCACGGGGCCCCAGCCCGTTCGCTCCGCCGCCGGCCGCACCGGTCTTCGCCGGGGCGCGCACTCCGGACCCGCCCCCGTTCGCCTCGCCGTCCACGTGGCTCTCCCCCCTTGCCCGTCGGCGTCGAGCCGACGTTCCGCTTCCTCGTGTCCGAGCAGGGTAAGCGGGTGACCGAGAGGGTTTCACGGGGTGAAGTCGGCACACCCGGACCGGCCCCGGCTGCCTGTTGTCGGCAACCACGGCCGGGGTGTCAGAGCCCTCGCGTAGGTTGAGCGCCGTCGCAGTCGAACGGAAGGCACACAGTGAAGGCGTACGAACTGGCGTTCGGGGAATCCGCCGACAAGTTGACGGTCCTCCCCGGCAAGCCCATCGAGACCGATCTGCCCGGTGCCCGCGTCGCCGGGTGGTGCGGCGGTCGTGCGCCCGGCATCGGGACGGCCGCGTGGCCGCGGAGCCCCGTCACCGGACTGCCGATGATTCACGTCATCACCCTCGAACTGCCGGAGGACTACCGGCGCAAGGGCGAGGACCTGGTGGCCATCTCCTTCTTCCAGGCCGACGACCATGTCGCCGACGACATCGAAGGCGTCACCGAGCTGCTGGAGGGCACCGCGCCCACCGCCGAGCAGGCCGCCGATCCCTTCCTCGCCGCGGTGGCCGCGACGGCCGCGGCGCGCCATCCCCAGCAGCGGGACCTGGAAGACCTCATCGGCGGCGCGCACGCGCTCCTGTGGCTCACCGCCGAGGAGTTCGCCGCGCCCCGCACCGGTCCTCCGGCCGACATCCGCCCGGCCGGCCTCGGCGATCACTACAGCCGCGGCCAGAACGCCTGGGACGACAGCGCGCCCGAGACCACCGTCTGGCTCGGCGAGCGCACCGGCGACGCCAACACCGGCGTCGCCCCGGCGGAGGACGGCGCGGGCGGCTATGTGGCCGCCTGGTCCTCCGAGGACGAGCAGCTCCAGGAGTTCTGGTCGTGCATCGAGGGAACCTCGCACCTGGGCGGAACGATCATGCCCTGCCAAGGGATGCCCGAGGGGCTGACCCCGTACGTCTTCGAGCTGGAGGACGGCGTCGGCGGGTTCAACCTCGGCGGCGGCACCGCGCAGATCGACCTGGAGTCGGACGTCTTCGACTGGGCGCAGTAGGCCGGCAGCACGGTAGGACGCCAAGTCGGCACGACGCCGGCGCGCGGCAGCGCGGTAGTCGGCACGACGGGCTGCCGGCACAACAGGTTGCTGGCACGACGGGCTGCCGGCACGACGGGCTGCCGCCCAGGGCTCAGCCGGGGCTCAGTCGCCCCCGCAACCGCCTCCGCAGCTGGACCCGCAAGTCGACCCGCAGCCGCCCCCGTTGTCCCGGTTGCCGGAGCCGCTCCCGCTCGACCCGCGCGACGGGCGGGGCGGTGGGTTCCTGCGGCGCTCCTCCGCCTCGCGCTGTGCCCTCCGTTGGCGCTCCGCCCGCTCCCGGCCCTCGCGCAGCCGCTCCTGCTGCCGGGCGGCGCCGTCCGCCGGTTCCCACGGGCCCAGCCGGTGGCGGCGGTCCGGCCGGAGCGGGGCCGTGGTCACGGTCGCGTACATCCGCCCCATCTCCTGGTAGCGGTGGTACTCCGCGCAGGCGTAGGCGAGGACGACCTCGTCGCCCTCCGCGAGGGTGCCGTACAGGACCGCTTCGAAGGGCTCGTGCTTCGGGTCGATGTCGTGGTGCCCGTTCCCCACCCCGTACGCCGAGCCGCTGCCCAGGAGCCGCGTCCGGTCGCGGGTGTCTCTCGCGCGCGGGATGTACGCGATCAGGGGCGGTGCGGTGCGGGTGCGGGCGTCCGCGCAGATCCAGTGGCGCCCGTCCGCTCCGGCGCGCACGCCCACGATCAGGGCCGGCTGCTCCTTCTCGTGCAGCCGCCGCGCCGCCCGGTAGGCGAGCTGGCCCCAGCCGCCGAAGGTCGTGCCGGCGACGAGGAGCACCAGGGCGACGCGCTGCTGCCCGACAGCGTCGTACCCGGCGCCACCCGAGGTCAGGTCCTCGACCAGGCCGTCGGTGAGGATCCCCGCGGCGACGAGGCAGAGCGCCAGCCCGAGGTACACCTGGGCGTGACCGCGACGGCCGTCCGATTCCGGGACGCGGTCGGGCAGCGGGAAGCGACGCTTCCCGGCCGCTTCGAGGGCCAGGGCCCGCTGCCGGCTGCGGGCCCGCAGCCGGAGGCAGCTTCCCGCGAGCACCACGGCGCAGAGGGCGAGGACGACCAGGTGGCCGGCTGTCGCCGGCCGGTCGGAGTCTCCGGGCCGGGCCAGGGACAGCCCCGCCCCCACGGCGACGTACAGCGCGGCCGGAACCGCCGCGACCGGAACGTACCGGTACCAGAACGGCAGGGCGGTCAGCAGGACCACGCCCGGGTACCTCAGCCAGTCCGTCCCGCCCCCGGCCCCGCCGACCCAGGCCGCGGAGCCGGACGAGATCCCGAACAGGAGGACGTACGCCGCCGCCACCAGGGCGGCGAGGATCCAGCCGCCCGCGACCGGGGCGAGCACGGCCGGGACCCCCGCTCTCCGCCACCGTTCGGCATCGGCGGCGGGCCAGACGGCGACGCCGCCGGACAGCCGGGAGACCGTGCCGCCCCCGGTCACGGACCAGGTGACGGAGGCTCCGTCGGGCAGGATCTCGGGTGGCAGACGCTTGATGTGATACGCCGTCACCGGTCCACCGCCACACGCCCGCGTATGCGCCCACGTATGCCCATGCCGCACGCCCCCCGACGCTCACTCCCCCGTGCATTCCCGGCCAGTCTGCCCACCACGGACCACCGCCACACGGCGGAGAGCGCTTTCCGGCCAAGCATTCCGGTCCGGTAACAACGCCCGCACCGCTCGCCACAAGCCTTTAGGGTTCCTCACGGTTGCCCCTTGAACGTGTTCAGGGGGCTCTCCTGGGGAGGGGGACTGCGAGATGCGCAGTGGAGCGAAGGTCGCCGTGATCGGCGGAGCGTTCGTCCTGGTGGCCGGAGGGATCGGTTACGGGGCGTACAGCATGCTCGGGGACACGGGCGGCGGGGACGGCGGTACGCGGAGCGCGTCCGAGTCGTCGAAGGTGCAGACGGGGCCGCCGAGCGCGGAGGAGATAGCGGAGACGTCGAAGGGCTTCCTCGACGCGTGGGCATCCGGTGACGCGACGGCCGCGTCGCTCCTCACCAACAACGAGGCGGGCTCGGAGCCGGTGCTCGCCTCGTACGGCGAGGACGCCCGCATCGGCAAGGTGAAGATCACCCCGGGCCCGGCGGTGGGCACGAAGGTGCCCTACACGGTGAAGGCGACCGTCTCGTACGACGGGAAGTCCAAGCCCCTGTCCTACGCCTCCGAGCTGACCGTGGTGCGCGGCCTGACGACGGGCAAGGCGCTGGTCGACTGGGCCCCGACGGTCGTGCACCCGCAGCTGACGGAGGGCGCGACGCTGAGGACGGGCGAGTCCTCGACGCCGACGATCGAGGCCGTCGACCACAACGGGAAGGTACTGACCAAGGAGGAGTACCCCTCGCTCGGACCGATCCTGGACACGCTGCGCGAGAAGTACGGGGAGAGCGCGGGCGGTTCGCCCGGCATCGAGACGTGGATCGAGCCCACCGACGAGACCCAGCCGGACGTCAACCTGCTGACGCTGGCCAAGGGCAAGCCCGGCAAGGTGCAGACGACGATCGACGCGGACGCGCAGGCGGCGGCCGAGCGGGCGGTGAAGAAGTTCCCGGAGGCGTCCGTGGTCGCGGTGAGGCCGTCCACCGGGGCGATCCGCGCGGTGGCCAACAACCCGGCGACCGGGTTCAACGCGGCGATGCAGGGGAAGCAGGCGCCCGGCTCCACGCTGAAGATCATGACGGCGGCGATGCTGCTGGAGAAAGGCCTGGTCACGGCGAACGGGGCGGCGGAGTGCCCCAAGGAGGCCAGGTACTACACCCGCACGATCCACAACCTGAAGCACTTCTCGCTGCCCGACGGCTCGACGTTCACGCAGAGTTTCGCCAGGTCGTGCAACACCGCCTTCGTCAAGCTGATCGACGACGTCGACGACGACTCGGCGCTCGCCAAGGAGGCGCGGGAGGTCTTCGGGATCGGCCTGGACTGGAAGTCCGGTGTCGTCACGACCGACGGCAGCGTGCCGGAGGAAGTGCAGGGTGAGGCCGCCGCCCAGTACATCGGTCAGGGCACGGTCCAGATGAACGCCCTCAACATGGCGTCCATCACCGCCACCGCCATGACCGGCACCTTCAACCAGCCGGTCATCGTCCCGAAGTCCCTGGACAACCGGCAGTTGGCCGAGGCCTCGCGCTCGCTGTCCCCCTCCGTCACCCAGCAGCTCAAGACGATGATGCGCGCCACGGCCGCCTGGGGCACCGGCGCGGAGGCGATGGCCTCGGTGGGCGGTGACAAGGGAGCCAAGACCGGTTCGGCGGAGGTCGACGGACAGGACACCTCCAACAGCTGGTTCACCGGCTTCAGCGACGACCTCGCCGCGGCGGCGGTCGTCCAGACCGGCGGCCATGGCGGCGACGCGGCGGGCCCGGTCGTGGCGGAGGTGCTGAAGGCGGGCCGCTGAGCCGCGGCCGAAGCCTTACCCCGCCGGCCAGTCCCCCCGCCCCACCAGGTCCAGCACCAGGGCGGCGATGTTCCACGCGTCGTCGTCGCCCCGGTGGTGGCGGCCCTCCAGCGGGAGACCGGCCACCTCCAGCGCCTGGGCCATGCCGGGGCGGCGGCGCAGCCCGTACGCGGCGGTGAAGGTGACCTTGGCATTCGTGTGCCGCTGCCCGAAGGGGTACTCCGCGCCCGCCGCCCGGCACTGGCGCGTGAACTGGTTACGGTCGTAGTCGCCCCAACTAGCCCACGGCAGAAGCCCCGTACGGTGTTCGGCCGCCAGCACCCGGCAGGCCTGGGCGAAGGGCAGGCCGCCGTCGACCTCCGCCTGCGTCAGCCCGGTCAGCTCCGTGCAGAACGGGCTGACCTTCGAGCGCGTGGGCCGGACCGACAGCCGGTGCTTGGCCAGCCGTCGGCCCGCCCGCAGGTCGACGACGGTGAGGCCGATCTCGATGATCTCGCTCACCTGGCCGGGCGGCGGCTGCCCGTCCCAGCAGGTCGCCTCGACGTCGACCACGTTCAGCAGGTGCTCGCCCTGCCCGCCCATGCCCATGCCCATGGGGTGAGCGTAGGAGCACCCCCGCCCCGGGTCATCCGGGTTTCGCCGCCCCGCTCCCGGAGCGCGCGGCGGCGACGGCCCCGGGCAAATCCGCCCCCGGCAGACCCGGTTCGGGCAGGGTGCGGAAGAACAGCCAGCTCAGCAGGGGCATCGCCACGAGCGGCGCCAGGGCGGTCTGCAGGGACGTCGCGTCGGCGAGCGCCCCGACGGCGGGGCTGGCCAGGCCGCCGATGCTGACGGTCAGGCCGAGGGTGATACCGCTGGCGGTGCCGGGCCGGGAGGGCAGGTAGTCCTGGCCGAGGGTGACCTGGAGCGAGAAGGGCACGTACAGGCCGGCCGAGGTCACCGCGAGGAACAGGAAGACGGCCGGGCCGGGCGCCCACACCACGCCCGCGACGGCCGCGACCGTGACCAGGTACGACCAGCGCGCGACCGCCACCCGGTCCCACCGGTCGGCCAGGGACCCGCCGAGCACCGCGCCCACCGTGCTGCCGAGGTAGAGCACGAACAGGGCCGCGGTCCCCACGGCGATGCCGCCGCCCAGGCGCTGGCGGACGTACAGCGAGATGAAGGTGCTCAGGCCGATGAACGCGATCGACCGGAAGACCACGGCCAGGGACAGCCGCACGAAGGAGGCGACGTCGTCGCTCCCGGCCGGCGGCGCCGTCGTCCGGGGCCCGGCGGCCTGCCGCTGCTGAAGGGCGCGCACGACCGGCAGGCACAACGCGGCGCCGACGAGGGCCGGCAGCACCAACAGCGGCGTCCAGCGCAGCCCTCCGACGCTCATCACGGCGGCGACCATGAGCGGGGCGAGCGCGAAGCCGACCGTGCCGCCCGTGGAGAACCAGCCCATCGCCCGGTGGCTGCCCCGGCCGGCGATCCGGGCGACCCGGGCGGATTCCGGGTGGTAGGCGGCCACCCCGATACCCGACAGCGCGACGAACACCAGGGTGAGCGCATAGGAGCCGCTCAGCCCGCTGAGCGCGATGCCGACACCACCGAGCAGCGTGCTGACGGGCAGAAGCCACGGCATGGCCCAGCGGTCGGTGAGTACGCCGAACAGCGGCTGCGCCACGGAGGACAGCAGCGAGGCGGCCAGCACGATGCCCGAGGCGACCGCGAGGGAGTAGGAGCGCTCGGCGATGAAGAACGGCACCAGGGCCGCGACGGAGCCCTGGTAGATGTCGACACAGGCATGGCCCACGGACAGCAGGACGATCGGCGTGTTCCTTCGCATCCCGCCATGTTCCGGCCCGGGGCCGCTGTCGCGCTTTCGATAAACTGCCACATGATGCCGAACATCCGCCAGGCTTCCATCGGCCGACCTCCCGTAAGGCAGCCTTCCGTCCGGCAGCCTTCCGTCAGGCAGCCTTCCGCCCGGCAGGCCGCCACCCCGCAGGCTTCCACCCCGCAGGCCGCCGTCCGGCACGATCCGGTGGCTCCGACCCGCACCCGGCGGTTGGCTCCCGGCGGCTCGATCGACGCCCACCGGCACGACGACCACCAGATCGTCTACGCGGGCCGCGGGGTGCTGACCGTCACGACCAGCGCGGGGTCCTGGGTCGCCCCGGCCACGCGCGCGATCTGGGTGCCCGCCGGCACCGTGCACGCGCACCGGGCCTACGGCGAACTCGACCTGCATCTGGTGGGGTTGCCCGTCACCGAGAATCCGCTAGGCCTGGACACACCGACCGTGCTGGCCGTCAGCCCGCTGCTGCGCGAACTGCTCATCGCCTACACCCGCGCCGAGGGCGACGACCGCCCCGAACGGGCCCGTCTCCGCGCCGTGCTCCTCGACCAACTGCGGGCCTCGGCCCAGCAGCCGTTGCACCTGCCGACGCCCGGCGCCCCGCTGCTGCGCGACCTGTGCGACATCCTCCGGGCCGACCCGGGCGACAGCCGTACGCTCGCCGAACTCGGCCGCCGGGTCGGGGCGAGCGACCGGACCCTGTCCCGGCTGTTCCGCAGCGACCTCGGCATGACCTTCCCGCAGTGGCGCACCCAGCTCCGTCTCCACCACGCCCTGATCCTCCTGACCGAGCGGACGCCGGTGACCGCGGTGGCGCACCAGTGCGGCTGGTCGTCCACCAGCGCCTTCATCGAGGTGTTCCGCCGCACGTTCGGCCACACCCCGGGCTCCCACCGGGCAGAGTGAGGGCGTCTGCCCGTCCGAGGGGAACGGCGTGCGCGTCCGCCCGTCCGAGAGGAACGGCGTGCGCGGTTGCCCGTCCGAGAGGAACGGCGTACGCGGTTGCCCGTCCGAGGGGAAC
The DNA here is from genome assembly GCF_040638385.1 of Streptomyces sp. NPDC026589. NCBI lineage: Bacteria > Bacillati > Actinomycetota > Actinomycetes > Kitasatosporales > Streptomycetaceae > Streptomyces > Streptomyces sp. NPDC026589. The sequence continues at coordinate 130,911 of NZ_JBEZYG010000020.1, forward strand.
GGCGTACGCCCGGCAGGGCACGACCGCCTCGCGCCCACCCCCCGGAACCCTCTCGCATGCATACTGCACCGACCGCTAGCGTGCAGCCATGAGCACTCCCGAACCCCTCGAAACCACTCCCGCCGCCCCCGTCTCCCACGCCCACCCCCGGTTCGCCGAGGCGCTGGCCGAGCTGGGCCTCCAGGTCGAGGTGCGCCGCTTCCCCGACGCGACCCGTACGGCGGCGGAGGCCGCCGCCGCGATCGGCTGCTCGCTGAGCGAGATCGTCAAGTCCCTGGTCTTCACGGCGGACGGCGCCCCGGTGCTGGTCCTGATGGACGGCTCCTCGCGGGTGGACGTCGAGCTGGTACGGCGCGAACTCGGCGCGCGGAAGGTCAAGCGGGCGGACGCGGACCTGGTCCGGGAGACGACCGGGTACGCGATCGGCGGCGTACCGCCCTTCGGCCACGCCACCAGAACCCGTGTCCTGGCCGACCGGCGCCTCCTGGACCACGCGGTGGTGTGGGCGGCGGCGGGCACCCCGCACACGGTGTTCCCGCTCGACCCGAAAACGCTGATCGCCCACGCGGGCGCGACAGTTGTGGATGTGCGCGAGCCCGCCAAGTGACCCCTCTGGTCGCTCTCGCGGTCCTCATAGCCGCTGTCACGCATGCCAGTTGGAACGCCATCGCGCATCCGGACACTGGCAAGTATCAACAGAGGAGATCCAGTGAGCCGACCACTACGAGGATTGCGCGTCATCAGGCTGTCAGTCCTGACTGACGAGACGACATCCCCGGAGCGTCAGCGCGCATCCATCGACGGAACAGCCGCAGCGCTGGGCATCGACTGCGCCGACCGTGACGCTGTCGACCTGGGAGTCAGCGCAAGCCGCACAACTCCCTTCGAGCGGCCGGAACTTGGCCCATGGCTGGAACGGCCCGACGACTTCGACGCGCTCATCTGCTGGCGGTTTGATCGCCTTGTTCGGTCCATGGACGATATTCACGCGCTGAGTACATGGGCGCGGGATCACCGGAAGATGATTGTCTTCGCGGAGGGACCCGGGGGCAGGCTCGTTCTCGACTTCCGCAATCCGTTGGACCCCATGGCCCAACTGATGGTCACGGTCTTTGCGTTCGCCGCGCAAATGGAGGCCCAGGCCATCAAAGAGCGAGTCCAGGGCGCGCAGGCAGCAATGCGGGTAATGCCCTTTCGCTGGCGCGGATCTCGTCCGCCGTTCGGCTATGAGCCTGCTCCTCTGGAGTCGGGAGGATGGACGCTCGTACCCGATCAGAGCGCGATCATCGTTCTTGAACGCGTCATCCGTGATCTGAAAAAGGGCATGACGATTGCAGCCATCGCCATTGAGCTGAACAAGGAAGGCGTTCCCAGCCCGCGCGATCACTGGGCAATCAAGAAGGGCAGGGAGACCGGGGGAAAGACCGGCGGAAAGACTGGCACTACTCGCGATCGCTTCGGCTGGTCATTCGACGTCATCAAGCGGCTACTAAAATCTGAAACCCTCATGGGCTGGAAAGTTTCCAACGGAGTTCCGGTGCGGGACAACGAAGGTGCGCCGGTCATGTGCACAGCGGATCCCATCCTGAGCCGTGCCGAATGGGATGCCGTGCAACTCCTTCTCCCGAATCAGGAGACTGAGCGCAGCCCCCGCCGGGACACAAAAGCGCTGCTTCTGGGAGTCATTCATTGCACCTGCGGGGCACGCATGTACCTGAATGAGCAGACACGAGCCGGCCGCCGGTCCGCCATCTACAAATGCGCCGCACGGGCCAGGGGCCAGTTCTGCGAATACCCTTCGCACGTCCGTGCCGACTGGATCGAAGAGCACGTTACGGAACGATTCCTGCGCACCGTTGGCGGACTGCTGATTTCGGTTACGAGAGTCGTCCCCGGCTATGACCCTCAACCTGAAATTGATGCCACGGCAGCGGAGTTCTCCGCCCACCAGGAACAAGAGGGGCGGCAGCGTAGCAAGGCGGCCCGGGATGCCTGGCAGCGTCGCGCTGATGCCTTGGACAAGCGCCTGGCCGAACTTGAGTCGAGAGAGCGAGTGGAGCCCCGCACAGAGGTGACACACACCGGCCGCATCTACGCGAACAAGTGGGAAGATACGAAAGATGTAACGAAGAGGCGCGCAATGCTCCTCGAAGCGGGGACACACGTCACGGTGGCAAAGGCGACGACCATCCGGGATAAGGCGCTGGACACATCCCGGGTCGCCTTCGAACTAGCAGAGCCGTTCTTCTCAGACGCGGAGGTCGCGTTGGAAGCTGTTGCACGGCAAGAGAACGAGCCCCACTAATGCAGCGCACCCCTAACGGGAACTGCGCCTAGTTCTCGCCAGTAGATCAATGGCACCGGTCCGGAACCGACTTGGCAGAAAGGCCGGACCGGTGCCCCCTCGAAAGGGAGATGCCATTATGGCACACCGCACATTCCTCGACGGCCCACTTACTGAGGGCGAGCGCTTCGCCTTTCTGGCAGACGAGTACGACACCATAACGCGGCGGCTGGAAGCCCTGTACGACGCCCAAGGTGCGGGCGATGACACCGTACTGACCGCTCAGCGGATCCAGCGGTTGAAGTCTCTGCAATATGCGCTCCTGGGCCGTCCGGAGGCCATGGCCCGACGCGAAGCACTCCCCGACCCCGTCAGGCTCCCCCGCTACCGTGAGGCACTGGCGGCCCTGTAGTGGCCCCTGGCAGCCTTTCAGCCCCGTTCGGTCTCCCAAGGCCGGGCGGGGCTTCTTCGTGCCATCAGGCGACCTCCTACGGTTGCGACGACCCCCTGCCTGAAGGGCCTGTAGCCGCCCCTGAGCGGTTCGCCAGGCGCGCAAGCCACGGGCGGGATACGGAAGTGGCCTGCTGGGCCGTCAGGCAGGCGTACAGGCCCGCTCCCGGGTGGCGCTGCGCCGACTGGGCTGGCCCGCCCTGGCCACCCCCTGCCCGACTTGTCCGCTGGCGCTACAGCGGAAGTGGCGCAGCGAACGGATTCACAAGTTCACAGACTGCCTCTGACCTGCCCAGAGTGACGTAGTGACGATTTAGGCCCTCCCACAGATCAGTCCTATACGCATACAGAAGTTACCGGGGCAGCCCACTTTCCGTCACTCCGTCACCCCTGGCTCAATTACCGTGGGATTTCCTCCGCTGAGGTCACAGCTTGATCACGACATTCAGCTCGCTATTCACATAAGTGCAGGTCAGGGACTTGCGGGCGTTTCGCGACAGGCGACCGACGCAACTGATACAGGGTGCAGGGGGTAATCCACTCCCTAGACACATAGTGAAGGCGCTTTGTTCGCCTGGACGCTTTGCAGGGCAGCCCGCCAGTTAGTGCCCTCAGCGGAACCACCCACATTCCAACCCCCTGGTTAGTCTTACCTGATATGCGCTCTGGCGGGCCGCATTGGGTAGGGCCCCCAGGGGGTTTTTGCATTCCGCGCGCCGAGTGCATCTCGCGCCCTTCCTTCTAAGGATCCCGCATGAAGCCCGCCAGGCTCGATTACCTAGCAGCCCACCGCCGCGTCGTCGATGTAAAGGGTCCAGCAAGTGCGAAGCCCTGCGACGTTTGCGGGCTATTCGCAGCTGAATGGGCCTACACGCACCTGGACGACTCGGAAATATCCCGCGACGGGTACCTGTGGAGCGATAACACCATGCACTATTCGCCATTGTGCGTCCGCTGTCACCGGGGCTACGACCGCGCTTTCCGCCGCAGAGGCAGGGAGCACATGGTCGGGCTTCTGGCAAAACTGCGCGTAGAGGCGCACGCCAAACGCCCAGAATCCCAGCGGGAAACCGTGCGCGCCGCGTGTACCGACGCATGGCGCATGCGGGAAACGGCGCTAGGGCACATCAACCCTGAGGAGCGAGATTGAGTCAAGCGCTGAGCATCGTGGAACGCCATCTAGTGGTTCCGCGAGACGCCCGAGAGCGCGCAGAGGTGTTTGCCGCTCTCAACCAACTTCACCACCTATCCGCCGTGTCAGTCCCGGCCGGCCGGAACATCGAAAGGGGTTTCACCCATGAGTGACGCATTGCCGTGGTACCTGAAGCTGGACAGCACGATCAACCACAACCCTGCTAATCGGGAACGCTATCTACGAGATCTCGCATCCCAGGCAAGCCCCGACGCGGACAAGTACGTGACGAGCCTGAAGGCTGCGGAGGCCCGGGGCGTTCAGATCGATGGTTCCAGCAGGATGGCCGCTGGGTATGCGCAAAACGCGCGCCGGGCTGAGGCGATTCTCGAAGCGGGTATCCCCCAGAGCAATGGCCCTGCCATTTCTTCTGACGACCTGACGCCGGAGCAGCGTATTTCGCGCGGGTACGGGGGTAACACCTGATGACTCAGAATTCGATGGAGAAGGCCCGCGCTGCCAAGGCTGCTGCGGATGCCAAGCTCGCTGAGCTGGAAGCGGCGGAGGCTCATCGCGCGGCAGAGGCCGAAGCGGTCAAGCAGGCGGAGCGTAAGCGCCAGGCCGAGAGGTTCCTGACCGATCTGCCGGAGCTCGAACAGCGGATCAAGGGCGAGACTGTCACCTCGAAGCGCAAGGCGGAGGCACTGGAAGCCGGAACGTTGGGAGTCCTGGTGGCCAACTTCTTGGCCCGCCGTGATGCTCTCCAGATGCTCCGCAACTATGCGCAGGGATGCCGCCGCCTGCTGAACCAGGACCCGTACGTGGGCATTGCTGAGGTTCGGCACGTGGACCCCGGCGACGAACTGCGCCGCTGGAATGAAGCGGCTATGGCGTATCTGCGGGACCGTGACGCGCAGGCGCTGGCAGGTGAGGCGCTGGACGCCTACCGGGTCGACTGATTGCAGGGGGCAGGATGACTAGCTATTTCGACAGCGCATACCCGGTTGACGAGACGCTGTTGCAGCCGGGGCCGCTTTGGAACTACCCAAACTTGCCGCGTGATGCTGAGACTGGCGAGCCGCTGACACCGCCTGCGAAGTATGCCAGGGGTGTCACTGGTGAGCTGTACCGAATAGAGGGTACCAAGGCGTATCCGCTGGATAGCGGCATTGCCATGATCTTCCCTGCGGTAGTTCCCCCAGAGGCGTAGTTGCCTCTTCCCTGAGAACCCAGAGGCACGCTGCACATCTCGCGTCTGGCCGTTTTGCCATGGGCGGCCAGATAGCCGATGTGCAGCGTGCCTCTGTTCGTTCTTGACTCAACTCCCTTACATCGATAGCACATACGAAAGTGGTAGGTGGTCATGCCCAGCAAGCCCCGGGCCGCCTGCCCCATCCCCGGATGCCCCCGCCTGACCCCCGGCGGGAGATGTCCGGCCCACCGCGCTGAGGATGACGTGAGGCGTCGCCAGTCGAACAGGACCAAGGATTACGGAACGGCGCGCTGGCAGCGGATACGCAAGGCGTACCTGTACGCGAACCCCTGGTGTCTCCTGTGTGCCCGGCCGGCCACAGTTGCGGACCATCATCCGCTGAGTCGTAGGCAGTTGATGGAGAGGGGCGAGGCAAACCCTGACGCACCAAAGCACCTTCGCCCGCTCTGCGTGCGCTGCCACAATACGGGGACAGCTAAGAACCAGCCTGGCGGATGGGCAGCGGAGAACAAGGCAACACCTGTTCGCGGTGCGGGGGACTTCAGTCGCTTTGACGGCTGACCAGGGGTGGGGGGCCACCCCCTAACCCTCCTGAGATCGAACGACAGGGAGGGAAAACTTTAGCGCCGCAACTGGGACCGTTTGCGCGGAGATTTAGCCTAGTCATATTGCCGCCAGCCTGCGCATGTTGGTTCTGCAAAAAGACCCGCGTCAGATTCAGTCGTTTGCGCGGAGATATTGAGTACATCAGACACGGCCCGGTCCTCGCCGATCGGGCCTTGTTCATGCCCTGAAGGGGGCCCAATGCATCCCGATTACCGCGCCAAGGTGGCCGCCTTCCTGGCGCTGTCTACCGAGGAACTTGCGCGCCCTCTCTGGGAGATCCCGCCCGCTGACCGAACGGCATTCCTGGCCGCCCGTGCCCGGAAGCGACCTGAGCGCAACCCCGACGATGACCAGCGCGTGACAGAGTGGGCGGAGACCGAGTGATGAAGAGGATTTCGGTAACAGCAACTGTCCGGTACGCGGCCTTGCTGCGGCCATGGTGATCAGCTTTGCCACTCAGCGAGACCTAGCGATTTCCCACGGCGTACCTGTGGCCGTCGCTCCGGCCGTCCCCGTGGCCATCGATCTCTATTTGGTCTGGGCCGTCCGGTCAGGCCGGGACGTGGCGCTGAGCGTGGCCGTTGCTGTGTCCGCCAACGTGGCCGGAGTGCTGACGACTGAGTCCCTGTCCGCTGTCGGTACCTGGGTGTCAGCAGGACTTCACGGCGTCTTCCCGTTCTCTATCTGGCGGATGCACAGGCACAGCGAGCCGGACAGCGAAGCCAGCGGCGGGGAGCCTGTCCGGAAGGCTGGCAGCGACTGGCCGCCGGCTGACCTCTGGGCCGATTTTGAGGACAGCGCACCGGACGTTGCCCCGGCCGTCCCGCCTACCGCTGATGAGATCCGTTCGGCCATGGCCGCGCTGAGTTCGAAGCATGACCGCCCCGTGACCGGCCGCATGCTTGCTGATCACTTTTCTGTGTCGGACCGGACCGGCCGCCGATATCTCGCCATGGCCGTCTGAGCGCTTGCCCCGTACCCGCTGCCTGCCGGTGACTGGTACGGGGCCTTTCTGCGTTCTCGCTCGCTGCTATTTCTCTTCGTGGGGGCTGCTCCCCCCTTCAATCTCAGCCCTCAATACTTCCTTTGCCTCACTGGCCATCGTTACGCGAGTTCTTCGTTCGGTCAGAGCACGCTTCACAGCGACGGTGGCGACTGCAACCCCGCCCACTGTGAGCGCACATGCTCCGATTCCCAGGCCAAATGCCTTCGGGAACGCTTTCGACGCGGCTGCCGCTTCAATGCTACTGATCAGTTTATCGACACCCCCCGCTTCCTTTGCGGCTGTCGTGATCTCCTGATAGTGACCCAGATTCCCTGCCATGCGCCCCCCTCGATTCCACGTCTGCTGCTGCGTGGCGCTTCAATCATGCCCCCCTGCTGATGCCGGGGTGCCATGCTTCCGGAATTGAGTGATCCGCTTCCGTTCGGAGCTGCATAACTGACGCATCGTCAGAACAGTGGATCCGCACCGCTCCGCTAGACGGGGACATACGCTGGACGTGAGGTGATGCCGCGATGTCCACAGGGTTGGCCGACAACATCAGGCGATTCCGCCGCGCGGCGGGGCTGAGCCAAGAGGGCCTTGCCGCCAAGTCGCACCTGTCGCTCTCTACCGTGCGCAAGGTTGAGCAGGGCGGCCGAGTCAGCATGGACACGCTGGCGGCATTGGCCCGTGCGCTGGATGTATCGACGGCGGCCTTATTTGCCAGTGAGGCACCGGAGCCCACCATCGGCGCGGAGGACGAAGCTAACCGGCGAGGCATGGCGGAGATGCGACGGGCCCTGATGCCCCCTGTGGGACTCTTCGCGCCCCTGTCGGAGCCTGGGGAGGCCGGAGAGCCCCGGGCTGTCCTCCGTGGCGTACAGGACGGGCACGCGCTGTATCAGGCGGACCGCTATACGTCCGTGGCCCGCGCCTTGCCCAGCCTGCTGCGGTCCTCAGAGGCCGCCGTGGCGACCCTGGAAGGCGTGGAGCAGCAACAGGCCATGATTGCTCGCGCTCATGCGCTTCTGCTGACCGGCAAGTACCTAACCCAGGTCCGGCATTACGACATGGCTTACTTCGCCCTGGCAGAGGCCATCCGACTGGCGCGAGAAACCTGCCAAACACAACTGGCGGCAACCGGAGTTGTTGGCATGGGCTGGCTGCTGCTGCGACAGGACCGGTTCGACGAGAGTGAACAACTCGCATCCCAGACGGCAGCGGATATCGAGCCGCGCATTTCCCGGGCGACTGCCGCTGAACTGGCCGTCTGGGGGGAGTTGTGGCTACGGGTTGCCGCTGCCGCACGGAGGAACAACCGGCAAGACGTGGCGGACCATGCTCGACGGATGGCTGCCACAGCGGGCGGTGCGCTGGGGCGTGAACATACTGAATTCCCAGCCCACTGGAGTGCGTTCGGACCCGCCACTGCGGAAGCTAAGGCTGTTGAGGACCTGGCCCTGATCGGGGACCACCGGGGCGTGCTCCGGAGGGCCGACGATGGGCCGCTGAGTCCGAAGGCGGCGAAGAGCCTAGGGCGGCTTTCTCCGAACAACTGGAACCGGCATCGCCTGGACGTCGCCAGTGCCTATGTCTCGCTGGGATCCCATCAGGACGCGATGGATGAACTGATCTCCCTGCGGGAAACCGCAGATACCTGGATCGTCCATCAGCCGATGGCCCGCCGCGTCATGGCCGATATTCTCCGCACTCGCAAGCGGACTCTGACAGCGGACATGCGCCAGATGGCCGCCCACCTGGGCGTTGCGGGCTAGGTACCGCGTAGCGAAGTACATTGGAGACCCTGCACGGCGAACTACCGTGCTCTGCGACTGGGTTGCGATTCTGATGGGTCGTAAATTTCCTCTGCAAGCCGGACGGCGGAGGGATGATTCGTATGCACGCAAACGGCCGGCCCCGATTGCTTCCGTGGGCCACAGACGACGGTAAGGCGTGCCTACTGAGCGCCCCTGATGGCGGGGGATTCCTGTCCCGCCTCGCTGACGAGTTCGAGACTGCCCAGGTGGCCATCAGCGAGGAAACGCTGAGCGAGGCCAAGAGGGTTCTGGGCGACGTTATGTCGCCCCACGCGGAAGTGCGGTACGTCGGGATCCGCCTCGCTGAGTGCCTGGCCGATCTGCTGAGAATCGCGGAAAGCCGGAGGTTACGCCTGCCCAGCGGCAGCGACGGCCCGGAGGACTCCCCATGAGTGCCCGAGTATTCGGATTCGTAGACCTCACCATCCGCCACGCTCCTGAAGGCGGGTTCATCTTCGAAGCGTTCTGTGTGACAGCGGATTGCAATCAGGGCTCAGGTGCGCAGGACAGCCAGGGAGCCGCGCAGGACTGGTGTCTGCGCCATTCGGGGCTGAAGCCCGAACACGACCTTTTCCGCCGAGTGGCAACGGACCATGCGCGCGTCACGAAAGCGCAGCCCTGAACTTCCGCCCCTGTCGGATTTCTGGCGGCCGGCGGCAAGGACCACCCGTTCCGGCTGTTCTAACCCCTGGACAGGACGACAACCGGAACGGGCCAACCCAACAGGAAGGCACAGCAATGCGAGATGCACGCGCCTTATTGACCCCCGCAGGGTTCGAGGCTGTCACCGCAACAGTTCTCGACAACAACCCCGGCATGGACCACCCTACGGCGGAACGCATCGTCGTTGAAGCACTCAAGTTCGTCGATGCCGCAGCTCAGTTCCCCGCCGTCAGGATCGCCCCTTCCAAGGTGGTCGATGAGGGGTGGCACGCGATGATCCTGCGCACGGAGCTGTACGCCAAGCTGTGTGAGGGCTTGGGCCGCTTCGTGCATCACTACCCCGAGCGTCCCGACCCGGAGCGCTTCGACCAGCACGTCATCACCCGCACCGTGGCGACCATCGAACAGGCGGGATATCAGGTCGACTTCGAGCTGTGGACGGCCCCCGCGAAGAGCCTGGTGTCCGTGGCGGCGCAGTGCCAGCACACGCCCCCTGGCGGCTGCGGGCCTATCCGTCCGGGCAACTGCGCGACCACAGGCGAGTAGCTAGGCTGCCCGCACACAACGGAAGGTGACCCCGATGGACGCGGAGCAGGCCCGGCAGGTCGACAGCGTGTTGCGGCAGTTGGGCATCCCGGGTGTCGTCGCGCCGGAGGACCCGGAGAACCTGACGGGACCGTGGCGCGTGTATAACCAGGCCGACCCGGCGACCCGCACGGACACCACCGCTGATGTGCTGGTAGCCCTGGCGGCAGAGTTCGAACCGTCTACGCCCAAGCGGCGAAGCGGGCCGACCCGGGGGTTCGTGCTGCCACCCAAGAAGGTAGACGAGTAGTACCCGCACACCGGCCCCGGTCAGCGTTCTCTCTCGGATGCTGACCGGGGCTTCCGCGTGTCCGGGCGCATGGCGTACCTTGTTGGAAGTCGTAAGTGTTCGGACACGCGATCAAGGATCAGCTGCTCTCGTTCACGCTGATCTCCGGCGGCGGTCTGCTGATCGGCGCGGCGATGGCCCTCTTCGCCCCGTTCCCGGCGGCGGAGGCCTGGCCGTACCTGGTGGCGTCGGCCGCCCTGCACGTGCTGTACATGCTGCTGCTGATGCGCTCGTTCACGCTCGGCGACTTCGGGCAGATGTACCCGATCGCCCGGGGCACCGCCCCGCTGGTGGTGACGGTCCTGGCTGCGGTGTTCGTCGGCGAGCGCCCGGACGGCTGGGCCACGGCGGGCGTCGCGGTGGCCTCGGCCGGGCTGGTCGGGCTGGCGCTGTGGGGCATCCGGGGCTCCGGCAAGCGCCCGCACTGGCCCGCGATCGTGGCGGCCCTCGGTACCGGCCTGGCCATCGCCGGGTACACCACGGTCGACGGCGTCGGCGTGCGCGCCTCGGGCACCCCGCTGGGTTACGTCGCCTGGCTGATGGTCCTGGAGGGCCTGGCGATCCCGGCGTACGCGTACTACCGCCACCGCGCCGAACTCCTCCCGCGGCTACGGCCCTACGCGGTACGCGGCCTGCTCGGCGCGGCCCTCTCGGTGGCCGCGTACGGGCTGGTCCTCTGGGCCCAGACGAAGGCCCCGCTCGCCCCGATCGCGGCGCTGCGCGAGTCGTCGATCATCGTCGGCGCGGCGATCGGCACGCTGTTCTTCAAGGAGCGTTTCGGGGCCCCGAGGATCGCGGCGGCGGGGCTGATGGTGGTGGGCATCGGCCTGATGCTGCACACGAGTTGATGCCCCCCGCCCTGCGTCCCGGCAGGGGCGAGGGGCACCGATCGCCGATCGTGAGAGGCCGGCCTCAGACGGTGGCCTTGGACGGCTCGTCGTTCCTGTCCTCGTCCGTTCCGCCGGCCTTCCGGGTGCGGACGTATTCGAGGAAGGTGTTCAGCTCGCGCTTGACGACGGGCGCGAGGAGGTAGAGGCCGATGATGTTGACGACGGCCAGGGAGAAGAGCACCGCGTCGGCCAGGTCGATGAGGGTCTGCAGGGTGAGCAGGGACCCGGAGACGGCGAGCAGGGTGTAGAGGGACTTGAAGACGGTCTCGCTGGTGCGGCTGCGGCCGAAGAGGTAGGTCCAGGCCTTGAGGCCGTAGTAACCCCAGGTGAGAACCGTGGAGATCGCGAAGAGCAGCACGGCGACGGTCAGGACGTACGGGAACCAGGGCAGCACGGTCTCGAAGGCGTCCGAGGTGATCGTCACGCCGCCGATCGACGCACCGTCGCGCGCCTCGCCCCAGCTCGCCGGGTTGGCGATGACGATGGTCAGCGCGGTCATGGTGCAGATGACGACCGTGTCGATGAACGGCTCCAGCAGGGCCACCAGGCCCTCGCTGGCCGGGTGCCTGGTCTTGACCGCGGAGTGGGCGATCGGCGCGGAGCCGAGGCCGGCCTCGTTGGAGAACGCGGCGCGCTGGAAGCCGATGATCAGTGCGCCCAGCACACCGCCCGCGACGCCTTCGGGGTTGAAGGCGCCATCGATGATCGCGCCGATCGCGGCGGGCACGGCGGTGACGTTGACGAGGATGACGACGAGGCAGGCGGCGATGTAGATCCCGGCCATCGCGGGGATGAGCCGGCTGGTGACCGAGGCGATGGAGCGGATGCCGCCGAGGAGCACGATGCCGACGAGGGCGGCGACGAGGATGCCGAAGAAGAGCGCCCCGGCGGAGGAGCCCAGCGCCCCGTCCTCGCCACCGGTGACGGAGACGAGCTGGGCGTAGGACTGGTTGACCTGGAAGAGGTTGCCGCCGAAGAGCCCGAAGAACAGGATCATGATCGAGGCGAGGACGGCGAGGACCTTGCCCAAGGTCTTGCCGTTCTTCCCGAAGCGTTCGGCGAGCCCCTTGGGCAGGTAGTGCATCGGTCCGCCGGAGACGGTGCCGTCGGCGTGGACCTCGCGGTACTTCACGCCGAGGGTGACCTCGACGAACTTGGTGGCCATGCCGAGGAGACCGCAGAGGATCATCCAGAACGTGGCTCCGGCACCGCCGATGGAGACGGCGACGGCCACACCGGCGATGTTGCCGAGGCCGACCGTGCCGGAGACGGCGGCGGTCAGGGCCTGGAAGTGGTTGACCTCGCCCGCCGAGTCCTTGTCGTCGTACTTGCCGCGCACCACGTCGATGGCGAGGCGGAACTTGCGCAGCTGGATGAATCCGAACCAGCCGGTGAAGACGAGGCCCGCCACCACCAGCCAGGCGACGATGAGCGGGAGGTCCGTCCCGCCGACGGGGACGGCGTAGAAGACGATCTTGCCGAGCCATTCGGCTATCGGTTCGAAGAACCCGCTGACGGCTTCGTCGACGTTCTCGGTTATGGATTCGAGTGACACGTTGGCTACCTCGATGACGCGGGAACGGCGGACAAGTGGGGTGCTTCGCCGGTCGGTGTGCGATGGGGGGAACGTCGGGGACGTTTCTGGAGGGATGAGCGAACGTCGTCGTCCGGTCGGCGATCCGGCATGTCCCATGGAGTGGACGACGGCGACGGTCGCTCTGGCCTGCCACCGGGGCGGTCCCGGCGCTCCGCTTCGGCGAGGGTTCCGCCTACGAAGTTGGGCATTTGTACCACGCGATTTACCCGATCTTTAGTGATGCAGGTCACATTTTCGGCGTGCGGATGTGAAGATGCTGGGCGGGTGACATCACCGTTACGCGGGATCGCGGATACGTTTATCGGACACCTATCGGCAGGTCGGAGGGCACACCTCCGGACTGAGGGAATGCCTCTGACCGGAGGGGGAACCCCCGGACCAGAGAGGTCTTCCCGCCTCGCTTACCCCGCCGTGCGCCGCGTAGACAGACCGGCGCATAGACAGGCCGCCGCGCGGACAGACCGGCGCGACTCATCACCCCGTCGCGACGGCCGCGCAGAGCTCCCGCACCGCGACGAGGACCGCCTCCGGCGACTCGTCCAGCAGAAGGTGCCCCGCCCCCTCGATCACCCTGAACTCCGCCCCGAGCCGGCGCCGGGCGGCCGGCCCCAGGTGGCGCGGGGGCAGAAAGGGGTCCAATTCCCCCGTGACGACCAACGTGGGTACAGAGCGCCGCAGTTCGAGCAGACCGGACGGAAGGGGAGGCGGAGCGAGACTGGTACGGCAGCAGCGCCCGACCAGATCCATCCACTCCCCCAGGCCGTCGGCCACATGCCCTTCCTCTTCTCCTTGCCCCGACCCTCGCCCCGGAGCCGCCATGTGACGCACCAGCACCGTCGAACGGGCGACCGTGGGCCGCAGGAGCCAGGGAACGGTGGCGGCCAGCAGAGAGGCGGGAACCCTCAGCCGGACCATGCCGGCGCTGGAGAGCAGCACCCGGCCGACGATCTGCGGGGCGTCGCAGGCGAGGGCGACCGCGCCGCCCAGGGAATGCCCCACGACGACGACCGGCCCGGGCACCGCCCGCGCAAGAGCCTCGGTCAGCCATGTCCCGTACCAGGACGAGCGCTTGGCACGAGGCCGTCGGTCGGCGCTGAGCCCCGGCTGGCCGGGCAGGTCGAGGATGACCACCCGCCGTTCCCGGGCGATCGCCTCCGCCACCGGCAGACAGAGAGCGGCGTTCATGTTCGTCCCCGGCAGCAGGACGACACTCGGCTCCCCGCCGCGCGGCTCCGGCCCCGCGGTCACGACTCCGGTGACCCCGGCCGAGGTGACCACCTCGCTGCGGGCAGCGGCCAGGCCCGAACCGTCGATCCGGTTCACGCACCAGCGCCGCACTTCCGCTCGCGCCTGTTCACTCCGGTACACGGAAATCATGAGGCTGTCCTGGTCGGGGGCGATATCGGCATCGGAGGGCGCGCACCTCGCGATCGGGGCGGTGAGGTCAGTGCGCCGCGGCGTACGCGACGAAGCCTGCCCACGCGGCGGGGGCGACCGCCAGGCGTGGGCCCCGCGCGTTCTTGGAATCGCGCACGTGAACGGCGTCGGGGGCGGCGGCGACCTCGACGCAGTCGTTGGGGTTGCTGCTGTCGCTGTAGCTGCTCTTCTGCCAGCGCAGCTCGGACACTTCCCCGGCAGCAGGATCCTGAATCGCGTCGCTCACGGAGAGGTCAGCGCCCTGCTGCGTACGCGACAAAGCCCGCCCACGCGGCGGGGGCGACGGCGAAACGAGGACCCCGCGCGTTCTTGGAATCGCGTACGTGGACGGCGTCCGGGGCGGTCGCGACCTCGACGCACTCGCTGCCGTTGCTGCTGTCGCTGTAACTGCTCCGGAACCACCGCAGGTCGGACGCTTCCCCGGCGAACGGCTTGCACATCATGTCTCTCCCAGCACTTTCTCAATGAAGGCCGTCGACTCCGGAGGGGTGAGAGCCTGGGCACGGATCATTCCACACCGCAGATCAAGGATTCGGACCTGCTTCGGATCCGAGACCGGGCGACCGCCGAACGCCCCCTCGGAACGCCCTACCGCCGTGCCGTCCTTGAACTTCAGCACCTGGATCTCCCCATCGATTCCTGCGTGCTCTTCCCGATCCATCGGCATCACCTGCACGGTCACATTACGCAACTCACTCATGATCAGCAGGTGTTCGAGCTGGCGACGCAACACCATCTTGCCTCCGAGGGGACGCCGGAGCACCACCTCTTCCAGGACGAATCCGAGCGTCGGGGCGGGTGACCGCTCGAAGATGGCCTGCCGAGCCATACGCGCGACAACTCCACGTTCGATCTCCTCCTGCGGGTAGGCAGGTTGGCGCATCGAGAACAACGCTCGCGCATACTCGGTCGTCTGCAACAGCCCATGGACGCTGCTGTTGCCGTACGCAAGCACCTCCACCGCTGCGGCCTCCAGCTTCGCCAGCTCCCGGATCTTCTTCGGGTACCGCACCTCCGCCAGATCGGACTTCATCGCCGCGAGCTTTCCGTCCGCGCCCACCGCAAGGTCCGCCGCGTCCATGAACTCAGGACGGGGGATGCGCCGACCGCCCTCGACCTTGTAGACGAGGTCCTCGCCGTACCCCATGGCGGAGCCCAGCTCGCACGCCCGCAGGCCCGCCGCCTCGCGCCAGGCCTTGATCTGGCGGCCCACCGCCGCGACCACCGCCGCACCCGGCTCGTCATCGGGGTCGACGTCCCAGCCAGGCTCGTCCACCCCGCCGTCCCCACGCTCCGTACCGTCACCGACCACACTCATGCGAGCCCCGTTTCCAACGCGCCTGTCGTCCTTTTCCCAACCGCGCCCCTGCCCCGTACGTCACGGGGGACAGCCGGGACAAGGCTGGACAAGCCCCGGACACTCACCGTACGCAAGGGCTCGGTCACTGGGCACAGTACGCAGAGGCGGCCACGCTGAGTGACATGAATCGAGAAACCGCCCGCACCCAACACCTCCCCGTCGACCGTGCGTTCACCGTGCTGCTCTCCCCCACCCGCCGAGGGGCCCGGCTGGCCCGACTGCTCACCGCAGCCCATCTCGGCGCGTGGGGACTCCCGGCGGAAGCGGAGACGGCGGCACACATCGTGGCCGAGCTGGCGGCGAACGCCACGGTGCACGGGCGCGTGAAGGGCCGGGACTTCCAACTCGGCCTCACCGTCAGCGGAGGCACGCTGCGGATCGAGGTCACCGACACGCGCGGCGACAGCATTCCGCCCGGGCCGGGAGCGGTGAAGCCGCCCGAGGACGACGACTCGGAGACAGGGCGGGGCCTGATCATCGTGGAGGCGCTGGCCGACCACTGGGGCATCACACCCGGACCCGTTCCCCGTAAGACCGTATGGGCGGAGATCGACCTCGTACGGTGACGGCTTCCGCCGGGTCGCGCGCCGCCGCGACCCGGTGCGTCCCGATGGCCCCCGACCGGATCGTTCTCGGCCGCGACCTGGTGAAGCGCGACATCAACTACTCAAAGAAACAAGAGAAAGAACCCCACCCGACCCACCCCCGGCGACCACCTGACGCATCCCAGGGGCTCGTCACCCACACGGGTGAGGTTTGCCAACTCAGCTCGCTTTCGGGCGGGTTGTCCGGCATATGCTCACGCCAGCAACACCCCACCCGACATACGTCGGCCCCCGACCGGGACTGCAATCCCAACCGAGGGCCTGACCACCAAGGAAGAAAGCCGCTTCCCGATGGATACCCAGCAGAATACTGCGCTCACGCGCGCCCTGGCAGAGATTCCCGGACCCCTGCCCGCCTCCGGCGTGATCCACATCGTCATCCCGCACACCGACCGCTTCACCGTCGTCGGCAACCACCTCGCGCAGCACCCCGACCTCAGCTGCACCGCGATCGGCATCGCCGTACGCATCCAGTCACTGCCCCAGGGCGTGGAAGTCAGCATCAAGGCGCTCGCCGCCCACTGCCGGGAAGGCGAGAAGCGCATCGCCGCCGCCCTGCGCGAACTGGAAGCCCTCGGCTACCTGCAACGCCTCCGGGATCGGCTCCCCAGCGGCCGGGTCATCACCCGCACGGTCTTCTGCAACCAGCCCACAGCGCTGTTACGCCCCCGCCGTCAGGCAGCAGCACCCCCTCACGCCCAGGCACCGGCCCAGGCCCAGGCACCAACACAGGCACCGGACCCGGCCCCCGCACCGGCGGCGAGGCCCGAACAGCCCAGGCCGCCCGCCCAGCCCGAGCCGCCCGCACCCGAGACGCTCGCAGCTCCGCCCGCACCGCCGCCGCCGCCCTCCTTCGTAACGCCCACGGCCCCGCCCCCACTCTTCGTACCGCTGGTCCCGCCCCCGACCGCACCCAAGCCGCCGCCCCGCCCCCTCCCCCGCCCCAGCGAGCCCACCCCGGAACTCGACCGCGCGGCCACCGCGTTCCTCAGCGACCTGCACCGCCACGCGCCCCAGTTCACGCTCTCCGAGGACGACGTCCGTCGCCTGGTCCCCGGTGTCGCGGCCTGGCTCGAACGCGCCGCCCGCCCCGAGGCGATGCGCCACGCCCTCACCGACGACCCGCCCCACCCCCTCAAGCACCCCGCCAAACTCCTCAAGTACCGGCTCACCGAACTGCTCCCGCCACCGCCGCCGGGCATCCACGACCTCGCCGCACTCGCCCGCCCCCGCATCACGGTCACGCCCTTCCAGACCTGCGACGACTGCGACCGAGCCTTCCGCTCCCCCACCCCCGGCCGCTGCCGCGACTGCCGCGAACACCGCACGCACCAGGCGCACCGAACCGAAGAGGTGCGGACCGCCGCGTGAGGGCCTTGCTCCACGGTGCTGATGGAAGCGCGAGAGGTGTCATGGTCGAGGCAGTCGTCGGACCGCCCGACAGCCAGGTGATCACCGTCGGGCGGCTTGGCGGCTGGAACCTAGTCCTGGAGCGCGGAGACCAGGCTGGCGACGGTGACCGTGTTGAAGACGAAGGCGATGACCGCGTTCGCCGAGATGGTCCGCCGCATGGCGCGGGAGGTCACGTTGACGTCGGTGGTGCCGAAGGTCGTCATGACGGCCACGGCGAAGTAGACGTAGTCGGCCCAAGCCGCAGACCCCGCTCCGGGGAAGTCGAGCGCCGCTTCGTTCTCCACCAGATTGTCGGCCTGGAAGGCAACGGCGAACGCGACGACGACGCAGGTCCAGGCGATGACGACGAGCGACAGCGCCATCAGCGCGCGCGGCCCCTCGGCGAAGGTGGTGCTGAGGTGGCCGGGCAGCCACACGACAGCCACGGCCAACGCGGCTGCCGCGATGAGAATGGACGCCCCAGGACCGGGCGCGGTGCCCAGGACGTACCGCTGAAGGAACGTGCCTCGGGCTTCGCGGTCCGCCCAGGTACGGATCTGCTCCGGCGAGGCGCTCAGGAAGGCGGTCAAGGTGAGGGCCAGGTACGGGAACAGGTAGGCGAAGAGCACCAGCACGCCGACGTCGTAAGCCGAGATCCGCACGACACTGTCGAGGGGCAGCACCAGGGCCGCGCTCACCGAGATGAGCAGGCACGCGAGTGAGCGGCGTCGTTCGGGCAGCCAGGAATTCACGGACGGGCTCCTCCGGGCATTCACGGTGCGGATGGCGGCGACGCTAGACGAGTCGGCTCCCGCCGGGGCCGTGGGCTCTCGCGGCGTCCACGAGGTGGTGCGTACCGTCCCCCGAACGGCGCACGGAGGTCCGCTGACGTGTCGCCTCACACGTCGGGAGTGCCGAGTGGCGGGTGCCGCATAGTCTGCCGAACTGTGGACACCCGACGCGCTGGTCAGCAGCTCCGACTCATTGCCGAGGTCATGGAGGTCGCCGAGGCGAACGACGTCGCCGTGTGGCTTCGCGGTGGCTGGGCGATGGACTTCTTCCTCGGCGAGATCACGCGGGACCACGGGGACATCGACTGGTTCGCGTGGGAGGACGGCGCGGGGAAGCTGGCCGCCGCCCTGGCGCGGAGCGGCTATGAGCCGGTCGCCGGACCACCACCACAGCAGCAGCTCGACTTCGTCAAAGCCGGTCTGGAGATCAGCGTCACGCTCCTGGCCGAGGACGAGGCCGGCCGCACCTGCGTCGCCGGCGGCCCGTGGGCCGGCACCCTGTGGCCCGAGGCCATGCCCGCTGCCGCCCCTGGTCGCCTCGCCGGCCTGGAGGCCTCCATCGTCAGCCCACAAGGACAGATCGAGATCAAGCGAATGACTCCGGTCTGGGTGCCCGGTATGCCGCGCCGGGCCAAGGACGCCGAAGACATCGCCCGCCTGGAGGCGGCGCTGTCCCAACGCGGCGCGCGACACGCCTGAACCCCTCGGGGGCAATCATCCGGTCCGGCCGTGCGCGCCCATCAGCCGGGCCGCCTCGTCGTACGGTCCGGCCAACACGCGCGGACGCCACCGGTGCCGCGGGCCGCGGGCCGCGGCTACGATCCCAGCCCATGACGTCCATAACGCGCGACGAAGACGAGAACGGGAACGGGACTGGGAACGGGACTGGGAACGGGACTGGGATCCAGGGCGCCGACCAGTACGAGATCGACACCGACCCGGACCGCATCGACATCGGCCTGGTGCACCACTGGCTCTCCACCGACGCCTTCTGGGCACTCGGCCGCAGCCGTGACCTCGTCGAGCGGTCCATGCGCGGGTCGCTCAACTTCGGTGTCTACGGCCCCGACGGGGCCCAGGTCGCCTACGCCCGGGTCGTCACGGACCGGGCGACCTTCGCCTGGCTGTGCGACGTCTACGTGGACCCGGCGCATCGCGGCCGGGGCCTGGGCGTACGGCTGGCGACCGCCGTACGCGACCACCTCGCCCCGTACGAGCTCAAGCGGACTCTCCTCGCCACGCTCGACGCCCACGAGCTGTACGCCAAGGTCGGGTTCGTCCCCGTGACCGACCCCACGATGCTGATGGCCCTGAGCGCCGAGCGGTAGTTGGGCACCGTGCCGGACAGAGACAGGACCCCGCCCCGCGAGGCCGGCCCGCACCACGCCCTTGCCGCCCTGCTCACACGGGAGTTGGGGGTGGAGTTCGAGGCAGCCCACGACCCGGAGACGGGACGGTGGACGCTGGAATGGACGGACGGCGAGACGGTCGAGGGCGTGGAGCGGGCGGTCCGGGCGGTCGGCGGCCCGGAGGCTGCGCCGGGTCTCCACCACGGTCTCCTCCAGGGGCTCGACTACCGGCGGCGGCTCTCCGAGACCGCCGTCGCCCTCGGAGCCGTACGGCTGACGACCTCCACGGGCGGGTCAGGGCCACGGCCCCTGGTGGACGCGACCGCCGTCGAGGCGTTCTGGCGGGACGTCCGGCTGCCCAGCCCGCTCACCGAACGCGAGGCGCTGCTCGTGTACGGCCTGATCTACCAGGTCCACGACGACCACCGCCGCAACGAGGCCGAGCCCGAGCAGATCTGCCGTCTCGTCCGGCAGGCGGGACTCGCGGTGATCCTTCTCCGCAGGCCGGAGGCGCTGACCCCCGCCGAGCTGCTGACCGCCCGCTACGCCAGGTCGCACGGCCACCCGGCCTGGCGGTACTGGCTGGTCCCGATGGACAACGCGCGGCTCGTACAGGCGGTGCACGAGGACCGGACCGCCACGGCCGAACACCTGAGGGCCGCCCTCACACTCACGGCGGCGCTGCCCGGCACCCCGGAGACGGTCACGTCCCGACTCCGGGCGCGGCTGCGGCGTTGCGGCTGAGTCGTCGGGGTGGGCAGGCGGTCAGTGAGCGATGCCGTCGATCAGTTCCCTCGCCCCCTGGCGCAGCAGGCTGACCGCGACGGAGGTCCCCAGGGTGGCCGGGTCCAGCGCTCCGGCCCACTCATGGGCGTTGAGGACGGTCTTGCCATCGGGGGTGAACATACGGGTTCCGACGAGAAGCGCCGATGCCCATGTTGCGGTGGTTCCAAGCATGTTGGACCGCCCGGGCAGGTGTGCGAGGACGTCGTCGACCCGTGCCTGGTGGCCGCCGGGCCCGCTACCCCCACTCCGCCACCACCTCCCCGTCCTCCTCCACCCCCGTCGGGCGGAAGCCGAGCGAGGTGTACAGGTGTGCGGGCGGCCTGGTTCTCCGGGGCGTAGGAGAGGCGCACCGCCGTGCCGTCCTCGCGGGTGGAGAGCCAGGACGCCAGGGTCCGTACGGCGGCCCGGCCGATGCCCGCGCCCTGGTGGGCGGCGTCGATCAGCATGCCGCCGATCCAGTGCGAACCGTCCTCGTCCCGGGCCCACATGAGGTGCCCGGCCACCTCGTCGCCCGCGCAGACGGCGAGCGAGGTCCAGGTGTCCTCGCGGCTGCTCAGTACCAGGTAGCGGGCGGCCAGGGCCGGGACCCAGTCGCGCTGGTCGTCGCGGGGCGCGCTGTCGGCGACCGCCCGCCAGTTGTCCGCGTCCACCTCGTGGAGGGTGACGGGGCGGCCGGTGTTGTCGGAGTGTCCGTGGTCGATCATCCGCGCAGGGTAGGTTCCCCGGGCGACGCTCGACCACGGGTTTACGGCTGCGGCCGCGTCCTTACGGCTGCGCCATCGCCTGCCGGAAGCCCGTGTTCACCGCGAGGATCCCGCCGTCCACGCGCAGCGTCGTCCCGGTGATCCAGGCCGCGTCGCTGGAGGCGAGGAAGGCGACGGCGGACGCGATGTCCTCGGGGGTGCCGACGCGTCCCAGCGGGTAGAGGGCGGCGGCCCGGTCCAGTTCGGCGTCGCGGCCCGCCCAGGCGTCGGTGCGGATCGTGCCGGGGGCGACCAGGTTGACGCGTACACCGCGCGGTCCGGCGTGGCCCGCCAGCGTACGGGTGAGGCTGTTCAGGCCCGCCTTGGCGGCACTGTACGCGTGGCCGCCGAAGTCCTGTTCGCCGTTGACCGAGCCGATGGTGACGATCGCGCCCCGGCCCGAGGCGACCAGGTGCGGCAGCGCGGCGCGGGCGCAGCGGAACGGGCCGGAGAGGGTGATGTCCAGGTCGCGTTCCCAGACCTCGTCCGTCTCGTCCTCGAAGAGCGGCTCGTCCTCGCCCGCCGCGTAGGCGTTGTTGACCAGGACGTCGAGCCGGCCGAAGGCGGCGACCGCGTGGGCGACGGCCGCCTCGACCGCCGCCCGGTCGGCCACGTCGCAGACGAGGGATTCGGCGGTGCCGCCCGCCTCGCGTATCGCCGCCGCCGTGTGGGCGGCGCGCTTCGCGTCGAGGTCGGTGACGAGGACGGAGGCCCCTTCCGCCGCCAGGCGACGGGCCGTTGCCGCGCCGATGCCCTGGCCGGCGGCGGTGATCAGGACGCTGTATCCGGCGAAGCGGGCGGCCGGTGTCCGGTCGGATGCTGGAGTCATAGCGCCGACCGTACTGCCCTGACCAAGGCCTGGGCACGGGGGTCGGCGGTGACTCCCTTCTGGAGGCCGTTGGTGACATAGCCCAGCGCGATGCCCGACTCCGGGTCCGCGAAGCCCAGCGAGCCGCCCCGGCCCGGGTGCCCGAACGATCCGGGGCCCAGCAGCGGCGCCGCCGGGCCGTGCAGCATGTAGCCCAGGCCGAAGCGGGTGTTGACGACCAGCACCCGGTCCGGGCCCGCCGACTCCTCCGTGCGGGCCAGGGTGAGCGTGGCGGGGGCGAACAGGCGGCGGTGGCCGTCGACGGGGCCGATCATCGCGGCGTAACAGCGGGCCAGGCCCCGGGCGGTCGCGATGCCGCCCGATGCGGGGAGTTCGGCCGCACGGTAGGCAGGGTCGTTCTCGTCGGGGAACGGGTCGATCGCGCCGAACGCCCTGCGGGTGAGGGAGTCCGGGTCCCGGTAGGCCTCGACGACGGAGCGCTTGGCGCGTACGCGCAGGGCGCCCGACGCGGTGGCCGCCGCCGGGGGCTCCACCGGGCCGATGCGGCCGATGCGATGGGCCTCGTCGGCCGGGAGCCCGAACCAGAAGTCGAGGCCGAGCGGGCGGGCGATCTCCTCGGCGATCCAGCGGCCGATGGTGCGGCCGGTGGCGCGGCGGACCAGTTCGCCGATCAGCCAGCTGTAGGTCTGGGCGTGGTAGCCGTGGTCGGTGCCGGGCTCCCACTGCGGGCGCTGGGCGGCGACGGCGGCGGGTCCGGAGACCCCGTCGGCGGCCTCGGCGGGGGTGAGGGCGGTGTCCAGGGCGGGGACCCCGGCCCGGTGGGCGAGGAGGTCGCGGACGAGGACGCGTTCCTTGCCGTTCGCCTTGAACTCCGGCCAGTAGGTGGAGACCGGGGCGTCCAGGTCGACCTGCCCGCGCTGGTGGAGCAGCAGGGGGACGGCGGCGGCGATGCCCTTGCCCGCCGAGCGGACGATCTGGACGGTGTCGACGGCCCACGGTTCGGGACCGTCGACGTCACGCGTACCGGCCCACAGGTCGACGACCTTGCGCCCGTGGCGGTAGACGGCGACGGCCGCTCCGCGCTCCCCGCGCTGCTCGAAGTTGCGGACGAACGCCTCCGCGACCGGTTCGAACCCGGGCGCGACCGTGCCCCGTACGTCCACGGTGACGGCTTGGACCACGGCTTCTGTCACGGCTTCGGTCCCGGTCACGTCCCCTCCCGTGTGTGGTTCGGTTCCCGCGCCTGATCCCGATACCGTGCCTGGTTCAGCCCCCGGGCCCGGTTCTGCTCCCTTGCCTGATCCCGATCCCGATCCCGCTTCCGCGCCCGCCGTCGTGCTCACTCCCGCGCTCCCGCTCATCCCCCCATGGTGCACGTCCCGGCAGGGTGTTCGGGGAGCGGGTCGCCGCGGCCACCGTGCCGTCACGACCTGTTTACGCCGACGGAACCAGAGCTCAAGGGGCGTACGGCAGATCGTGGGTGACCGTCAGCGCGGTGACGTCGGCAGGTGCATCGATCAAATCATCGGGTACACGAAGGGGAGACTCCGTCTCCCGCCTGGTCCGCACGGTCTCCACGCCCGTGCGGACCAGGTCCTGCGGACGGGGCCATGAACCCATCAGTAGTAGTGCCCTCCTGCGAACTGCGCGCAAGGGCGGAAGCCCGGCAGGTAGATCGGGCCTATCGTGCCACTTACGTAAAATATGGGACATTAGAGGGCAGAGCTACGCATATATAGGAGGAGCCGGCCCATGTCCCCTGTGATCGAAGTACATGCGCGCGCCCGGCTCATCACCGATGGTCCCCTGACCCGCCCGGTCCCCGTCGACCTGCGCTACGACCCCGCCGACGAGCGGCGCGCCGTCCACATAGGGCTGCCCGACGGCACCGACTGGTCGTTCGGCCGCGACCTCCTGGAGCGCGGCCTGCGGACCCCGATCGAGCGCGGCGACGTCCGCGTCTGGCCGTGCGGCCGTACGCAGCTGATCGTGGAGCTGCACTCGACGGACGGGGTCGAGGTGTTCCAGTTCGAGATCCGGACGCTGATCCGCTTCCTCGCCCGCACCCGTGCCCAGACACCGACCACCCCACCGGACGCCGACCGGGAATCCCAGCCGCAGCCGCCGTCCCGCACCGCTCGCCCGGAGCGCAGCACGCAAACGGAACGCGGCGCACGGACGGAACGGGGCGCGCAACCCGAGCGGGGCGCGCAACCCGCCCGCGGCTGAGCGCCGCCGGCAAGGGCCGCCAGGACGAGCGCCGGGAGAGTTGCTCAGCCGCGGCCTGCAACCGGTCCGGCAGGGCCGCCCGACGTCGCGTCCGGTGCCGCAGCCGACGTCGCGCCCGGCGCCACAGCCGACGTCGCGCCCGGCGCCACAGCCGACGTCGCGCCCGGCGCCACAGCCGACGTCGTGCCCGGCGCCACGGCCGGCGCCGGCGCCGGTGCCACATCCGACGCCGCATCCGGCGCGGGCACCGTGTGGAGAATGTCGCGGGCCTGCTCGGCGGCGCGCGCTATGCCCTCGGAGACGAAGTCGAGGAAGCGGGCGACGTTCTCCATGCGGATGGCGGCCGGAGTGCCGGGGCCGAGGACACCCACACCCTGCCGCGCGGTGTCGACCAGTTGGGCGGTGGCCCGGGCGCTGACCATCATCGACTGGTACCAGATGTCGTCGTCGACGATGTAGCGCTCGCGCCGGCGCTCGTCGCGTTCCCGGCGGACCATGCCCTGACTGTCGAGGAACGCGATCGCCTTGGAGATGGACGCCGGGCTGACCTGGAGGCGCTGGGCGAGTTCAGGGGCGGTGAGGCTGCCCGAGTCGGTGAGGGTGAGGCAGGCCAGCACCCGGGACATCATCAACGGCATGCCCGAACTCATGATGCTGGTGGTGAACTGCTCCTCGTACTCCCGCACGGCCTCGGCATCGCGCCCGTAGGGCTGCGCCGACGCCTGCGGCTCCCGGGGGGCGGCCTGCTTCCGCCGGTGCGCACGGTGTTCGGTGGCACGGTGAGCCAGGTCGGCGCGGTAGGCGGTGGGGCCGCCGTTGCGCATCACCTCACGCGTGATGGTCGAGGTCGGACGGTCCAGACGCCTGGCGATCTCCGCATAGGCGAGGCCGTCGGCCAGCCCCAGCGCGATCTGCTGACGTTCCTGCTGAGTGAGCCTGCCTCCCGGCATCGGGTTCTCCTTCGTGGTCCACGGAGCCCCCATCCTAGCGTTCACCGTCAATCTATTGCAACGCACCACTAGCTGACGTTGCGTTAAACGCGAAGCGCATTGCAACGAATTTGCGGCTTTGACCTGCGAATACATAGGCCACCTGCAACGAACCTGTTGAGCAATCTGTAAATGCAACGTAGCTTTTCCCTCATCGGAAACGACGAGCGCAAGGAGAGCACGATGCAGAAGTTCGACACCACCGCCCCGGTCACCGCCGTCCTCGACATCCCCGCCGGACGCGTCCAGTTCATCGCCGCCGACCGAGGCGACGCCACCGTCGAGGTCCGGCCCGCCGACGCCTCCAGGAGCCGGGATGTGAAGGCCGCCGACCGGATCGAGGTCGCCTACGGCGACGGCGTCCTGCGCATCGCGGTCCCGGCGGCCGGAAACCGGCTCCTCGGCGACTCGGGTTCCGTCGAGGTGACCGTCCAACTGCCCACCGGGTCCCACGTCGAGGCGCGCTCGGGCGCCGCCGAACTCCGCGGCGTCGGACGCCTCGGCGATGTCGCCTTCGACGGCGCCTACCGCCGGATCAAGATCGACGAGGCGGCGAGCCTCCGCCTCACCGCGGTCGAGGGTGACGTCGAGGTCGGCCGGCTGGGCGGCCCTTCGGAGATCAGCACCACACGGGGCGACATCCGGATCGCCGAAGCCATGCGCGGCGCGGTCGTGCTCCGTACCCGGTCCGGCGACATCTCGGTCACCGCCGCCGCCGGTGTCTCGGCCGCCCTGGACGCGGGCACCGACCACGGCCGCGTCAGCAACGCCCTCAAGAACGACGGCACCGCCGGACTCGACATCCGCGCCACCACCTCCCACGGCGACATCACCGCCCGCAGCCTCTGACCGCGCGCAGTCTCGGACCGCCCGCCTCGCTCCCCGAACGCACCCCGCGAACACACCCCGCGAACGCCCCCCAATGCACCCCCGAACGCACCCGCCCGAACGCACTCTTCGAGGAGCAACGACCATGACTCATCCGGCCATCGCGGCAAGCGGGCTGCGGAAGTCCTACGGCGACAAGTCCGTCCTCGACGGCATCGACCTGACCGTCCCCGCAGGCACGGTCTTCGCCCTGCTCGGCCCCAACGGCGCCGGCAAGACCACCGCCGTCAAGATCCTCTCCACCCTCATCTCCCCCGGCGCCGGCTCCGGCGCGATCCGCGTCGGCGGGCACGACCTCGCCACCGACGCCCAGGCCATCCGCGCCACCAT
>NZ_JBEZYG010000021.1:0-153878 GCF_040638385.1 Streptomyces sp. NPDC026589
GCCCCCGCGAAGAGCCTGGTGTCCGTGGCGGCGCAGTGCCAGCACACGCCCCCTGGCGGCTGCGGGCCTATCCGTCCGGGCGCCCACGCCTCCTGCGGCCCGCCCCGCCACTGATCAGGGCAGGGCCGGGCAGGGGCGGGCAGGGGCGACGCCGCCTCAGCCTGCGCTCGTCGGGTTCTCCGATGTGGCGGCCTTGCGGTATTCGGCGTTGATGCGCTGGGCTTCTTCGAGCTGGTCCTCAAGGATGACGATGCGGCAGGCGGCCTCGATGGGGGTGCCCTGGTCGACAAGCTCCCGGGCGCGTGCGGCGATGCGCAGCTGGTAGCGGGAGTAGCGGCGGTGTCCGCCCTCGGAACGCAGCGGGGTGATGAGGCGGGCTTCTCCGATGGCTCGGAGAAAGCCCTGCGTGGTACCGAGCATCTCGGCGGCCCGGCCCATCGTGTAGGCGGGGAAGTCGTCGTCATCGAGACGTCCGAACGAGTCGCCTGCTGTCATTTGCACCTCTCTGTGGAACGCGTGGAGGGGCCCGAGTGCCGTACGGCACTCGGGCCCCGAAGGAACTGCTAACACCATCCGCCGGCCCTGATCACTGCGCCGGCCTTCTGTTTCCGCTGACCCGGTCCGAAAGTCGCCGGGGTCGCGGGGATCGCGGTTGCTTGACCGGAGACCACCTCACTATCGATGTCCTGCGGTACCCGGGCTCATCACTCCGCCCGGGCGATCCCGATGGCGCCTCGCTCCTCCGTTCTTCCTCTGACATGCATCACTTGCCCACTGCTGGTACTGCTCCCGCGAAAATCGCGGTACTGCCGGCGGCGGCCCCTGATCACTGCGGGCCACCCGGTGCGGTCGCCAGCCCCGTCGCCGTCCTGCAACAACCCTGGCTTCGAAACTCCGCCACCGCACCGTCTTCGAACGGCAACTGCTGTACTGCTGCCCGGCAGTTCGTCTCTGCCGGGCCCTGCTGTCTCTGTGGGCTACAAGAGAAACCATAACCACGGCACCGCCCAATGTCTACTCTGGCGACCATAGATTTTCGTGTCTCATGCACAGAGGCAGTCGACTGCCCAGAGAGAGTGGGCATCGACCACGGGTGGACGCGGAGCACTCTTCACTCGTCGGCGGCGGTGGCGAGCCGGGCGCGGTGGGTCCTGACCTTGTGACGGTTGCCGCAGCGCTCCATGGAGCACCAGCGGCGCCTGCCGGGCCGGGAGGTATCGACGAACAGCAGGCGGCAGCCGTGCGCGCCGCACGTACGGATCCGGTGGGCGAACGCCCCGGTGAACAGCTCGACCGCGTCGCGGGCGACGGTGGACAGCAACCCGGTCCCGGTGCCCCCGGGAGCCCACTCCCGGTTCCCGCCCGGGGTGAGCCGGGCCGCCAGGGGCGGGTGCGCCGCCGCGCCGTTGAGGGTGGCGAGGTCGTCCGGGCCGGGCGGCTCTCCGCCCACATGGCTCTCCGCCAGCCGCCACAGCGCATCGCGCAGAACGCGCGCGTCCGCCACCTCCCCCGCGCTGACGACGAGCGTCGGGCCCGAATTCGGACCCGGGCCGGGCCCGGCGCCCGTACCGAGCCCGTCCGGCAGCCGGCTCTCCTCCGCCCAGCGCACCAGGTCGGCCGGCTCGTGCAGCACCTCGAAGTACGCCAAAGCGCCCGGGCCCCCGGTCGGCAGGAGCTCCAGACAGAGCGCACCCGGATCGAACCGGAACGAACTGCCGTCCGGATGCCGCGGCAACAGCCCGGAAGGCTTCTGCTGCCCCGCCCGCACGGACCGTTGAGGTCCTACGGGCCGCTCCGGCCGTTCGGACTGTTCCGGCGCGTCCGTTGCCCTTTCGCTCATGTAACCACTATAAACGGTTTCCATGACACAGACACTGTCCTGGAAGCTCGTGATCGACAGCGCCGACCCGCACGCACAGGCCGGATTCTGGGCGGCGGCCCTGGGCTATCTCGTCGAGGACAACAGCCCGCTCGTCGAGCGACTGCTCGCCGCCGGAGCCGTACCGGAGGCCATCACGACCCACGCCCACGGCCGCCGCGCCTGGCACGACCTCGCGGCGGCCCGGCATCCGGACGACCCCTACGACGAGGTCAGCGGTACGGGGCAGGGGCGGCGGCTGCTGTTCCAGCGGGTACCGGAACCGAAGACGGTGAAGAACCGGCTCCACATCGATGTGCACTCCGCGCCGGGGCAGCGGGACGCGGAGGAGGAACGGCTGGTGGGGCTAGGTGCGCGGGTGCTGCGCACGTACGACGAGCAGGGCGGGAGCTGGGTCCTCATGGCGGACCCCGAGGACAACGAGTTCTGCCTCAGCTGACCTGCGGCGGGCGTCGGCCCAGCAGCCGCGCTCGCACGCGAACCGGCGTCTGCGGTCGAGCACCGGGGCTTCCGTCGGGGGTGGTCCCGCACGGAAGCCGATCGGCAGACGCCGACGACGAATCCGGTCGGGGCAACCCCCCTTGCGGTAGATGCGTCATACAGCAAGACGACGACGTACGGCCGAGAGGAAGAACGGCGCGATGGACGAACAGCTGGTGAGAGCGTTCAGGTGGGCTGCTCGCGGTGTGGGCGGCGCCCTTGACTACATCGCCCTGCGCACCGGCGTCGGCACGCTGACCGGCGGCCTGCGGAACGCCGGCGGCCGCAAGCGCCGTTAGGGAACGTCCGGCCCGCCGTCTCCGTCTCGGTCGCGGCGTACGTCCTCCCGGATGCGCTCCGCCATCAGGTCGGCGAGCGGATCCCTCACGTCCCAGGAGTGCGCGGCGGGGTGCCGGTCGTACAGCACGCAGGCGTCCCCGTCCTTGACGGACAGCCGGTGGATGACGGCCGGGCACGGCAGCAGTTCCGCGAAGCGGAACTTCCGCCGCCCGTCGCCGTCGGTCCAGAACATCCACAGATCCCGCCCGGCCGGAGCCGAGGCCGACCAGAGCTGGGCCGCGTGCTCGGCCCCCTCCTCGTGCTCGCCGAGCTCACAGAGCAGGAACTCATCCAGATCGGGCGCTTCCGACGCCTGCCCCGGCCCCTCCGCCAGGCCCATGAGCGCGACCCGCGCACCCATCTCGGGGAGTTCGCTGAAGGCGGTGCACTGCAACACGACGCTCATCCTTACCGGAGAGAAGAGAGAGGGACAGAGACAGAGACAGGGATATAGGCGGGGGCGGGGGCGGGGGTCAGGGGGCGCATGACCAGCCCGTACCAGGACGCGGTGTCCCGGGCGACGAACTCGTACGGCAATCCCTCCGCGAGCCGCCCCAGCGCGTAGTCGTGCTCACGGACACTGCCCGCCCAGGACCGGAGTTCGGCCGGCGCGTCACGCCGGCCCCCCACGGGAGCCAGGTACAGCGCACGGGCCGGAACCCAGGGCACGTACGGGTCCGGATCGAGCGCGTCCGCGAAACGCCGGGCCTGCCGCCGCAGCCAACACAGCGCCAGCCGCCGCGTCGGCGCGAGAACCCCGCCCAGCCGGACAGTCCTCACCGCGTCACCACCGTGACTCTCGGCGACATACCAACACCCCCGCACCTGGACCGCGTTCACAGCACCTCACCCCGACTGCGGGCATTCAGCCGCGCCGTCCTGGCCCGAAGCTGCTCTATCAGGAGCGCGGGCCGGACACAGTGAGGCTCCGCCTCCCACTCCGCCCCACCACCCACCGGCCGCAACGACCAGTAGGGGCCGGCGATCCCACGGAACTCCCCCACCCGGTCACCACGACCGGTGTCCACCACGAGCGTTCCGAGGGCCGGAGGGTCAGGAGGCTCCTGCGCATTCGGGCAAACGTTCTCGCCATACACCTATCGCTCCTCTCTGTAGCCAATTGACTACCGGGACGATTCAGCGTGACCTACCGTGAGGAGGCATTCAACTTGCCTATTCGGCACGGAAGATCGGGGCGGTGTCCGTGAACATCAAGGAGTTGAACCCGGAAAGCTCCGCGCAGGCGGCCTACGGTGCACG
The DNA here is from genome assembly GCF_040638385.1 of Streptomyces sp. NPDC026589. Lineage (NCBI taxonomy): Bacteria > Bacillati > Actinomycetota > Actinomycetes > Kitasatosporales > Streptomycetaceae > Streptomyces > Streptomyces sp. NPDC026589. The sequence goes on from NZ_JBEZYG010000021.1 coordinate 3,959, forward strand.
TCTGCGCGGGTTACGGGAGCAGCGGTGCTGGACACAGGAGGAGCTGGGGAACCGCAACGGCTACTCCAGCACGCACATCTCGTCGGTGGAAACTGGTCGTAAACTCGCGACCTTGCGCTTTTCGCGTAGTACGGACCGGGTGCTCGGGCTCACCGGGACCGAGGCGTCGTTCGAGCGCGAGCTGGGCCAGATCAAGCACGGCAGCCTGCTGGAGGGCTTCCCGGAGTTCCTGGGTTACGAGCGGCGGGCGGCGGAGATCCGGCTGTACGAGGTCGGGGTCATGCCGGGGCTGCTCCAGACCCCGGAGTACGCCAGGGTCCTGGCCGATAGCGCCGTCAGGCGACAGGCGATCACGGCCGACCAGGCAGAGGAGCGCGTCGCGCTGGTCGCGGAGCGCCAGGCGGCCCTGGTCCGGGAGAAGCCGCCGCTGGTCTTCGCGATGCTGGACGAGAGCTGCATCCGGAGGCCGGTCGGCGGACCGGAGGTCATGAAGGCGCAGATGGACCGCCTGATCGAGTTCGCGGAGCAGCCGAACACCGTGATCCAGGTCGCGGCGTTCGACATGGGCGAGCACCGTCCGTTCGACCTCCCGGTCACCATCCTGACCATGCCCGACCGCACGCTCATGTCGTACGCCGAGTCCGCGCAGCAGGGCTACTTGGAGCGCGAAAGTGGCTCTGTGCTTCCGCATCTGACGGCCTACCATCAGATGCAGGCGGTAGCGCCCTCCCAGGCGGCGTCCGTAGACATGTTCAGGCAGTTGCGAAAGGGCACCCCGTGACAACCGAGACCCCCCGCTGGTACACGTCCTCCTACAGCAACAACGGCGGCCAGTGCGTCGAGGTCGCCACCAACCTCGCCACCCCGCACGGCATCGTCCCCGTCCGCGACTCCAAGAACGTCAGCGGCCCGGCCCTGACCATCCCCGCCACCGCGTTCACCGCGTTCGTCACGGGCGTCCGAGCCGGAGACTTCGGCACCGCCTGAGCCACCCGAGCCGGCGAACCACGGCCCCACCGTGCCCGCACGGTGGGGCTTCGGCGTGCGCGGACCGGGCCAGGTCTACCCGACAACGCGAATATCCGCCTTCTTCGGTAGACGGACATTGACGCTCCGCTCTAGCGTCATCTTTGACAGGGATCAGCCCTGAACCGAAGCGGAGACACTATGGCGCGAAGTGATCTGCACCGCCTCACGGGAAGAACTGGCGGGCCCAACTGTGACGACGACGACTGCCCGAACGTTTACGTGGATACTGCGGACGGCGGGATCGTGGTGCAAGGAAACCAATGTTCCGCGTTCCAGCCTCCGACCGGTGAGGCTCTGGTGAAAATTCCCGAGCACGTCCTCGGGGAGGCCGTTCGTGCTCTTGGATGGTGACGCCTGGCGTGAATTCTTCGACACCTTCGAGCGAGAGGCATGGCGGTTCGAGGCACAACCCACTTACACAATGCCCAGGGAACAGGAGAACATTGCCCGGTTCCTGAGAGGTGAGGGCAAACCACTCGGTCACAACTCACGCTGGCACGAGCGAGTCCAGGGGCACAAGGATGCGGGGCGCAGTATCGGGCGCGTACGGGTAGTACGTCGACCTCTCACCGAATACCAGCGCTACCAGTTCTCCTGGGGCATTCCGGGAAATATCGAAGCCGGCGAGGACATCCGCATACTGGATGTCACACACGGCGACTTCGGCTTGCCTCTCACCGGTTGCGATTGGTGGATGTTCGACGAGAGCCGCATCGCTCACCTCAACTTCCGCCCGGACGGCACGCAGATCAACCGCGAGGCATACGAAGGGGATCCCGCGCCCTATCGGGAATGGAAGCGGATCGCTCTGGAACGGTCCGTTCCGTTCGGGGAGTACGTGAAGGGCCTTGACCTTCCAACCTGAGCAACTGATCAGGTCCGCGGCCGATCTGGCCATGTCACTTCGCGACCTTCGCAAGCGAGCCGGACTGTCCCAGATCCGGCTCGCTCAGCGCTGCGCCATGTCACAGACGAAACTCAGCAACATCGAGACTGGCCGGGTAAGCCCGAACCTCGTCGATGTGGAGCTGATCCTGAGAGCCCTTGAGGCCTCACCGGGCATCACAGCAGAGGTGATGTCGCTGGCCCGGCTCGCACATACGGAGTGGCAGGGTAAACGGGCGTCGTGGCGTAGGGGCCTGGAGAAGCGTCAAGCCGAGCTGGCCGGCCTGGAGTCCGAGGCCAGGATTCTCCGCTACTTTCTGCCCGCCATGGTGACCGGCCTCCTCGCCACGCCCGAATACGTGAGCGCAAGCCTCAGCGGATCGCCGGGAGACAAGTCAGTGACGATCGCCAGGAAGCTGGAAAGGCAGGCCATTCTGTACGACACCAGCAAGTCGTTCACTTTCCTACTGACGGAGCAGGCAGTGCGATGGCCCGTACTCCATCGTGCTGCCATCGCCGTACAGGTCGACCGTCTGGTTTCCCTTTCCTATCTGCCCAACGTGCGCATCGGACTACTTCTGGCCGGGCCAGCCCTGAGCCGCGGCCCCATGAACACATTCACGGTCTACGATCAACGTCTCACCACGGTCGAAACCTTTACAGGGCGCATAGTCTTCCAGGACGCCCGCGACATTTCCGAGCACTTGAGGATTTTTGAGACGTACGAACGCCTCGCCCTCTTCGGCGAAGACGCAAGGTGTGTCCTCGCGCAGTGGGCGGCTCTCTTCCGCTCATGATCTTTAGCACGCAACGCGAATAATCGACCAACTGCCCTCATGGCCGACTGATTATTGCCCGTGTCGTCAAACCAGCACCGGAGGGTGTGTGGCGCGAACGCATCACAAGCGACCGCGCCGGACCGGCACGACACCCGTCGGCAACCAGAAGGGCACCAACCGTGAATGACCTGTACAGGCTCCCCATCGACGGAGCCGCATTCTCCAAGGCATGCGGCGGCAACACCCACCCCGACGGCGAGTCCTGCGTGACCCTCGCGCGGATCGGGCCGGACGCCTGGGCCGTGGGCGACAGCAAGCGTCCCGAGGCCGAGCCGTTGCGGTTCACGACCGCCGAACTGGACGCGGCCGGCATCGATCCCGCCCGCTTCGATCTCTCCGCCTGACGGCGCACCGCCTTGGGTGCGGGGCCGCACAGCCCCGCACCCGTGAACGGAGAAACGTGCACCACCACGGTTACGCCTGGGTCGGCGAGAAGGCGATGTTCGACAAGGAGAGCGTCCGCAGGCCGCCCGGCGAGGCCCCGACGCCGACCAGCGAGCAGGAGGTGCACCACCGGTATCGGGAAGCCGTAGCCGCGTTCCCGTCCCCCGAAACACCGCCGATCCAGACAGCCCACTGGCTCATGAAGCCTTCTTCGACGATTCGAGGGACGTGGGAGGAGCCCAAGGAGGCCGGAGCGTGGCTGGGTCGGCAACTCGCGGAATTCGCCGCGCGGTTCGCCTCGCCGCAGGAACGTGAAGCCACCAGGCTGCTGCTACTCGTCAAGGCAGCCGTCGAACGACTCGCGGAAGGCGACGACGTGTCCCTCGGTCACTACCTGCGTGGCACGGTCTTCCACTCGGTCGCCCTCGTCACCCGCTCACCGAACCGATCCGTCCCCGGGCTGCCCTGCCCTTCCCACCTGCCTTGACGGACGGGTCATGACCGAGGAGTCTCAGGCCGTTGTCGGCACCGGGCGGAGAGGCGGTGGCGATCGGCCGGTCGGGGTTCAGCGGGGGACGGCCGTGTACCGTCGCGCAACCCCCTTGTCCTCAAGCGCGCTTGAGGTCCTACGGTCGCCGTAACGCCCGAAAGGGCTTCGCCGCCCGCGACGACCGTACCGGCCCCGACCGCAAGCACCAAGGGAGCACGCGTCATGCCTGATCAGCAGCTCAGCGACACCGAACTCGCCGGACAGCCCGCCGCCTACTGGACCGGCGTCGCCTACGAGGCCCTGATCACGTACACCCGGGAGCGGCAGGCGGAGAAGGGCTTCACCCAGCCCCAGTTCTGGCTCCTGCGCAACCTGTCGGCCGACGACATCTCGCCCGACGGTGCGGGACTGACCCTGCCCGAGCTTCAGCAGGCCATGGCCTCGTACATCCGACCCGAGGACGACCTGGCGGTCGCGGCCGAGGAGCTCGTACAGCGCGGATGGCTCGCGCGGGACGCGGGTGGTCGGTTGTGGATCACGGAGGAGGGGGAACAGGCGCGTCTCGACCTCGCGCGCAATGCCCCCGCGATCCGTGCCGCACTCCACGAGGGCATCTCCGACACGGACTACGTCACCACGGTGAAGGTGCTCCGGCAGCTCATCCGCAACGCCACCGGCGCAGCCGCCTGACGGCAGGCCCGTCTACCCGATCCGCCCCTGGCGCGCAAGCGGCCGTTCGGGCCCTTCTAGGCTGGGGCCATGCCCACGCCACCCGCATACGCCTCCGGCATCACCCCCGGCATCACCCCCGCCTATGCCCTCGTCGCCACGGATCTGGACGGCACCCTGCTGCGACCGGACGACACCGTGAGCGCCCGGTCCCGGGCCGCGCTCGCCCTCGCCGCCTCCGCCGGCGCCCGGCACCTGGTCGTCACCGGGCGGCCCGTGCCCGGGATTCGGGCGTTGCTCGCGGACCTGGCGTACACCGGGCTCGTCGTCTGCGGGCAGGGCACCCAGCTCTACGAGGCCGGGGCGGGCGGCGGGCGGCTGTTGCGGTCCGTCGCCCTGGACCGGGAGGCCGCCGACACCGCGCTCGGGAAGATCGAGGCGGAGGTGGGGGCCGTGTTCGCCGCCGTGGACCAGGACGGCGTGGACGGGGTGACCCTGATCGAGGCCGGGTACCGGATGCCGAACCCGACGCTTCCCGCCCAACGCGTCGGCTCCCGGGCCGCGTTGTGGGAGCGGCCCGTGATCAAGGTGCTGGTGCGCCACCCCGGTCTGGGCGACGACGCGCTGGCCGCCGCCGCGCGGGGGGCCGTGGGCGATCTGGCGACGGTGACCATGGCGGGCCCCGGCACGGTGGAGCTGGCCCCGCGCGGGGTGGACAAGGGCACGGGTCTCGCGGTGGCCGCCGAGCTGCTGGGTATCGGGGCGGAGCGCATCGTCGCGTTCGGGGACATGCCCAACGACCTGCCGATGTTCGCCGGTTCGGGCCACCGGGTCGCCATGGGCAACGCACATCCGGAGCTGCGAGCGGCGGCCGACGAGGTGACCCTGTCGAACGCGGAGGACGGGGTCGCGGTGGTCCTGGAGCGCCTGTTCGGCACGGCCGAAGCCCGGCAGCCGGGCACAGAGGTCACCCCGGGCACTAGCTTGGTCTAGACCAAGCGCGGTACGCTTTCGTCGCTACCCGCGACAGCCCCACCGTCACGGCGTAGTTGCTTGACATGCGCATGCCTGACCTGCTGTCGCGCGGGCGGGCACGGACCCCCACAGAGGAGTTGTCATGAAAAGCAAGAGGCTCTTAGCCGTCGCCATCGGCGCGGGAATCGCCCCGCTCCTGGCCGTCACGCTGCCCGCGAGCAGCGCGAGCGCGCACGGCTACATCTCGTCACCCCCCAGCCGGCAGGCCCAGTGCGCCGCACGCACGATCCCCTGCGGCGCCATCCAGTACGAGCCGCAGAGCGTCGAGGGCCCCAAGGGCCTGATGAGCTGCAGCGGAGGCAACGCCGGCTTCGCCGAGCTCAACAACGACAGCAAGGGCTGGAAGGTCACCCCGGTCGGCCGGACGACCAGCTTCAACTGGCGGCTGACGGCACGGCACGCCACCAGCACCTGGCAGTACTACGCGGGCGGCCGGAAGATCGCGGAGTTCAACGACGGCGGGGCCCGCCCCGGCGAGACCGTCACCCACCAGGTCAGCTTCGGCGGCCTGTCCGGCAAGCAGAAGGTGCTGGCCGTGTGGAACATCGCCGACACCTCCAACGCGTTCTACGCCTGCGTGGACGTGAACGTGAGCTGACGCGGTACCGCGTGTACGTGAGTTGAGTTGACGCGGTACCGCGTGGACGTGAGCTGAGTTGACGCGGTACCGCGTCAACGTGAGCTGACGCGGTACCGCACCCGCCCGGTATCCGCCGGGACGGACAGAGCCTGTCCGGGGCACCGGAGCGCGCCGGCCGGGTCGTGAGGAAGCCGCCCTCGCGACCCGGCCGCCGGTACCCCGGGCAGGCCCCCGCCGACCGGCCGGCCCACCGGCCGCCCCATCGAGATGAGGTCCCATGAACCGACACCGACTCACCGCCCGCGCGGCCGTCGTGGCCCTGCTCGCCACCGGCCTCGCCGCTTCCCCGGCGCTCGCCGCCCCCTCCGGCACCGGGGCGAAGGCCCGCGTGGGCGCCGACTGGGCGAAGCAGTCGATCACCTTCACCGCGGGCGCGGGACAGGTGAACGACCTCCACGTGGTGCCCATGGACCGGGGCGACGGAGTCCGGCGGATCGGCTTCCGCGACGCGGTCCCGCTCGTACCCGGCGACCACTGCGCGTACCTCACCCCCGGGGACGAGACCTACGTCGTCTGCGAACTGCCCACCGACAGCTCCCGGCCGGACCGGATCGACGTCTTCCTCGGCGACGGCGACGACGAGATCGCCACCAGTGACCCCGGGGTCGCCACCGTCAGCGGCGGCTCCGGCGACGACATGCTGCACGCCCACACCGCGCACACGGTGCGGGGCGACGCGGGGAACGACATGGTCATGGGCCGCGTGGTCCTGGACGGCGGGGACGGCATGGACCACCTGATGGCCGTCGACGGCGACCAGCGGCTGTGGGGCGGCCGGGGTGACGACATGATCGAGGCGTACGACGGCAGAGACCTCGTGTACGCGGGCCCGGGCGACGACCACGTCATGGGCGGGGAGGGCGACGACATCCTGTTCGGCGGCTCCGGCGACGACATGGTGCACGGCGAGGACGGTGACGACCTGATCGTCGGCGGCCCCGGCAAGGACAGCGTCGACGGCGGCCCTGGCCGGAACATCGTCCTCCGGTAGACGAGGCGGTGGGCCCGGCGAGGCTGAGGGCCGGCGAGGCGGAGGCCCCGGGGCAGCGGAAGGCCCGGCGAGGCGGAGGCCCCGGGGCGGCGGAGGCCCCGGCGAGGCTGAGGGCCGGCGAGGCGGAGGCCCCGGCCTCCGGGGCCTCGGGCGTCCCTCGCCGCTACGGCCCGCCGCCCGAACCGTCCGGCCGGTCACCCGCCTCGCTCTGTTCGCCGTCCGCGTCGTTCTGCTCGTCACCCGGCAGATCCTGCTCGGTCCACAGCACCTTGCCGTCCGGCCCGTGGCGGGCTCCCCAGTGGGAGGCGAGCCGGGAGACGATGAACAGGCCCCGGCCGCCCTCGTCGACGGTCCCGGCGTGCCGCAGGTGCGGGGAGGCCGTGGAGCCGTCGTGGACCTCGCAGGTCAGCGTGGAGTCCAGCAGGAGCCGCAGCCGCAGGGGCGGGGTGCCGTAGCGGACGGCGTTGGTGACCAGTTCGCTGACGATCAGCTCCGTCGCCTCGACGGTGTCCTCGTCCAGCCCCCAGCCCTGGAGCCGGTCGTGTACGAGCCCCCGGGCGGTGGCGGGCGTCGTGGGGTCCTGGGCCAGGTCCCAGGTGGCGACCAGATGGTCGGAGACCGTACCCGTACGGGCCAGGAGCAGGGCGGCACCGGCGGAGCAGGTGCCCTCCGGCAGCGCGTACACGATGTCGTCACCCAGTTGCTGGAGGCTTCGCCCCGGCCGGGCGAGGGTCTCCGTGATGCGTTCGGCGGCGTGGTCGCCGGAGAGCAGGTCGGCGGTGCAGAACGCGAGGAGGCTGCCCACCTCCAGGGTGACGGTGGCGGGGGCGAAGAGAGCACTGTCGGTGGAGAAGAGCCCGGGTCCCTCCGGCACGTCGAGGGCGACCACCCGTCCGTCGGGGCCGACGATCAACGGCGCGGGGTGCCCGGCGCGCGCGACGGTGCAGGTGCGGGTGAACGGGTCGTAGACCCCGTACACGCAGCCCGCGCTCAGGGGTTCGCTCCGCAGGGCGTCGGCCGGGGGCAGGGTGGCGCGTTCGTGGGCGAGGCGGTCGGCGGTGTCCTTGAGCCGGGCGAGGACCTCCTCCGGCTCCAGGTCGAGACCCGCCAGCGCCTGGATGACGGTACGCAACTGGCCCATGGCGATGGCCGACTGGAGGCCCTCGCCCGCGACGCCGCCCACGACGAGCGCGGTGCGGGCGCCGGACAGGGCGATGGTGTCGAACCAGCAGCCGCTGTCCCGCCCGGGCACCAGGACGTGCGCGGTGTCGACGGCGGCCTGCTGCCGTTCGGCCTGCGGGAGCAGCCGCCGCTGGACGGTCGAGGCGATGACGTGCTCGCGCTCGTAGCGGCGGGCGTTGTCGATGCCGAGGGCCGCCCGGGTGGCCGCCGCGACGGCGAGGGAGACGTCGTCGTCGTCGAAGGGCTCGGCCGCTCCGCAGCGGTAGAGGCTGACCAGCCCGAGGACCGCGCCCCGCAGGGTCAGGGGCACCACGATCAGGGAGTGCGCGTCGGTCTCCGCGAGGGCGCGCACCCCGTCCGGGTCGGTGTCCGGCCACGGGGTGCCGGGCCCGAGCGGGACGAGCCGGGCCCGCAGGTCGGTGGTGGCGAGCGCGTACGGCGTACGGGCGAGGAGGCGGCGGGTCACCCCCGTCGAGCGCTCCCGGCCCCCGGCCTCCCCCTCGCCCTCCGCCGTGTCCCGGACGGTGTCGCACCGGCCGCTCGCGGCGCGGCGCAGCGGGGTGCCGGGCGGCAGCGGGCCCACCGGCGGGTCGGCGCCGCGCAGGACGTCGTCCACCACCTCGACGACGGCGAGGTCGGCGAATCCGGACACCAGGGCGTCGGCGAAGTCACGGCAGATGGCGGCGACGTCGAGGGAGCCGCCGACGGCGTCCCGTACGGCGGTGAGCGCGGCGTCCCGGGCCCGGGCCCGCTGGCGCTCGGTGACGTCGACGACCGCGGTCAGCAGGCCGAGGGCGGGTGCGTCGGGGCCGCCGGGGCCGTCGAGGCGGTAGGCGGAGACCAGGAACTCCCGGTCGCCGGGGACCTCGCGCAGCCGGCCGCGCACGAGGCGGTCGCGCACCGGGCCCTCTCCGGCGAGCACCCGCTTCATGAGCTGCTCGGCACCGCCCGGGTCGTCGAGCCGGAAGGCCTCGGTGAACCGGCGGCCGATGTACTCCTCGGTATCCACACCGTCGACGAGTGAGTTGGTCCGTACGAGACGGAGCCGCGGGTCGAGCACGACCAGACCGACGGCGGACTGGGTGAACAGCGTCGCGAGAAGCGCCTTGCCGAGGCCGTCTCCCGCCCTCACGGGCCTCTCGGGTCCGGACGGGGTCTCGCTGTCCGACACGGGTCCACCCACCCTCCGGTAGCCGGCGCGCCGGCTACCGGTTCCGGCACGCGCCGGTCCAGCATCACCCGCCGCACCGGACCCGGCCACCGGTGGGCGGCAGGGGTATGACGGCAGGGCTGCCGGGGCTCGGGGGTGGGACGGCAGGGGACGGGCGGGCTGCCCGCTCAGGCCGCGGGCTGAGCCTCCCGTACGCCTGCCAGCAATTCCGCCACCGCGATCCCCGACGCGGTCGAGGCTCCGTGCGTGTCCAGGGTCACCGCTCCCCAGGCCCTGCCGGGCAGCCCCATCTCCACCACGATCGCGTCGGGCCTCGCCCGGGTGAGCGCCTCCAGAGCCCGGGTCATCCACGGATGCCGGGCGGCGTCGCGGACCACGACGACGAGCGGGCGTCCCGAGGCGTCGTCCAGCCCGGAGGCACGCTCGGCGGTGGGCGACAGGCGCAGATCCTCCTGGCCGAGCCGTACCGAGGTGGTTCCGGCAAGCTGCCGTACCAGGTAGTCGGCCACTCCCCACGGGGTCTCCTTGCCGATGGCGAGGTTGACCGAGGGTGACAGCTCGACGACGTGGGGCGGGGCGGACACCGGCAGCACTCCGCTCAGGGAGCCGCGCACGCGGATCGCCCGCTGGGCGGCCGAGAAGCCGACCGCACCGTTCGCCGGGGTACCGCCCGCGACGGCCGCGACGGGACCGGTGGAGTCCGCGGCGAACTCCCGGACCCGACGGGCCGCGTCCGCGAGGCGCTCGTCGGACAGGTCGCCCGCGAGGACGGCCCGGACCAACGCGTCGACGATGTCGACGGCGAACGCCTCGTCCGCGTGCTCCCCACCGACGCAGAGGGCGTCGGCCCCGGCCGCTACGGCGGCGACGGCGGCGCCGGTGGCACCGTAACGGTCGGAGACCGCGCCCATCTCGATGGCGTCGGTGACGACCAGACCCTCGAATCCGAGCTCACCGCGGAGCAGGCCGCCGAGGATGCGCGGGCTCAGCGTGGCGGGGAGGTCGGAGTCGTAGGCGGGGACCAGGAGGTGGGCGCTCATGACCGCACGCACGCCGGCGTCCAGGGCTGCCCGGAACGGGGGAAGCGCCTGCGCCTCGATCTCCTCACGGGACGCGCCGTAGACGGGCAGGCCGTGGTGGGAGTCGATGGCCACGTCGCCGTGGCCGGGGAAGTGCTTCGCACAGGCGGCGACGCCGGAGGACTGCAGTCCGCGCACCCAGGCGCCGGCGTGCCGGGACACCACGTCGGGGTCGACGCCGAAGGCCCTCACTCCGATGATCGGGTTGTCCGGGTTGGAGTTGACGTCGACGCTGGGCGCGTAGTTGAGGCTCACCCCGGCGGCGCTCAGCTGTCGGCCGAGGTCCGCGGCGACCGATGCGGTCAACTCGACGTCGTCGACGTATCCGAGAGCGAAGTTGCCGGGCCGGGACGAGCCGGTCGCCGATTCGAGCCGCGTGACGTCGCCGGACTCCTCGTCGATCGCCACCACCAAGTCCGGGTTCTCCGCGCGCAGTTGCGCGGTCAGCCGGGCCACCTGGTCGATCGAGACGATATTGCGCGAGAAGAGCACGACGGAACCCAGACCGTCCTGGACGGCTCGCAGGACCCAGTCCGGCGCGGTGGTCCCCACGAACCCCGGTTGCAGGACCGCGAGTGCCAACCGCCTTAGCTCCGAACTACGTACACCGGACATGATCAGTGCCTTTCGCAGGGGTCGCGGACATGCATGAGAGACCGCCCGTGCCACTTCCGCCCGGCCGCCTATTGGTCTGCACCAACGATTCTGGCCTCACCCCGGGTCTGCGTGTCAAGTGATCCGGACACCCGGACCGCCCTGTCGCGGACGCCGCCGGCTCCGGTGGATTCAGGCGACACGCCTCCGATCGCATCACTTGGACGACTACGGAACCCAGTGGGTCAACTCGCCATCTCTATAAGAAGTTGACGACTCGCCACGGACAATTGGCGCGTTGACAACCCGCATTGGTCTAGTCCATCTTTGCCAGACGAACGATCACGCGTGGAACGCCGGAAACGGAGCCTCTCGCCTCCGTGCCCTGCTCCGAGCCCCTGGCCACCACAGACGCCGACGTAGCCGTCCGGCGGGGGTTCATTCGGCTGCGCCCAGCGATCATCAATGAACCGAGTTCCTGGAGTGCCTCCATGTCAACGGCCGACTCCTATCTCCACCGAGCCGCCTCGGACACCCCCTACTTCAGCGCTGACGGCGATACCTACCTTGCTGCCACCCGGCTGCGGGACCTGGAGAAGTCACGCCCTCTCCGGGTCCTGTCCGCGACCGACTTCGCGTTCTGGCAGACGTACGGCTACGTCGTGGTCAAGCAGGCCATCGCTCCGGAGGCCGCCCAGCGCATGCTGGACTTCGCCTGGGACTTCCAGGGCTTGGACCCCGGCCGCCCGGACACCTGGTACGAGGAGCGGGAGTACCGCTCCGACCTCGACCGGGAACTCCACATCTACGGCTTCGTCGAGGCGTACCACCACCAGTTGCTCTGGGACAGCCGGCAGGCCCAGCGCGTCTACGACGCGTTCGTCGACGTGTGGGACTGCGAGGAGCTGTGGGTGACGCTGGACCGGCTGAACCTGAACCCGCCGAACGTCAAGAACCGTGACAGGGGCCTGATCGAGGCCCGCGAGCGCGGATTCGACATCGAACTGCACTGGGACGTGGACACCACCCTGGGCATACCCCCGCAGAGGGTCCAGGGCATCATCGCGCTGAACGACACGACCGAGGAGCACGGCGGCTTCCAGTGCTGCCCCGAACTGTTCCGGACGTTCGACCGGTGGGCGGCGCTCCAGCCGGCCGACCGCGACCCGATCCGGCCCGCGGTCGACCGGAGCGAACTCCCCGTCGTCCGGCCCGACCTGGAGGCCGGCGATCTGCTGATCTTCAACGGCCACCTGGCGCACGGTGTCGCGGCGAACCTCTCGCGGGACGGGGTGAGGGCCGTGCAGTACCTGTCGATGATGCCCGCCCTCGACGGCCACACGGAACTGCGCGACTCACGCGTCGACTCCTGGCGCAACGTCTCCACCCCGACCTGGAACGGAACTCTGCTCGGCGACGCGGTACGCCCGGAGAGCGAGCGGTACGAAGCGCCCCGCCTGAACGAGCTCGGCGAGAAGCTCCTCGGCCTGAAGCCCTGGCGGGCCGAGGTCGCCGACGCACCGACCGAGGAGGCCGCGTGCAGCGCGTCTGCCTGACCCTTCCGACCAATCGGCCGTGCTCCGCGACGATCGCGGCGCTCGTCCGGGAGGCGACCTACGCCGTCGACCAATTCGACGTCGAAGTGGTCGTCCTCGTGCTCGATTCCTGCGCACCCCCCGTGCGCGCCGAGCACGCCGAGGCCCTGCGCGCCCAGCCCGCGCACCCGCGCATCTTCCGGCACCACGTGAGCGAGGACGAGCAGCGCGACTTCCTGCAGCGGGTCACGGCGGGCGCCGACACCGCGAAACCCCGGCTGCTCCTCGACCTGATGCTCCCGGAGCGACTGTCGTACGGAGCCTGCACCAACCGGGCCTTCCTCATCGCCCTCGCCCTCGGATGCTCCTCCGTGCACCGGCGGGACTCCGACAGCTCCTACCAGCGGGGCCCGGACGGCGCGCCTGTCTTCCCCATCCACCACGAGCTCGCCTCCATCGGCCGCCGTGCCGCTGACGCCGCGGGCGGCGTCTCGGAGACCGTGCTGAGCGAGGAGCACGCGGACCGGCCCGTGGCGATGGTGGGCAGCTCGTTCGTGGGCGAACCGTCCGTGGACATCGACGAGGTCGCGCGCATCGATCCCGAGGTCTACGCGGAGGTCGTCGGCCTGTGGGCGCCGCTGGACTGGCCGGACGAGCGCAGACGGCAGCTCGTGGCCGAATCCTTCCGCGGCGCGGGACTGGACCGGTTCGAGCGGGACCACGCGAAGCTGTGCCTGGTCGACCCGATGCGGGTGGACATGTGCAACATCGCCTTTCACGACGTGCACACCCGGGTTCCGCTGCCCCCCGCTACCGACACCATCGGCAGCGACTACTTCCTCATCCACCTGGTGCAGCACGCCGGCCTGCCCGGCGTGCTGCACAACCGCAACATCGAGAACTACTACACCGCCGAGCGCAGAACCGACGCGGGCTTCATCGCGTACCAGACGCGGTTCGTGAAGTTCCTCCTGTCCATGCAGTACTTCAACGCCATCTACGACCGGCTGGCCGAGGCCGGCCCCTCGCTGCTCGACGAACACGGGCAGGTGCGCGCCTCGCTCGTCGCCGATTTCGCCCGACAGAGCATGGAGACGGCCCCGGACGAGAACCGGGAACGGCTCGACCGGATCGACTCCGCCTACCGGCGGCTCGGCGGCAGGTACGCGGACTTCGCCGGTCTGTTACTCCCGCGGCGGGAGGGCCTCCTGGCGGAGGCCCGCGAGGACACCGGTGACTTCGCCCTCCTCACGGAGGCGTGGGCGGAGCTGGTGCGCAGCGCACGCTCCAGCGGCCTCCCCTCTGCGACGGCCGGCCTCGCGAGGGCGGACCGATGACCGGCGAACCCATCGTGCCCGGGCGGCGGGACCAGGACGAGGACAGGATCGTCTTCGACCTGGACGGTGTCCGCGAGCGGTACGAGACCCTGCTCCGCGAGGTGCCCGGTGTCGACGTGCGCTTCGCCATGAAGGCGTGCCCGGTCGACGATGTCATGGGCTACTTGGCCGGACTGGGGTCCGGCGTCGACGCGGCGAGCGTGCCCGAACTGGAGCACGCCCTGCGGGTCGGGGCTCCCCTCGCGCGCACCGCCTACGGCAACACCGTGAAGTCGGACCGGGACATCGCCGCGGCCTTCCGTCTGGGCGTGCGGGAGTTCGCCACGGACAGTCCCGAGGACGTCGCCGCCCTCGTGCGCCACGCCCCCGGAGCACGCGTCTACTGCCGGCTCTCCACCACCGGCGAGGGCGCGCTGTGGGGGCTGAAGCACAAGTTCGGGTGCTCCCCCGACGACGCGGTGGGGATCCTGACCGAGGCAGAGGCCGGGGGCCTCATCCCTTCGGGGCTGTCGGTGCATGTGGGCTCCCAGCAGATGAACCCCGACGCCTGGCGGGCCGCCTTCGAGCAGTTCGACGCCGTGATGACGTCGCTCACGGCCCGCGGGATCACCCTCGACCACGTGAACCTCGGCGGCGGGCTTCCCTCACTCGACTCCCTCGACCGGCGCGGAGTCCCGTTGCAACCGCCGATCGACAAGATCTTCCTCGTGCTGCGCGAGGGGATCGCGGCCCTGCGCCGTGCTCACGGCGAGCATCTCGCGGTCGTCATGGAGCCGGGGCGCTACCTGGTCGCCGACCACGGCACGATCCACACGCGGGTCTCCAGGCTGACGACACGTCACCTCCCCGACGGTACGCGGCAGCAGTGGCTCTACCTGGGTGTCGGCAAGTTCAACGGCCTGTACGAGGTGGACATGCTGCAGTACCGCCTCGCCTTCCCCTCGCATCCCGAGGGGCGCACCGTCCCCGCCGTCCTGGCCGGGCCCACCTGCGACAGCGACGACGCCTACTCATCCGCTCACAGCCCGGTCCAGGTCCCGGAAGGGCTGGCCTCGGGCGACCCGGTACGGATCGCGTCCTGCGGCGCCTACACGGTCAGTTACATGACCGCCGGCTTCAACGGCTTCGCGCCACTGCCCCAGAGCTGCATCGGCGGCGACCGGTGACGGATGACGTACTGATACGCCCTGTCGGAGCCGGGGACTGGGGAGCCGTCGTGGCGATGGAGTCGGCCGCCTACGCGGAACTGGGCCTGTCCGAGGGCCTCGACGCGCTGCGCTCACGGGCCCGGGTCTCTCCCGGGACCTGCTTCGTCGTCGAGGCCGACGACCGGATCGCCGGATACCTGCTGGCCCTCCCCTACCCGGCCGACCGGTACCCCGGCCTGCGGGAGTCCGAGACCACCGCCTTCGCCTCGCCCAACCTTCACCTGCACGACCTCGTCGTCTCCTCCCCGTTCCGCGGCAGGGGCCTGGCCCGGCGGCTGCTGGATCACCTCGTGGCGACGGCACGGAACCTCGGATTCGAGCAGCTTTCGCTGGTCGCGGTGGGGAACAGCAGGGCGTTCTGGTCGCACCAGGGGTTCACCACACGTCCCGATGTGGTCACCACCGGTTACGACCCATTAGCCGTGTACATGTCCCTAGCGCTGGCCGCTCCCACACCGCGATCCTCCCCGCCGACCGAATCGGACTGACACGTGTCCCTTGCTCTCACCCCGTTCCGCCGCGGCCAGTTGGCCACGGGGGCGCTCTTCTGCGCTCTGGGCTTCCAGTACGCGACGTGGGCCTCGCGTATCCCTGCCCTCAAGACCGATCTCGGCCTGACGCCGGCCCAGGTGGGCGTCCTGCTGATGGCGGCCGGCGTCGGAGCGTCCGTGTCGTTCCCCATCGTGACCTACCTGGTCGGACGCATGGGAACACGGCTGCTCGCGCTCTGGTCGGCGCTGGCCCTCGCCGGGGTCCTGGTCGCCCTGGCCGCAGCGCCCAACTACCCGACGGCGCTCCTGGTGCTCTGCGTGGACGGTGTCCTCGTCGGATGCCTGAACACCGCGATGAACTCCCAGGGCGCGGCCCTCGAAGTCCGGCACGAACGCACCACCATGGCCAAGCTGCACGCCACCTTCAGCGCGGGCTCCCTGCTCGCGGCGGTCCTCGCCTCGGCCGTCATGGCGGGAACCTCGTCCGTCATGGTCCACTTCAGCGTGGCGGCGGTCCTTGTCGTGCTCCTCGCAGCGGGTGCGCAGGGCAGTCTCCTGGCCGACGACAGGCCGGCCGAGCAGCCGAAGAAGGAGAAGAAGCGGCGTACCGCTTGGGCGATGCCGGGCAGCGTCACGCTGTGGATGTGCTGTGCCATGGCCTTCGGCACGGTCACCGAGGGTTCCATGAACGACTGGTCGACCCTCTACATGGAGGACGTCGCGGGGGCCTCCCGGCAGATCGCGCCCCTGGGCATCGCCGTGGTGTCCGGCATGATGCTGGTGGCCCGGATCTTCGCGGACGGCTGGCGCAGCCGCTGGGGCGACGGTCGCGTTGTCCTGGTGGGCAGCGTACTGGCCGGCGCGGGCCTCGCCTTCGCGCTGGCGGCCGGGGGCGTCGTACCGGCGCTCATCGGCTTCGCCTTCGTCGGCCTGGGGATCGCCGTGGTCACCCCCTGCGTCTATGTGGCGGCCGCGAAGCAGGGGTCCAGCACGCTGCCCCTGGTGGCCGCGATGGGTACGACCGGCCTGCTGGCCGGGCCGCCTCTCATCGGTTTCGTGGCGGACGCGAGCAGCCTGGTCTGGGGCCTGGCGCTGGTCTCGCTCTCGGCGCTCGTCGTGGCGGTGTGCAGCACCAGGATCACCTGGGAACCGCGCGAGCCCGCCGCGGAGCCCTCCCCCGCCGACCCCTCCCCCGCCGAGGCGGCCGAGGGCGACAGCGTCCGTTAGGGCCCTCGGGCTGCCGACGTCGCCCGAAGCCGCCCGGCACACCTGAGATGTGTCGCGCGGCTTCGGGCGGCGTGGCGGCTCGGGCGTGCTCCGGCGTGCTCCGGCGTGCTCCGCTGAACGGCTACCGGACTTCGCGTACACCGACACCTGCTTGATCACCCGGTCGTCCGCGGCCCTGCCCGGTGCGCTGTACCGACTGTGGGTTCCTCAGCGAGTGGCTTCGAGGACGGGTCGACGTAAGACACGTCCTCGCTCTGAACAGCTGCACGCGGAGTTCGGCCGGACCGACGCCGAGGGGCGCACCGCCGTGGGCAACGACGCGCCCGGCGCACCGGGGCGCTTAGTACCCCGGCGCGCGCAGCGAGCGCAGTACGTGGTTCACGAGGGTGGCGATCGTCTCCTCGTCCTGGACGGGCTTGCGCAGCACGTGGCGGTAGTAGACCGGGCCGTACAGCATCTCCACGGCGAGCGGGAGGTCCGCACCGGGCGGGATCTGGCCCTGTTCCTGGGCGCTGCGCAGTCGGCCGATCGCTTCCTCGACGCGCGGGTCGACCAGCTCCTCCCGCAGCTGCTGGGCCAGCAGGTCGTCGTGGTGCAGCTCGGACAGGATGCCCGCGTAGGCGGGGCCGAACGGCGGGACCGAGAGCAGTCTCACCGCGCCGGCGACGTGGGCGCGCAGGTCGGCGCCGATGTCGCCGGTGTCCACGAACGGCGTGGCGTCGATCAGGGCGTCGGTGAACGCCTCCAGCAGCACCGCGCCCTTGGAGGGCCACCAGCGGTAGATCGTCTTCTTGCTGACCCCGGCACCGGCCGCGATGGCCTCTATCGTGACGTGCCCGTACCCCCGCTCCGTACAGAGATCGAGAGCGGACCGCAGGATCGCGCGGCGTGAACGTTCGCTACGGCGCACACTGCTCGGCGATGTGATCATTCGGTGAGCATAGGGGGGTTCCAGCCAATCTCTTGTTGACATCTCGTCGCCAAAGACCGAACAATACCCAGGCGGAAACGGAACGTACCGTGTCGTGTCGTTCCCGGTGTCCGCACCGTTCGTGCCGTTCGTGCCGCGACGAGCCGATCGGGGGACGGCTCGCCCGGCCGACGGCGCGGACGGCCTCCCGCCGATCCGATCCAGCCAGCCAGCCAGCCAGGAGACGCGCTCTCCCGGATCGCCGCCCAGACGTCTCAGGCCTCTCGGGCCTCTCGGGCCTCTCGGGCCGTGATGTCCTTGGCCGTGAAGCGTGCCCAGGCCGCCGAGCCGAACACCGCGACGTACAGCCCCTGCAGTTGGAAGTTCTTGATCAGGTCGTCCCAGTGGACGGGTTCGCGCAGGACGTCCGCGAAGGACATCCAGTGGTGCGCGAACAGGTACGGGTGCACGCCGCTCAGCTGCGGAATGCTGTCCACGATCTGCACCGTGATCAGCAGCCCGACCGTGGCCGCCATCGCCCCGACCCCGCTGCCGGTCAGCGTCGAGACGAACAGCCCGAGCGCGGCGAACCCGGTCAGGGAGACCGCGACGACCAGCGCCGTCAGTGCCGCCCGCACCAGCCCCTCGCCGAAACCGATCCGGGTCCCGGAGATCGTGGTGACCTCGCCCACCGGGAACAGCAGCGCACCCACCGCCAGCGCCGAGGCCGCCACGACCAGGGTCGCGACCAGGCAGAAGGTGAGGACGGAGGCGTACTTCACCAGCAGCAGCCTGGTCCGGCCGGCCGGGGCGACCAGCAGATAGCGCAGGGTGCCGCCGCTCGCCTCACCCGCGATCGCGTCGCCCGCGACGACGCCGACGGCCATCGGCAGGAAGACCGGCAGGGTCGCGGCGAGGGCGGCGAAGACGAGGAACAGGCCGTTGTTGGTGACCTGGGCGAGGAACGCGGGTCCCGCCCCGCCGTCCGGGCCCCCCGCCCCGCCACCGCCGCCCGTCTCGATCCGGACCGCGATCCCGATGAGTACGGGTACGGCGGCGACCACGCCGAGCAGGGCGAAGGTCCGCCGGCGGCGGAGCAGCGTGATGATCTCGGACCGGAGGAGACCCAGCCCCCACAACGGGTTGCGGGGACCCGTGCTCCCCGCAGGTGTGGCCTTCTCAGCCCGCGACATCGAATCCCTCTCCCGTGAGTGCGACGAAGGCGTCCTCCAGCGAGCCCCGCTCGACGCCGAAGAACCGCACCCGCACCCCGCCGGACACCAGCGCCGCGTTGAGGTCGGCGAGGTCCACGGCGGCGGGCGGCGCGTCGGCGGTCAGCCGGTCGCCGTCGGCGCTCAGGCCGGTGAGCCCGTGCCCTTCGAGGATGCGGGCCGCGTCCCCGGGGTCCGGGGTGGTGACGGCGAGCCGGCCCCGGGCCCCCGCGGCGAGGTCGGCGACCGGGCCCTGGATGATCAGCCTGCCGCGGGCCATCACCGCGGCGTGCGTGCAGATCTGCTCGATCTCGTCCAGCAGATGGGAGGAGAGGAACACCGTGGTGCCCTCGGCGGCCAGCTCCCGGACCAGGGAACGGATCTCGCGCATGCCCTGCGGGTCGAGGCCGTTGGTCGGCTCGTCCAGGACCAGCAGCCGACGCGGCCGGAGCAGGGCGGCGGCGAGCCCGAGGCGCTGCTTCATGCCGAGGGAGTACGCCTTGGCCTTCTTCCCGGAGGCGGCGGCGAGCCCGACCCGCGCCAGGGCCTCGTCGACACGGGTCCTGCGGGTGCGCGGGTCGGCGGTGGGATCGGCCCGGTCGTAGCGCAGGAGGTTGTCCCGGCCGTTCAGGAAGCCGTACAGCGCGGGCCCCTCGATCAGCGCGCCGACCTCCGGCAGCACCGTACGGCGGCGCCGGGCATCGGGCGGCCGAGCACCTCGGCGGTGCCGGACGTCGGGTCGATGAGGCCCATCAGCATCCGGATCGTGGTGGTCTTCCCCGACCCGTTGGGGCCGAGGAAGCCGAAGACGCTGCCGCCGGGCACGGTCAGGTCGAGGCCGTCCACGGCGAGCTGGCCACCGCGGTAGCGCTTGGTCAGGCCACGGGTGCGGATGACCGGACCGGTCTCCTCCGCACCCGCAGCACCCGCAGCACCCGCCGTACCCGCGGCGTCGGCGCTCGCCGTGTCCGACGCGCGCACCGCACCCGCCGTGCCCGCACCCGCCGTGCCCGCACCGCTCTCACCGCCCGACGCGGCTCGCGCGCCCGCCTCGGCAGACCCGGCCGATCCGGTCGCCCCGGCCGTCCCCGTCGTCGTCATCCCGGTCGCACCTCTCCCGTCCCGTCCGCGCGGCTGGCAGCGCCCCTGCGGCACTGCCGCCCCGCCGCACGGTGTGCGACGGGGCGGGGTGTCCGGCGCCGGTCGTCCGGCAGGACGGGCGCCGGGGTGTCCTACTTGGCGGCGTCGGCGGCGCGGACCAGCGCGTCCTTCGTCACCGCTCCGACGTACACCCTGCCGTCGTCCGTCAGCAGGGCGTTGACCAGGCGCGTCTTGAAGACCGTGCCCGAACCGAACTTTCCGGTGACCTTGTCGCCGAGCGCGTCGAGGAAGCCCTGCGCCTCGGCCGGGACGTCGCCCGAGCCGGCCGTGGGGAGCCCCGTGCCGCCGGGGGTCCTGATCTCGGCGATCGAGGTCCAGCCCTTGCCGATGACGTTGAGGCCCTCGAAGCCGTCCAGCTCGGCCAGCTGTCCGGGGAGGGCCTGCTGCGCCGCGCCGTGCTCGTCCTCGCCGGTCTCCAGCTCGTCGGCCTCGGTCACCTCGGCCCCCTTGGGCGGGGTGAAGTCGAACGTGGACGCGGCGGGCTTGGAGAAGTCGACCTTGGTGAACCCGGCGTCGACCACGGCCTTGCCGCCGCTCGCCGCCGACAGGGTGAACTTCAGCGGTACGCCGTTCTCGGCGTCCACGGCGATACGGACCGAGCCGATCGTCGAACCGGACTGCTTCGGCTTGATCAGCAGCTGGTACGCGTCCCGCCCGGCGACCTGCGCCGTGCCGTCCACGGTGACCGAGGTGGTGTCCCCGGCCGCCGCGAGCGCCTGCTCGGCGAAGTCCTTCGGGGTGGCCGGAGCGCCCTTGTGGGCCTTCGGTGTCTTCTCGGCGAGCTTGCCGCCGTCCCGGCCCTCGGGAGCCTCGGCGTGGTAGACCTCGTCGGACTCGCTGTCGTACGCCCAGACCTCGCCCTGGTTGTGGATGAGGCTGTACTCGGACGCGTCCCCGAGGATGGAGAGCTTCTGCCGCTCCGGGCCGTCGGCGGCCACGCGCAGCGTGTGCGTGCCGGACGTCAGCTCCATGAGCTTGTCCTGCGGGGCCGCCGCGCCGCCCTCCTTGTCCCCGCCCGCGCCGCCCGGTACGAGCGAGCCCGCGAGGCCGTCGAGGGGCAGGCCCAGGTCGGTGCTGATCTTGAACGTGCCGGAGAGCTGCTCCTCGTCGGAAGCGGCGATCTTCTCGATGAGCTGCTGTGCGGTGATCTTCGGCAGGTCCGGGTCGCCGGTGCTGGCGAGCGCCGGGACGAGCCCGATGGTCGCGGCCGCCACCCCCGCGACCGCGACGGGGACGATGTAGCGCGCCGCCTTCCGGCGGCCCACGACAGTGCTCGTGGCCTCGCCGGTGGTCTCTGCGCTGTCGTTCGGTGCCATGGTGTGCCCTACCTCCGTGGTCGGCGGCTTCCGTTGGTATCCATCTGACCAAATCGGACGGCCTGAAGCGTCAGACCCGGGGATCAACTCCGCCTACTGCTCCGGTATGACACCGGGGCGGGGCGCGCGCGCCATCCAGTAGGGGTAGGGGCCCCGGTGACGCCGCGTCAGCCGCGGCGGCGGCGCGGGCTCAGCCCGCGCGGTGCACCACGGCGTCGCACAGCTCTTCCAGCGCGGACTTCGCGTACCCCTCGGGCAGCGGTGCGAGCGTGGCGCGCGCCGCCTGGGCGTAGCGCACGGTGTCCTGGCGGGCCTGCTCCAGCGCCGGGTGGGCGCGCAGCCGGCGCAGCACCTCGTCCAGGGCGGCGTCGTCGCCGAGGTCGCCGTCGAGCAGCTCGACGAGCTCCAGGTCGTCGGGCTTGCCGTCGGCCGCCGCCTGGGCGCGCAGCCGCAGGACCGGGAGGGTCGGGATGCCCTCGCGCAGGTCGGTGCCGGGGGTCTTGCCGGACTCGTGGGAGTCGGAGGCGATGTCGAGGACGTCGTCGGCGAGCTGGAAGGCGATGCCGAGCCGTTCCCCGTACTGGGTGAGGACGTCCACGGTCCGCTCGTCGGCGCCGGACATCATCGCGCCGAAGCGGCCGGACACGGCCACCAGCGAGCCGGTCTTGCCGCTGAGGACGTCCAGGTAGTGGTCGACCGGGTCGCGGCCGTCGCGCGGGCCCGCGGTCTCCAGGATCTGGCCGGTGACGAGCCGTTCGAAGGCCTCCGCCTGGATGCGGACGGCCTCGGGGCCGAGGTCGGCCAGGATGTGGGAGGCACGGGCGAAGAGGAAGTCGCCGGTGAGAACGGCGACGGAGTTGCCCCAGCGGGTGTTGGCGCTGGGCACCCCGCGCCGCACGTCGGCCTCGTCCATCACGTCGTCGTGGTACAGCGTGGCCAGGTGGGTCAGTTCGACGACGACGGCGGCGGGGACGACGCCCGGCGCGCCCGGATCACCGAATTGTGACGCGAGCATGACCAGCAAGGGGCGGAACCGCTTGCCCCCGGCCCGCACCAGATGCTGCGCGGCATCCGTGATGAAGGGGACATCGCTCTTGGTGGCTTCGAGCAGCCCCGCCTCGACAGCGGCCAGGCCCGACTGGACATCGGCCTCAAGAGCCTGGTCCCGCACGTGCAGTCCGAACGGCCCGACGACGGTCACGAGGGCATCTCCTGTCTGCTGACGATCACACGCAATGTCGATGTGTCGCTGTCTCTCCTAGCGACTTCAGCGTATCCGGTCCGCTATGGATCACCGTGGGCGGCTTCCCATGACCGCCGGTATGTTCGGGATCAGCTCATACGATCAGGAGTCCCCGTTTTGTCGCACAGCACCGCCGGCACCGAGCCGGCCAAGCCCCCGCCCGAGGACGACCACGCCTTCTTCGGGCACCCACGGGGTCTGATGACCCTGTCCGGCCTGGAGGTCTGGGAGCGGTTCTCGTTCCTGGGCATGCAGGCCATCCTGGTGCTGTTCTTCGCCGACACGGTGAGAGACGGCGGCATGGGCATGGACCCCGGAACCGCCGCCTCCGTCTCCGCCGCCTACGGGACGCTGGTCTATCTGGTCTCCGTGGCGGGCGGCTGGCTGGCCGACCGGATCCTCGGCTCGTACCGCGCCGTGCTCTACGGCGGCATCCTCATCGCGTGCGGCCACTACAGCATGGCCGTGCCCACCGACGCCATGACCTGGGTGGGCCTCGGCCTGATCAGCGCCGGAACGGGCCTGCTCAAGCCCAACGTCGCCTCCATGGTCGGCAAGCTCTACCGCACCGACGACGAGCGGCGCGACGCCGGCTTCGCGCTCTACTACATGGGCATCAACATCGGCGCGTTCGCCGGACCGCTGATCACCGGCTGGCTCGGCGACCACGTCAGCTGGCACTGGGGCTTCTCGGCCGCCGCGGTCGGCATGACCCTCGGTCTGATCCAGTACGTGGCGGGCCGCCGTCACCTGGCCGGGCGTAAGCGCGCCGCCGAGTTCGCGCTGGCCCCCGACGCCATGCGCCGCGCGGTCCGGCTGATCATCGGCGGGGCCGTCGTGGTCGCCGCGGTGGCCACCGCCCTGGCCCTGGCGGGCTGGCTGACGATGGACCGGTTCGTCGACGTCCTCACCGTCATCTCGGTGATCGCGCCGATCGTCTACTTCGTGGTGATGTTCCGCTCCCCCCGGGTCACCGCCGAGGAACGCGGCAGGCTCCGCCCGTACATCGTCCTCTTCCTCGGGTCCGTCGTCTTCAACTTCATTCTCTTCCAGGCGTACTCGACGATGATGCTGCTCGCGTCGACGAACGCCCGGACCGAGATCCTCGGCTTCACCTTCCCGGCCAGCTGGTACGCCTCCGCGCTCGGCGCCTTCGAGGTCGCGCTCGCCCCGGTCGTCGCCGCGGTCTGGGCGAAGATGGGCCCCCGCCAGCCGCACGCCTCCAACAAGATCGCCTTCGGCGTGATCCTCGGCGGGCTCTCCTTCCTGCTGATGGTCCTGCCCACCTCCGGGCACGCCGACGACACGTACCGCATGGCGGCCTGGTGGATCGTCGGCTCGTACCTGCTGCTCGGGCTCGGCGACATCCTGCTGGAGACCTCCGGCATGTCCGCGACCACCAAGCTCGCCCCCAAGGCGTTCGCCAGCCAGACGATGGCCCTGTGGTTCCTCTCGCTCGCGCTGGCCAACGGCATCCAGGCCCAGATCGTGAAGCTGTACGGCGAGGTCTCCAACCCCGCCTACTTCGGCGTCAACGGCGCGATCGCCGTGGCGGCGGGCGTGGCGATGATCGCCGCGGCCCCGTGGCTGAAACGCACCATGCACCCCGTCCACTGAGCGCGCCTTCGCCCCCGTCGTCGTACATCGAGGTGACCCATGAACATCACGACCGAGTTCCCGTACGAGACCACCCGCGAGGACGTGTACATCCCGCTCCCCGACGGCACCCGGCTCTACGCCCGGATCTGGCGGCCGCTGACCGACGAACCGGTCCCGGCCCTGCTGGAGTACCTGCCCTACCGGCTCAGCGACTGGACCGCGCCCCGCGACTGGCAGCGCCACCCCTGGTACGCGGGCCACGGCTACGCCTCCGTACGGGTCGACGTCCGGGGCCACGGCAACAGCGAGGGGCTGCCGGGCGACGAGTACGACGCGCGGGAGCTGGAGGACGGGGTCGCCGTCATCCACTGGCTGGCCCAGCAGGAGTGGTGCTCCGGCCGGGTCGGGATGTTCGGCATCTCCTGGGGCGGCTTCAACTCGCTCCAGATCGCCGCGCTCGCCCCCGAGCCGCTGAAGGCGATCGTCACCGTCTGCTCGGCCGACGACCGCTACGACAACGACGTCCACTACATGGGCGGCTCCGTCCTCGCCGTGGACATGCACGCCTGGGCCGCCACCATGCTCGCCTTCGTCTGCCGCCCGCCGGACCCGGCGCAGGTCGGCGACGAGTGGAAGGAGATGTGGCTGAAGCGGCTGGAGGCCGTCGACCCCTTCATCCACACCTGGCTCGCCCATCAGAGCCGCGACGCCTACTGGAGACACGGCAGCGTCTGCGAGGACTACGGCGCGATCAAGGCGAAGGTCCTCGCGGTCGGCGGCTGGCACGACCCGTACCGGGACACCGTCCTGCGGCTCGTGGAGCACCTGGACCCGGAGCAGGTGCGCGGGGTGATCGGCCCCTGGTCGCACCAGTACCCCGACCGGGGGCTGCCGCCGGGGCCCGCGATCGGCTTCCTCCAGGAGACGCTGCGCTGGTGGGACCAGCACCTCAAGGGCCAGGAGACGGGCGTGATGCGGGAGCCGCTGCTGCGGTCCTGGATCAGCGGCTCGCACCCGCCCGCCACGGTGTACGAGACGCTGCCGGGCCGCTGGGTCGGGGACGCGAGCTGGCCCTCGGAGAACGTCTCCCCGGTGGCGTACGCCCTCCAGGGCGGCGAGCGGATCGTCGCCTCGCCGCAGCAGACCGGCCTGGACGCGGGCCGCTTCTTCCCGTTCGGCAACGACGCGGACCTGCCGCCGGACCAGCGGGACGAGGACGCGAAGTCGGTGTCCTTCGAATTCCCCGTCGCGGACGCGCCGATCGAGATCCTCGGCCGCCCCCGGGTGAAGCTCCGCCTCCGGATGGACGTGCCGCGCGGCCAGGCCATCGCCCGGCTCTGCGACGTCGCGCCCGACGGATCCTCCACCCTGGTCACCCGGGGCGTCCTCAACCTCGCGGCCCGGCACGGCCGCGACCGCACCGACGACTGGACCCCGGGCGAGACCGAGGACGTGGTCCTCGACCTCAACGGCATCGGGCACACCTTCCCGCCCGGCCACCGCATCCGGCTCGCCGTCTCCTCCTCGTACTGGCCCTGGATCTGGCCGCAGGCCGGCTCGGCGGGCTTCACCCTGGACGCGGACGGCAGCTTCGTCGAGCTCCCGGTGCGCCGCCACACCGAGGACCCGGCGATCGCCTTCGGGGAGCCCGAGCAGTCCGAACCGCTCGGCGTGGTCCACCCGGTCACCCTGGAGGAGCCGCGCCCCGAACGCCTCGTCGTCCGCGATGTCGCCAAGGGCGAATGGCGCCTGGAGGTCGACCCCCGCTACGGCGGTACGCGCGTCTACCCCGACGGCCTCGAATTCACCGAGGACGCCCTGGAGGCGTACACGATCCAGCAGGACGACCCGCTCTCCGCGCGGACCCGCTCCGACTGGCGGATCCGGCTGCACCGCCCGGAGATGGCCTGGGACGTGGAGATCGAGACGCGTTCCGAGATCGCCGCCGACGACCAGGACTTCATCACCTCCAACGAGGTGATCTGCAAGGACGGCGAGGAGGTCGTCTTCCACCGCACCTGGGAGAAGCGCGTCCCGCGCACGGCGGGCTGAGCGGCGCGCGGTTCTCGTGTTCGGGTCCCCCGGTTTTCCGGGGGACCCGACGAACTTTCCGGGCAATGCGCACAGTTGGGGATAGTCGGGGCACTGCCGCTGGGTAGGAGCACCGACGTAACGTGTCCCCCAACGCGACCTGGAAAGCGAGGCAGCACCACATGCCCGAGCAGAGCAGCCCGCTCGATCTGGCCGAGGGCGACCCCTTCGGCCCGCACAACCTTCCGTACGGTGTGTTCTCCACCCCCGACCACCCCGACGACCGCCGGGTCGGCGTCCGCATCGGCGACCACGTCCTGGACGCCGGGGCCGCCGCCCACGCGCTCGGCTCCCCCTACGCGGGGCTGCTCGCGCAGCCGAGCCTGACACCGCTGCTCGCGGCGGGCCGCACGGCCTGGCGGGACGTGCGCCGCGCGCTCACCGCCTGGCTGACGGTCCCCGCCCACCGCGCGGACATCGAGCCGCTGCTGCACCCGGTGGACGCGGTCACCCTGCACCTGCCGTACGAGGTCGCGGACTACGTCGACTTCTACGCCAGCGAGCACCACGCCACCAACGTCGGACAGATCTTCCGGCCGGACGGCGACGCGCTCACCCCCAACTGGAAGCACCTGCCGATCGGTTACCACGGCCGCTCCGGCACCGTCGTGGTCTCCGGCACCGACGTGGTGCGCCCCAGCGGCCAGCGCAAGGCCCCCGCCGACCCGGCCCCCGTCTTCGGGCCCTCGGTGAAGCTCGACATCGAGGCCGAGGTCGGCTTCGTCGTCGGCGTCCCCTCCGCGCACGGCACCCCGGTGCCGCTGGCCGACTTCCGCGAGCACGTCTTCGGCCTCTCGCTCCTCAACGACTGGTCCGCCCGCGACCTCCAGGCCTGGGAGTACGTGCCGCTCGGCCCGTTCCTCGGCAAGTCCTTCGCCACCTCCGTCTCCGCCTGGGTCACCCCGCTGGAGGCCCTGGACGCCGCCCGCACCGCGCCCCCGGCCCGCGACGTCCCCCTGCTCCCCTACCTCGACGACGCGGCGGACGAGGAGCCGGGCGGCTTCGACATCCGCATCAGCGTCGAGATCAACGGGCAGGTGGTCGCCGAGCCGCCGTTCGCCTCGATGTACTGGACGGCCGCCCAGCAGCTCGCCCACATGACGGTGAACGGCGCGTCGCTGCGCACCGGCGACCTGTACGGCTCCGGCACCGTCAGCGGCCCCGAGCCCGCCCAGCGCGGCTCGCTCCTGGAGCTGACCTGGAACGGCCGCGACGCGCTCGAACTCCCCGAGGGCAAGCGGACGTTCCTGGAGGACGGCGACACGGTCACGCTGACCGCCTGGGCCCCCGGCCCGCACGGCACCCGCGTGGGCCTCGGCGACGTGACCGGAAGGATCGTCACCGCGCCATGACGCACGACGCCCCCGCGCTGACGCTGCCGGAAGAGCTGATCCTGCTCGCCCTGGATCCCGACCGGGGCAAGCCGACGTGCGGGGCCCGCGAGCTGGCGTACGGGACCGCCGGGGCGGCCCTGGCGGAGCTGGAGATACAGGGCCGGATACGGGAGGAGGGCGGCCGGATCCAGGTGGTGAACCCGCTGGACCCGGCCGACCCGCTCCTCGCCGCCCTGCTCCGGACCCTGGACCCGCCGGTCAAGGGTCGCCGCCGCCCCGGGATCCGCGCCCGGCGCTGGGTGGGCGACTACGACCGGTACGTACAGGAGAAGTACCTGGACTCCCTGGTCGACCGCTCCGTCCTGTCCCGGAAGACCCACCGCATCCTCGGCGTCTTCCCGTACCACCGCCACTACCCGGGCGTGCCGGACCTCGCGCCGGGCGTCCTCGACCGGTTCGCGGCGGCCGAGGCGGCGGGGTATCCGGACCACCGCGACCGGGTGCTGGCCGCCCTGGCCTCCGCCATCGGCCTGGCCGGCGACCTGACCCGCCTCGGCCGCACCGGCCGGACGGTGATGAAGGTCATGCGCCGCACCGAGTGGACCGCCGCAGCGGTCCACTACAACGTGAAGCAGCACGAGTCCGGCGACGGCTGGAGCGGCGAGGGCGGAGAGAGCGGTGGCTGCGGAGGGGGCGGCGGGGAGTAGAAGGCGGCGGAGGCCGTGAGAGCGGGCCCGGTCAGCGGTGCGTGAGGCGTTCACACGTTCGGGGGAGCCTTGTCCGGTCTCGGCGGACCAGCAGGTCAGGCCCGCGAGACTCCTCCCCATGAGAGCACCGACGAGCACCGAACCCGAGGCCTCCGAGCCGCGGTGGGCGGTCCCGCCCGAGGGCGGCTGGACCGCCGATGACCTGGACACCCTCCCGAATCTGCCTCCGCACACGGAGCTGATCGACGGAAGTCTGGTCTTCGCCTGCCCGCAGACCCTGTTCCATTCGTGGGCGATCACCTTCTTCGGCGAGCACGTACGGGCAGCCGCACCCGCCTCCCTGGAGACGCTCAGCCGCTTCACCATCGACGTCGACCGGTACAACCGGCCCGAACCCGACGTGATCGTCGTCCCCCGATCCGTCATCCGGAGCATGGACCAGACGCGGGTGCCCGGCCCTTCCGTGGCTCTGGCCATCGAGGTGGTCTCCCACGAGACACTGACCCGCGACCGCGAGACCAAGCCCGTGAAGTACGCCCGCGCGAAGATCCCCCACTACTGGCGGGTGGAGAACCACGACGGGCAGGCCGTGGTGTACGTCTTCGAGCGGGAGCCGGCCACCGGCGCGTACACCTCGACGGGGATCTTTCACGACCGGATGAAGGTGTCGGTGCCCTTCGCCGTCGACCTGGACCTCACGGCGATCACGCCCCGCCGCCGGGCGGCGGACCTGGCATAGGTCCCGCCGCCCCTCCCCCACCGCCCGGTACGCCTCACTCGTACTCGGGCGGTTCCTCGTCCCAGCCGAACTCGGGGTCGCTGTGCTGCGGGGCCGGGGCTTGTGTTCGGGCCGGGGCGGTCGCCGGGCGCGACGCGGGGGCCGGGTTCGTGGCTTGCGTACGGGCCGGGGCCGCCGCCGGGCGCGACGCGGGCACGGGAGCCGCAGGGGCGGCCGCGGGGGTCGGGGCCGTCGGTGCGGGAGCTTCCGCCGCCGCCCCCGGGGACGTCTGCGCCAGGACCTCCAGCACGCCCTCCCCGTACGTCGCGAGCTTCTTCTCGCCCAGGCCGCTGACGCCGCCCAGCTCCGCGAGGGAGCTCGGGTGCAGCGTCGCGATCTCGCGCAGCGTGGCGTCGTGGAAGATGACGTACGCCGGGACGCCCTGCTCCTTCGCCGTCGCCCCGCGCCAGGCGCGCAGCGCCTCGAAGACCGGGACCGCGGACTCGGGGAGATCGGCGGCGGCCGCCTTGCCCTTGGCGCCCTTGGCGCCGCCGGCGGAGGACGACGACCGGGACGTCGGCTTCTTCGGCTCCTTGCGGAGCAGCACGTCCCGCTCCCGCCCCAGGACCGTCGCGCTCTCGTCGGTCAGGACCAGCGTGCCGTATTCCCCCTCGACCGCGAGCAGCCCCTGGGCCAGCAGCTGGCGCACCACGCCGCGCCACTCCGCCTCCGCCAGCTCCTCGCCGATGCCGAAGACGGAGAGCTGGTCGTGGTCGAACTGGATGACCTTGGCGGTCTTGCGGCCCAGCAGGATGTCGATGATCTGGCCGGCGCCGAACTTCTGGTTCCGTTCGCGCTTCAGCCGCACCACCGTGGAGAGCAGCTTCTGCGAGACGACCGTGCCGTCCCAGGTCTCCGGCGGGGCCAGGCAGGTGTCGCAGTTGCCGCAGGCGGGGGCCGTGGGTGCCTGGCCGAAGTAGGTCAGCAGCTGGGCCCGGCGGCACTGGACCGTCTCGCACAGGGCCAGCATCGAGTCCAGATGGGAGGCGGCCCGGCGGCGGAACGCCTCGTCGCCCTCGCCGCCCTGGATGAGCTTGCGCTGCTGGACGACGTCCTGGAGTCCGTACGCCATCCAGGCCGTCGACGGCTCCCCGTCACGGCCCGCGCGGCCGGTCTCCTGGTAGTACCCCTCGACGGACTTGGGGAGGTCGACGTGGGCGACGAAGCGGACGTCCGGCTTGTCGATGCCCATGCCGAACGCGATGGTCGCGACGACGACGAGCCCCTCCTCGCGGAGGAAGCGCGCCTGGTGGGTGGCGCGCGTCCCGGCGTCCAGGCCCGCGTGGTACGGCACGGCCTCCACGCCGTTGCGGCAGAGGTACTCCGCGATCTTCTCGGTGGAGTTGCGCGAGAGGCAGTAGACGATGCCCGCGTCCCCGGCGTGCTCCTCCTTGAGGAAGGAGAGGAGCTGCTTCTTGGGCTCGGACTTCGGCACGATCCGGTACTGAATGTTCGGCCGGTCGAAGCTCGCGACGAAGTGCTTCGCGTCCGGCATGCCGAGGCGGCGGGTGATCTCCTCGTGCGTGGCGTGGGTCGCGGTCGCCGTCAGGGCGATGCGCGGAACGTCCGGCCAGCGCTCGCCGAGCACGGACAGGGCCAGGTAGTCGGGGCGGAAGTCGTGGCCCCACTGGGCGACGCAGTGCGCCTCGTCGATCGCGAAGACGGAGATCTCGCCCCGGGCCAGCAGGGAGAGGGTGGAGTCCAGCCGCAGCCGCTCCGGTGCGAGGTAGAGCACGTCCAGCTCGCCCGCGAGGAACTGCGCCTCCATCGAGCGGCGCTCGTCGAAGTCCTGCGTGGAGTTCATGAAGCCGGCCCGGACGCCGAGCGCCCGCAGGGCGTCGACCTGGTCCTGCATGAGGGCGATCAGCGGGGAGACGACGATTCCGGTGCCCCGCCTGACCAGGGACGGGATCTGGTAGCAGAGGGACTTTCCGCCACCGGTGGGCATGAGCACGACCGCGTCGCCGCCCGCCACCACATGCTCGATGACCGCGCCCTGCTCGCCGCGGAACGACTCGTACCCGAAGACGCGGTGCAGCGTCCGACGCGCCTCGCTCTCACCGCCCGTGCCGCTCTCACCGCCCGTGGCGCTCTCGCCGCCCGTGTCGGTGTCGGTCACCGTCCCGGTCACATCCATGGTCACACCCAATGCTCTGTCCCCCGAGGTCCGCGCGTCCGGCCCTGTCCGTCCTGCTCTCGTCCCCGTCCACGATAGGCGGCGGCAACGACAACGCCGGACGGTCTGTGGATAACCGACCGTCCGGCGCTGCTGTCGCTCATACTGCGCGGGCTACCGCACGAACACTCCCGCCTGGCTCGCCAGGTCCAGGAAGTACTGCGGGGCCAGGCCCAGCACCAGGGTGACGGCGACGCCGACCGCGATCGTCGTCATGGTCAGCGGGGACGGGACGGCGACCGTGGGGCCGTCCGCCTTCGGCTCGCTGAAGAACATCAGGACGATCACGCGGATGTAGAAGAAGGCGGCGACGGCCGAGGAGAGCACACCGACGACGACCAGCCCGCCGGCCCCGCCCTCGGCGGCCGCCTTGAACACCGCGAACTTCCCGGAGAACCCGGAGGTCAGCGGGATGCCCGCGAAGGCCAGCAGGAACACCGCGAAGACCGCGGCGACCAGCGGCGAGCGTCGGCCGAGCCCGGCCCACTTCGACAGGTGGGTGGCCTCGCCGCCCGCGTCCCGCACCAGGGTGACGACGGCGAACGCGCCGACCGTCACGAAGGAGTAGGCCAGCAGGTAGAAGAGGACCGAGGAGATGCCCTCCGGGCTGGCCGCGATGACGCCCGCGAGGATGAAGCCCGCGTGCGCGATCGAGGAGTAGGCCAGCAGCCGCTTGATGTCGGTCTGGGTGATCGCGACGACCGCGCCGCCCAGCATCGTGATGATGGCCACCCCCCACATGACCGGCCGCAGGTCCCAGGCCAGGCCCGGCAGCGCCACGTACAGCAGGCGCAGCATCGCGCCGAACGCCGCGACCTTCGTGGCGGCGGCCATGAAGCCGGTCACCGGGGTCGGGGCGCCCTGGTAGACGTCCGGGGTCCACATGTGGAACGGGATCGCACCGACCTTGAAGAGCAGGCCGACCAGGACCATCGCGCCGCCGATGAGCAGCAGCGCGTCGTTGCCCATGGTGTCGGCGAGGGCCGGGTCGATCTCCAGGACCGACCCGTCGACGACATTGGCGATGTCGGCGTACGAGAGGGAGCCCGCGTAGCCGTAGAGGAGGGCGATCCCGAAGAGGAAGAACGCCGAGGAGAACGCGCCGAGCAGGAAGTACTTCACGGCGGCCTCCTGCGACAGCAGCCGCTTGCGGCGGGCCACGGCGCACAGGAGGTAGAGCGGGAGGGAGAAGACCTCAAGCGCGATGAACAGGGTCAGCAGGTCGTTGGCGGCCGGGAAGACCAGCAGCCCCGCCACCGAGAAGAGGAGGAGCGGGAAGACCTCGGTGGTGGCGAAGCCGGCCCGGACGGCGGCCTTCTCGCCTTCACCGCCCGGTACGGCTCCGGCCTGGGCGGCGAAGGAGTCGACCCGGTTTCCGTGGGCGGTGGGGTCCAGCCTGCGCTCGGCGAAGGTGAACACCGCCACCATGGCGACCAGGAGAATGGTGCCCTGGAGGAACAGGGTGGGGCCGTCGATCGCGATGGCGCCCATGGCCACGATCCCGGCGTCCGTGGTGCCGTATCCGCCGGCCGCGAGGCCGACGATCGCGGCGAACGAGCCGGCGACCGCCACCACGGTCAGGAGGAGCTGGGCGTGGTAGCGGGCCCGGCGCGGCACGAAGGCCTCCACCAGGATGCCCAGGACGGCGGCGACCACGATGATCAGGACCGGCATCAGCTGGGTGTACTCGATCTTCGGCGCCGTGAACGTGCTGCCCGGTGCCGCCGATGTCACCCCGCTCGCCGTCGTCCACAGGCTGTGGACAGCTGTTGCGCTCACTTGGCGGCCTCCACCTCGGGCTGGGGGTCCTTCTTCTGTACGTCGGACATGGTGTGCTCCACCGCCGGGTTGACGACCTCGGTGAGCGGCTTCGGGAAGACGCCCAGGAAGATCAGCACGGCGATCAGCGGAAGCGCGACCGCCAGCTCCCGGGCCCTGAGGTCCGGCATGGACCGGACCGATTCCTTCACGGGGCCGGTCATCGTGCGCTGGTAGAGGACCAGGACGTAGAGCGCGGCGAGCACGATGCCGGAGGTGGCGATGATGCCGGCCACCGGATACGCGCTGAACGTGCCGACGAGGACCAGGAACTCACTGACGAACGGGGCGAGTCCGGGCAGCGACAGGGTGGCGAGCCCGCCGATGAGGAACGTCCCGGCCAGCACGGGGGCGACCTTCTGCACCCCGCCGTAGTCCGCGATGAGCCGCGATCCGCGCCGGGTGATGAGGAATCCGGCGACCAGCAGCAGCGCGGCCGTCGAGATCCCGTGGTTGACCATGTAGAGGGTGGCGCCCGACTGGCCCTGGCTGGTCATCGCGAAGATGCCCAGGATGATGAAGCCGAAGTGCGAGATCGAGGCGTAGGCGATGAGCCGCTTGATGTCGCGCTGGCCGACCGCGAGCAGCGCCCCGTACACGATGGAGACGAGCGCCAGGGTGATGACCACCGGCGTCGCCCACTTGCTGGCCTCCGGGAAGAGCCCGAGGCAGAAGCGGAGCATCGCGAAGGTGCCGACCTTGTCGACGATCGCGGTGATCAGCACGGCGACCGGCGCGGTCGCCTCGCCCATCGCGTTGGGCAGCCAGGTGTGCAGCGGCCAGAGCGGGGCCTTGATCGCGAAGGCGAGGAAGAACCCGAGGAAGAGCCACCGTTCGGTGCTGGTCGCCATCTCCAGGGAGCCGTTGGCCCGGGCCTCGGTGATCTCGGAGAGCGAGAAGCTGCCCGCGACCACGTACAGCCCGATGACGGCGGCCAGCATGATCAGGCCGCCGGCCAGGTTGTAGAGGAGGAACTTGACCGCCGCGTACGACCGCTGGGTCGCGGCGTTCTCGTCGGTGCCCGCGTGGGCCCGGTCGCCGAAGCCGCCGATGAGGAAGTACATCGGGATGAGCATGGCTTCGAACAGGATGTAGAAGAGGAAGACGTCGGTGGCGACGAACGACAGGATCACCATGGCCTCGACCATGAGGATCAGGGCGAAGAAGCCCTGCGTCGGACGCCAGCGCGAGGACTTCGTCTCCTGGGGGTCGGCGTCGTGCCAGCCCGCGACGATGACGAACGGGATCAGCAGCGCGGTGAGGCCGAGGAGCGCCACCCCGATGCCGTCCACGCCCAGTTCGTAGCGGACGCCGAAGTCGGCGATCCAGGACCGGGACTCGGTGAGCTGGTAGCGGTCGCCGCCCGGTTCGAAGCGGAGGAAGACGACGGCCGCCAGGACGAGCGTGCCGAGCGAGAAGAGCAGCGCGAGCCATTTGGCCGCGGTGCGCCGCGCGGCGGGGACCGCGGCGGTGGCGATGGCGCCGATCGCCGGGAGCGCCGCCGTCGCGGTCAGGAGGGGAAAGGACATGTGATCAGACCGCCCTCATCAGCAGGGTCGCGGCGATGACGACCGCCGTACCGCCGAACATCGAGACCGCGTAGGTGCGGGCGTAGCCGTTCTGCAGCTTGCGCAGCCGGCCGGAGAGCCCGCCGACCGAGGCGGCCGTGCCGTTGACGACGCCGTCGACCAGGGAGTGGTCCACGTAGACCAGCGAGCGGGTGAGGTGCTCGCCGCCGCGGACCAGAACCACGTGGTTGAAGTCGTCCTGGAGGAGATCGCGGCGGGCGGCCCGGGTGAGGACCGAACCGCGCGGGGCGACGACGGGCACGGGCTTGCGCCCGTACATCGCCCAGGCGATCCCGACGCCGATGACCAGGGCCACCACGGTGGCTCCGGTGACCGTGGCCGCGCTGAGCGGGGCGTGCCCGTGGTCGTAACCGGTGACGGGCTCCAGCCAGTTGATGAACCGGTCACCGATGGCGAAGAACCCGCCGGCGAAGACCGAGCCGAAGGCCAGCACGATCATCGGGATCGTCATCGACTTCGGGGACTCGTGCGGGTGCGGCTCGTGGCCCTCCGCGTCCGGCTGCCAGCGCTTCTCGCCGAAGAAGGTCATCAGCATCACGCGCGTCATGTAGAACGCGGTGATCGCTGCGCCCAGCAGGGCCACGGAGCCGAGGATCCAGCCCTCGGTGCCGCCCTTGGCGAAGGCCGCCTCGATGATCTTGTCCTTGGAGAAGAAGCCGGACAGGCCGGGGAAGCCGATGATGGCCAGATAGCCGAGGCCGAAGGTGACGAAGGTGACCGGCATGTACTTCCGCAGGCCGCCGTACTTGCGCATGTCGACCTCGTCGTTCATGCCGTGCATGACGGAGCCCGCGCCGAGGAAGAGCCCGGCCTTGAAGAAGCCGTGCGTCACCAGGTGCATGATCGCGAAGATGTAGCCGATGGGGCCGAGGCCCGCGGCCAGGATCATGTAGCCGATCTGCGACATCGTGGAGCCGGCCAGGGCCTTCTTGATGTCGTCCTTCGCGCAACCGACGATCGCACCGAAGATCAGCGTGACCGCGCCGACGATGACGACGACCGTCTGGGCGTCCGGGGCGGCGTTGAAGATCGCGCCGGAGCGGACGATCAGATAGACGCCGGCGGTGACCATGGTCGCGGCGTGGATGAGGGCGGAGACCGGGGTCGGGCCCTCCATCGCGTCGCCGAGCCAGGACTGGAGCGGCACCTGGGCCGACTTGCCGCAGGCGGCCAGCAGCAGCATCAGCCCGATGGCGGTCAGCTTGCCCTGGCTCGTCTCGCCCGCCGACTCCAGCACCGGCCCGAAGGCGAAGGTGCCGAAGGTGGTGAACATCAGCATGATGGCGATCGACAGGCCCATGTCGCCGACCCGGTTGACCAGGAAGGCCTTCTTCGCGGCGGTGGCCGCGGTGGGCTTGTGCTGCCAGAAGCCGATGAGCAGGAACGACGCCAGACCGACGCCCTCCCACCCGACGTACAGCAGGAGGTAGTTGTCGGCGATGACCAGGATGAGCATCGCCGCGAGGAACAGGTTGAGATAGCCGAAGAAGCGGCGCCTGCGCTCGTCGTGCTCCATGTAACCGATGGAGTAGATGTGGATCAGCGTGCCCACACCGGTGATGAGCAGGACGAACGTCATCGACAGCTGGTCGAGCTGGAAGGCGATGTCGGCCTGGAAGCCCTCCACCGGAATCCAGCTGAACAGGTGCTGGTGCAGGGCCCGGTCCTCGGCGTCCTTCCCCAGCATGTCGGTGAACAGGATCAGTCCGACGACGAACGAGGCGCCGGCCAGGACGGTGCCGAGCCAGTGGCCGGTCTTGTCCAGGCGGCGTCCGCCGCAGAGCAGGACCGCCGCTCCGAGCAGGGGCGCCGCGACGAGCAGCGCAATCAGGTTCTCCACGTTTCCGACCCCTTACAGCTTCATCAGGCTGGCGTCGTCGACCGAGGCCGAGTGGCGGGAGCGGAACAACGACACGATGATCGCGAGTCCGACGACGACTTCCGCGGCGGCGACGACCATCGTGAAGAACGCGACGATCTGCCCGTCGAGGTTGCCGTGCATCCGGGAGAACGTGACGAGCGCCAGATTGCAGGCGTTGAGCATCAGCTCGACGCACATGAACAGCACGATCGTGTTCCGCCTGATCAGCACCCCGGAGGCGCCGATCGCGAAGAGCAGGGCCGCGAGGTAGAGGTAGTTGACCGGGTTCACTTGGCGGCCTCCGAATTCTCCGCCGCGGACGGGGGATTGGCTCCGCGCGCCACGGCGTCCGCGTCCTCGCGTCCGAGCCGCTCCCCGGAGCGCTGCTCCAGGGCCTTGAGATCGGCGAGGGACTGCTGCGAGACGTCACGGATCTGACCGCGCTGACGCAGCGTCTGCATGACGGTCAGCTCGGACGGGGTGCCGTCGGGCAGCAGGCCGGGGATGTCCACCGCGTTGTGCCGGGCGTAGACGCCGGGGGCGGGCAGCGGCGGGAGGTGCTTGCCGCGCACGCGCTCCTCGGACATCTCCCGCTGGGTCTTGGCCCGTTCGGTGCGTTCGCGGTGCGTGAGCACCATCGCGCCGACCGTCGCGGTGATCAGCAGGGCGCCGGTGATCTCGAAGGCGAAGACGTACTTGGTGAAGATGAGGTTGGCGATTCCCTCGACGTTGCCGCCGTGTTGCGCGTTGGCCGCGCCGAGCCCGTTGAAGGTGCTCAGGGAGGCGTTGCCGATGCCCGCGATCAGCAGCACGGCGAACCCGAGAGCACACCCGAGGGCCAGCCAGCGCTGCCCCTTGAGGGTCTCCTGGAGGGAGTCGGCCGCGGTGACGCCGACGAGCATGACGACGAAGAGGAACAGCATCATGATCGCGCCGGTGTAGACGACGATCTGGACGATGCCAAGAAAATACGCGCCGTTGGCGAGGTAGAAGACCGCGAGGACGATCATGGTCCCGGCGAGCGAGAGGGCGCTGTGCACGGACTTCTTCATCAGCACCGTGGAGAGCGCGCCGATCACGGCGACGGTGCCCAGGATCCAGAACTGGATGGCCTCGCCGGTCGAGGTGGTGGTGGCTGCGGCCAGCGCGTTCACGCCCCCACCCCCTTGTCCGGCCGGGTGGCGTCGGCGGCCCGGGTGGACTCGATGGGGTCCTCGTCGGGCTTGTCGCTCTCGCCCTTGGACACGGCCGTCTGACGGACCGTGCCGGGGGCGGCCTCGGTGACCACGCCCCGGTAGTAGTCCTGCTCGTCCATGCCGGGGAAGATTGTGT
Organism: Streptomyces sp. NPDC026589; assembly: GCF_040638385.1. Taxonomy (NCBI): domain Bacteria; kingdom Bacillati; phylum Actinomycetota; class Actinomycetes; order Kitasatosporales; family Streptomycetaceae; genus Streptomyces; species Streptomyces sp. NPDC026589. The sequence goes on from NZ_JBEZYG010000021.1 coordinate 41,871, forward strand.
GCGGGCTGTCGACCATGCCCTCCTCCAGGCCCGCGAGCAGCTCGTCCTTGGTGTAGATGAGGCTCTCGCGGGTGGTGTTGGCCAGCTCGAACTCGTTCGTCATCGTCAGCGCCCGGGTGGGGCACGCCTCGATGCAGAGTCCGCACAGGATGCAGCGCGCGTAGTTGATCTGGTAGACGCGGCCGTAGCGCTCTCCCGGGGAGTAGCGCTCCTCCTCGGTGTTGTCCGCGCCCTCCACGTAGATCGCGTCCGCCGGGCAGGCCCAGGCGCACAGCTCGCAGCCGACGCACTTCTCCAGGCCGTCCGGGTGGCGGTTGAGCTGGTGGCGGCCGTGGAAGCGGGGCGCCGTCACCTTCGGCGTCTCCGGATACTGCTCGGTGAGCCGCTTCTTGAACATGGCCTTGAAGGTCACGCCGAAGCCGGCCACGGGGTTCTGGAACTTCTCCCCCGACTCCCCTGCCTGACCTGCCTGCCCCGAGGACCCAGCGGATCCCGATGAGCCCGTGAGCTCTGGTTTCTCAGACACCGCCGGCCTCCTTTCCGTCACTCGCGCTTTCGTCACTCTGAGTATCCGCTCCACCACTGACAACGAGCTCCCGCTCCCGTCGTGGTGTGCGCCTGGGCACCGGCGGCAGGGTCTGTCCGGGCAGCGGAGGCACCGGGAACCCGCCCGCCATCGGGTCGAAGGCGGGCTCCGGTCCGGCCGCTTCCTCCTCGGCACGGTTCCTGCGGTCGCGGAACATGTCGACGACGAACGAGATCAGCAGGATCGCGATCACGGCCGCACCGACGTACAGCACGATCCGGGAGAAGTCGTAGCCCTCGTTGCGCAGGGCGCGGACGGTGGCGACGAGCATCAGCCAGACGACCGAGACCGGGATGAGGACCTTCCAGCCCAGCTTCATCAACTGGTCGTAGCGGACGCGGGGAAGCGTGCCGCGCAGCCAGATGAAGAAGAAGATCAGCACCTGGAGCTTCAGGAAGAACCAGAGCATCGGCCACCAGCCGTGGTTCGCTCCCTCCCAGAAGGCGGAGATCGGGTACGGGGCCCGCCAGCCGCCGAGGAACAGCGTCACCGCGATCATCGACACGGTCACCATGTGGATGTACTCGGCGAGCATGAACATCGCGAACTTGATGGAGCTGTACTCGGTGTTGAACCCGCCGACCAGGTCGCCCTCGGACTCCGGCATGTCGAACGGCGCCCGACTGGCCTCACCGACCATGGTCACCATGTAGATGATGAACGAGACCGGCAGCAGCATGATGTACCAGCGGTCCGCCTGCGCCTCCACGATCGTCGAGGTGGACATCGACCCGGAGTAGAGGAAGACCGAGGCGAAGGCCGCGCCCATGGCGATCTCGTACGAGATCATCTGGGCGGACGAACGGATTCCGCCGAGCAGGGGGTACGTCGAGCCCGAGGACCAGCCGCCGAGGACGAAGCCGTACACCCCGACCGCGCCGACGGCGAGGATGTAGAGCGCGGCGATCGGGAGGTCGGTGAGCTGCATCGTGGTGCGCTGCCCGAAGATCGAGACCTCGTTGCCCGCCGGGCCGAAGGGGATCACCGCGATCGCCATGAACGCCGGGATCGCGGCGAGGATCGGCGCGAGGACGTAGACCGCCTTGTCCGCGCGCTTGACGATCACGTCTTCCTTCAGCATCAGCTTGATGCCGTCGGCGAGCGACTGGAGCAGTCCCCAGGGGCCGTGCCGGTTGGGGCCGACGCGCAGCTGCATCCAGGCGACGACCTTGCGCTCCCACACGATGGAGAACAGCACGATCAGCATCAGGAACGCGAAGCAGAAGACCGCCTTGATGGCGACGAGCCACCAGGGGTCGGTGCCGAACATCGAGAGATCCTCGGCGGCGAGGACGACGCTCTCGGGCGCCGTCGTGAATGCGGCGAGGCCAGTCACGCTCGTACCTCCGATGGTTCGACGGGAGCACCCGGTGCGGCGGCGGGACCGATCCGCACCAGGCCGCCGGGGTTCGCGCCGGTGTCGGCGGGGATGCCGCGCCCCATCGAGTTCAGCGGCACCCAGACCACCCGGTCCGGCATGTCGGTGACCGCGAGGGGCAGTTCGACGGTGCCCGCGGGGCCGGTGACGGCGAGCAGGTCGCCGTCCTTGACGCCGGACTCGGCGGCGGTGACCGCCGAGAGCCGGGCGACGGCCGCGTGCCGGGTCCCGGCGAGCGCGGTGTCGCCGTCCTGGAGCCGGCCGAGGTCGAGCAGCATCCGGTGGCCGGCGAGGACCGCCTCGCCGTCGCCGGGCCGGGGCAGCGGCTGCGCGCTCTCGCGCGGGTCCTCCGCGTGGCCGCCCTCCCAGCCGCCGAGCCGGTCCAGCTCGCGGCGGGCGGCGGTCAGGTCCGGCAGGGCGAAGTGCACGTCCATGGCGTCGGCCAGCATGTGCAGCACCCGGGAGTCCGTCGGCGCCAGCGTCCGGGGCAGCTGCTCCGGCTTCAGCGCCGCCTGGAACATCCGGACCCGGCCCTCCCAGTTGAGGAAGGTGCCGGACTTCTCCGCGACGGCGGCGACCGGGAAGACCACGTCCGCCCGGGCGGATACCGCGCTCGGCCGCAGTTCCAGCGAGACCAGGAAGCCGACCCCGTTCAGCGCCTGGAGGGCGCGGTTCGGGTCGGGCAGGTCCTCGACGCCGACCCCGGCGACGAGGAGCGCGCCCAGTTCGCCGGTGGCCGCGGCCTCGACGATCTGGCCGGTGTCGCGGCCGTGGCGGGTGGGCAGTTCGGCCACGCGCCACAGCTCCGCGACCTCCTCGCGGGCCCGCGGGTCGGTGGCCGGGCGGCCGCCGGGCAGCAGGGTGGGGAGCGCGCCCGCCTCCACCGCGCCCCGGTCGCCCGCCCGGCGCGGGATCCACACCAGGCGTGCGCCGGTGGCGGTGGCGGTGCGTACGGCGGCGGACAGCGCTCCGGGCACTCCGGCGAGCCGTTCACCGACGATGATCAGGGAGTGCTCGGCGCGGAGCGCCTCGGCCGCCGCGGCCCCTTCGGCCTCCAGGCCGACGCCGCCCGCGATCGCGTCCAGCCACTCGGTCTCGGTGCCGGGGGCGGCGGGCAGCAGCGTGCCGCCCGCCTTCACCAGGCCCCGGGTGGCGTGCGACGCCAGCGCGAAGGTCTTCTGGCCGCTCTTGCGGTGGGCCTTGCGCAGCCGCAGGAAGACGCCGGGCGCCTCCTCCTCGGACTCGAACCCGACGAGCAGGACCGCGGGTGCCTTCTCCAGCGCGGTGTACGTGACCCCCTCGCCGTCCAGGTCCCGGCCGCGTCCGGCGACCCGGGCGGCCAGGAAGTCGGCCTCCTCGGCGCTGTGCACCCGGGAGCGGAAGTCGACGTCGTTGGTGTCGAGGGCGACCCGGGCGAACTTGCTGTACGCGTAGGCGTCCTCGACGGTCAGCCGGCCGCCGGTCAGGACGCCGGTACGGCCGCGGGCGGCGAGGAGCCCGGCCGCCGCGGCTGCCAGGGCCTCGGGCCAGCTCGCCGGTTCCAGCTCGCCCTCGGCGTTGCGTACCAGCGGGGTGGTGAGCCGGTCGCGCTGCTGGGCGTAACGGAAGCCGAACCGCCCCTTGTCGCAGAGCCACTCCTCGTTGACCTCGGGCTCGTTGGCCGCGAGGCGGCGCATGACCTTGCCGCGCCGGTGGTCGGTCCGGGTCGAGCAGCCGCCCGCGCACTGCTCGCACACCGAGGGGGTGGAGACCAGGTCGAAGGGGCGGGAGCGGAAGCGGTACGCCGCCGAGGTCAGCGCGCCGACCGGGCAGATCTGGATGGTGTTGCCGGAGAAGTACGACTCGAAGGGGTCGCCCTCGCCGGTGCCGACCTGCTGGAGGGCGCCGCGCTCGATCAGTTCGATCATCGGGTCGCCCGCCACCTGGTTGGAGAACCGGGTGCAGCGCGCGCAGAGCACGCACCGCTCGCGGTCCAGCAGCACCTGGGTGGAGATCGGGACGGGCTTCTCGAACGTCCGCTTCTTGCCCTCGAAGCGGGAGTCGGCGCCGCCGTGCGACATCGCCTGGTTCTGGAGCGGGCACTCGCCGCCCTTGTCGCAGACGGGGCAGTCCAGCGGATGGTTGATCAGCAGCAGCTCCATCACGCCCTTCTGCGCCTTCTCGGCGACAGGAGAGGTGATCTGCGACTTGACGACCATGCCGTCGGTGCAGGTGATGGTGCAGGAGGCCATCGGCTTGCGCTGGCCCTCGACCTCGACGATGCACTGGCGGCAGGCGCCGGCGGGGTCGAGGAGCGGGTGGTCGCAGAAGCGCGGGATCTCGATGCCGAGGAGCTCGGCGGCGCGGATGACCAGGGTCCCCTTGGGGACGCTGATCTCGATGCCGTCGATGGTCAGCGTGACCAGGTCCTCGGGCGGGATCGCCGCCTCGCCGCCCCCGGAGGGCGCACTCGTGGTGACTGTCATGCGTTCACCCCCCGGTGAGCGTTCTTGCCGTCGGTGTTCTTGTCGTCGGCCCAGGCCGTGGACCGGGCGGGATCGAAGGGGCAGCCCTTGCCGGTGATGTGCTGCTCGTACTCCTCGCGGAAGTACTTGAGCGAGGAGAAGATCGGCGAGGCGGCGCCGTCGCCGAGCGCGCAGAACGACTTGCCGTTGATGTTGTCGGCGATGTCGTTGAGCTTGTCGAGGTCGGCCATCTCGCCCTTGCCGGCCTCGATGTCGCGGAGCAACTGGACCAGCCAGTACGTCCCTTCGCGGCAGGGTGTGCACTTGCCGCAGGACTCGTGGGCGTAGAACTCGGTCCAGCGGGTGACGGCCCGCACGACGCAGGTCGTCTCGTCGAAGCACTGGAGCGCCTTGGTCCCGAGCATGGACCCGGCGGCGCCGACGCCCTCGTAGTCGAGGGGGACGTCGAGGTGCTCCTCGGTGAACATCGGGGTGGAGGAGCCGCCCGGGGTCCAGAACTTCAGGCGGTGACCGGACCGGATGCCGCCGCTCATGTCGAGGAGCTGGCGCAGCGTGATGCCGAGCGGGGCCTCGTACTGGCCGGGGCTGGTGACATGGCCGCTGAGCGAGTAGAGCGTGAAGCCCGGGGACTTCTCGCTGCCCATCGACTTGAACCAGTCCTTGCCCTTGTTCAGGATCGCGGGAACCGAGGCGATGGACTCGACGTTGTTCACGACAGTGGGGCAGGCGTACAGACCGGCGACCGCGGGGAAGGGGGGCCGCAGCCGGGGCTGGCCACGCCGTCCTTCGAGAGAGTCGAGCAGCGCGGTTTCCTCACCACAGATGTACGCACCGGCGCCCGCGTGCACCGTGAGTTCCAGATCGAGTCCTGAACCCAGGATGTTCGTCCCCAGATAACCCGCCTCGTACGCCTCTCGTACGGCCTCGTGCAGTCGTCGCAGCACGGGAACGACCTCACCGCGCAGATAGATGAACGCGTGCGACGAACGGATCGCGTAACAGGCGATCACCATGCCCTCGATGAGGCTGTGCGGGTTCGCGAAGAGGAGCGGGATGTCCTTGCAGGTCCCCGGCTCCGACTCGTCGGCGTTGACAACTAGATAGTGCGGCTTGCCGTCCCCCTGCGGGATGAACTGCCACTTCATCCCGGTGGGGAAGCCCGCGCCGCCGCGTCCGCGCAGACCGGAGTCCTTGACGTACGCGATGAGGTCGTCGGGCGTCATGGCGAGTGCCTTGCGCAGCCCTTCGTAGCCGTCGTGGCGGCGGTAGGTGTCCAGGGTCCAGGATTCGGGCTGGTCCCAGAAGGCGGAGAGGACCGGTGCAAGCAGCTTCTCGGGGCTCGTCCCGTTGTGGTCGATCTCGGCGGCCAAGGTCATCACTCCCCCTCCTCGGCTGCGGGCCCGGCCGGGTGCTCCGGGTCGGAGGCCGAGGTCTGCTGCGGTGCGTCGTGCGAGCTGATGTGCTCGGACGGCGAAGGGTCGTGCGGTTGCGCGTCCTGGGGCTGCGCGTCCTGCGGTTGCGCGTCCTGGGGCTGTCCGGCGCGCGGGGAGACCACGCGCGCCTGCGGGAGCGCCTCGCCCTTGGCGAGCTTCAGCCCGACGAGGGAGGCGGGGCCCGCGCCGCCGGTCGCCGCGACGGCGCCGGGCCGCTCGTCGGGGAAGCCGGCCAGGATGCGGGCCGTCTCCTTGTACGAGCAGATCGGCGCGCCCCGGGTGGGCTCTACGGTCCGGCCGGCGATCAGGTCGTCGACGAGTTGCGTGGCGCTCTGGGGCGTCTGGTTGTCGAAGAACTCCCAGTTGACCATCACGACGGGCGCGAAGTCGCAGGCGGCGTTGCACTCGATGTGTTCGAGGGTGACCTTGCCGTCGTCGGTGGTCTCGTTGTTGCCGACGCCGAGGTGCTCCTTGAGCGTGTCGAAGATGGCGTCGCCGCCCATGACCGCGCACAGGGTGTTGGTGCAGACGCCGACCTGGTAGTCGCCGCTGGGCCTGCGCCGGTACATGGAGTAGAACGTCGCGACGGCGGTGACCTCGGCGGTGGTGAGGTCGAGCGTCTCGGCGCAGAAGGCCATGCCCGTACGGGAGACGTATCCCTCCTCGGACTGCACGAGGTGCAGCAGCGGCAGGAGGGCGGAGCGGCTGCCGGGGTAGCGGGCGAGCACCTCCTTGGCGTCCGCGTCGAGCCGGGCGCGCACCTCGGCCGGGTAGGGGGTGGCGGGGAGCTGCGGCATCCCCAGACTGACGTCTTGGCGTGATGTGGTCACCGGTCGACGCCTCCCATCACGGGGTCGATGGACGCGACGGCGACGATGACGTCGGCGACCTGGCCGCCTTCGCACATCGCCGCCATGGCCTGGAGGTTGGTGAAGGACGGGTCGCGGAAGTGGACCCGGTAGGGGCGGGTGCCGCCGTCGGAGACGACGTGCACGCCGAGTTCGCCCTTGGGGGACTCGACGGCGGTGTACACCTGACCGGCCGGGACCCGGAAGCCCTCGGTCACCAGCTTGAAGTGGTGGATCAGGGCTTCCATGGAGGTGCCCATGATGTTCCGGATGTGGTCGAGCGAGTTGCCGAGTCCGTCCGGGCCGAGGGCGAGCTGCGCGGGCCAGGCGATCTTCTTGTCGGCGACCATGACCGGCCCGGGCTCCAGGCGGTCGATGCACTGCTCGATGATGCGCAGCGACTGGCGCATCTCCTCCAGGCGGATCAGGAAGCGTCCGTAGGAGTCGCAGGTGTCGGCGGTCGGGACGTCGAAGTCGTAGGTCTCGTAGCCGCAGTACGGGTCGCTCTTGCGCAGGTCGTGCGGGAGTCCGGCGGAGCGCAGCACCGGGCCGGTGGCGCCGAGCGCCATGCAGCCGGTGAGGTCGAGGTAGCCGACGTCCTTCATCCGGGCCTTGAAGATCGGGTTGCCGGTGGCGAGCTTGTCGTACTCCGGCAGGTTCTTCTTCATGGTCTTGATGAACTCGCGCAGCTGGTCGACCGCGCCCGGGGGCAGGTCCTGGGCGAGGCCGCCGGGGCGGACGAACGCGTGGTTCATCCGCAGGCCGGTGAAGAGCTCGAAGAGGTCGAGAACCAGTTCACGATCGCGGAAGCCGTAGATCATGATCGTGGTCGCGCCGAGCTCCATGCCGCCGGTGGCGATGCACACGAGGTGCGAGGCGAGCCGGTTGAGCTCCATCAGCAGGACGCGCAGGACGGTGGCCCGGTCGGGGATCTGGTCCTCGATGCCGAGGAGCTTCTCGACGCCCAGGCAGTACGCCGTCTCGTTGAAGAACGGCGTCAGGTAGTCCATCCGCGTGACGAAGGTGGTGCCCTGCGTCCAGTTGCGGAATTCGAGGTTCTTCTCGATGCCGGTGTGGAGGTAGCCGATGCCGCAGCGGGCCTCGGTGACGGTCTCGCCGTCGATCTCCAGGATGAGGCGCAGCACGCCGTGCGTGGACGGGTGCTGGGGGCCCATGTTGACGATGATGCGCTCGTCGTCGGACTTCACCGCGGATTCGACGACCTCGTCCCAGTCGCCGCCGGTGACTGTATATACAGTCCCCTCGGTCGTGGCACGGGGCGTTGCGTGGGGAGTGGTCATCAGGAGTACGACCTCCGCTGGTCCGGAGCCGGGATCTGGGCGCCCTTGTACTCGACGGCGATGCCGCCGAGCGGGTAGTCCTTGCGCTGCGGGAAGCCCTGCCAGTCGTCCGGCATCATGATCCGGGTCAGGGCCGGGTGCCCGTCGAAGACGAGCCCGAAGAAGTCGTACGCCTCGCGCTCGTGCCAGTCGTTCGTCGGGTAGATCTCGACGAGCGACGGGATGTGCGGGTCGCTGTCCGGGGCGGAGACCTCCAGCCGGATCAGCCGACCGTGGGTGAGGGACCGCAGGTGGTAGACGGCGTGCAGCTCGCGGCCCTTGTCGCCCAGGAAGTGGACGCCGCTCACGCCCGTACAGAGTTCGAAGCGCAGGGCGGGGTCGTCGCGCAGGGTGCGGGCGACCTGGACCAGGTGCTCACGGGCGATGTGGAAGGTCAGCTCGTCGCGGTCGACGACCGTCTTCTCGATGGCGTTGGAGGGGAGCAGGTCCTGTTCCTCCAGGGCCCCTTCCAGCTCGTCGGCGACCTCGTCGAACCAGCCGCCGTACGGCCGGGAGGCGGCTCCCGGCAGGGTGATGGTGCGGACGAGGCCGCCGTAGCCGGAGGTGTCGCCGCCGTTGTTGGCGCCGAACATGCCCTTGCGGACGCGGATGACCTCGCCGCCGGTGTCGCGCGGGGCGGGTACGGCGTTGCCGTTCTGCTCGCCGTTGGCGTCGGAGTTCTCGGTCACCGCAGCAGCCCCTTCATCTCGATCAGGGGCAGTGCCTTGAGGGCCGCTTCCTCCGCCTCGCGGGCGGCCTCCTCCGCGTTGACCCCGAGCTTGCCGTTCTGGATCTTCTGGTGGAGCTTGAGGATGGCGTCCAGCAGCATCTCGGGGCGAGGCGGGCAGCCCGGCAGATAGATGTCGACCGGGACAATGTGATCAACACCCTGCACAATGGCGTAATTGTTGAACATGCCACCCGATGACGCACAAACCCCCATGGAAATGACCCACTTGGGATTCGGCATCTGGTCGTAGACCTGCCGCAGGACGGGCGCCATCTTCTGGCTCACCCGTCCCGCGACGATCATCAGGTCCGCCTGTCGCGGCGATCCGCGGAAGACCTCCATCCCGAACCGGGCCAGGTCGTAGCGGCCCGCGCCGGTCGTCATCATCTCGATGGCGCAGCAGGCCAGTCCGAACGTGGCCGGGAAGACGGACGACTTCCGCACCCAGCCCGCGGCCTGCTCGACCGTGGTCAGAACGAAGCCGCTCGGCAGTTTCTCTTCGAGTCCCATGGTGTGCCCCTCAGCCCCTCAGTCCCATTCCAGGCCGCCGCGACGCCATACATACGCATAGGCGACGAAGACGGTGAGCACGAAGAGCAGCATCTCCACGAGCCCGAAGATCCCCAGGGCGTCGAAGGAGACCGCCCAGGGATAGAGGAAGACGATCTCGATGTCGAAGACGATGAAAAGCATCGCCGTCAGGTAGTACTTGATCGGAAAGCGGCCGCCTCCGGCGGGAGTCGGGGTGGGTTCGATACCGCACTCGTACGCTTCGAGCTTTGCCCGGTTGTACCGCTTGGGGCCGATAAGCGTGGCCATGACCACGGAGAAGATCGCAAACCCTGCCCCGAGGGCGCCGAGCACGAGGATGGGCGCGTAGGCATTCACGCTCCTCGCTCCTTCCAGTCGTCCTTGACCTGTGGACCGCATCGGGCGACCGGCTCGCCACCTCACCAAGATCGTGCACATGTGAGGCAGTTCACAAGCCCGACTGCCCCGCATCCTATGCCCGGCCCCCTGTGATCTGCGACACGGGGTACGACAACGGCTTTGTGATCTCCACCACCTGACGAAGGATCATGAAGTCCTATGAGCGGTGATCTTCGTACGCGAAGCGGCCGAGTGATCACGAGACGTGACATTCGATGGCGTTACCGCTGGTCAAAGGCGTGCCGCGCTATCAATCGACAGCCCGTACAAGCAAATTGGCGATGGAATGCCCCGGGGTGATAAGGGTGCCGGTCGTGATCGACGACGGCCCGCACGAGGAGCGGTGGGGGCCGATCCGGACATGTGCACGCATTCACGAACTTCCGGATCGAGCACCCGGAGGCCGCCCCCGCGTCGGCCCGGCGCCCGAGTGGAGTCGCCGCCTCCGCCGGCCAGGGACGGCCTCGACGTGATCGCGGGGACCCGCGGGCGACCGAGGGCCGCCGCGGGGCACCCACGCGGATCACGGTCGCGAGGGTTGCCCGTGCCGACGGACCCACACTGTGACCTGCGCCACTCGACCCCGCACCCCCGAAAGCCGGGCTTGGCCATCAGTGTGAACGGATGGTAGGCGACGGGCAATTCGGGCGTATTACCGAAAGGCAATGTTCACGGCCCTGTTAAGCTCTGCCCGATTTGCCCGTTACGGCGTCAATAAGGGCGGCCAGAAAGCGGATTCACAGATTCCGAACGTAACTGTGTCGCAACACACGTTTCTTGATGGGACCCCTACAGCCCTGATAGCGCTAGTACCCATGTCCCTCACCGCTCACATACCCAGCCACCGGAAGCCCCGTCAGCGCGCCTCGAAGTCGGCACTGCGAGCCGGAGTTGCCGGTGGCGTCCTCAGCACCATCGCGGTCGCGGGTGCCGCCGGTCCGGCCCAGGCCGAGCCGGTGACCCAGACGATCGAGATGCCCACGATCACGTCCGGCTTCTCCACCGCCGTGGCCGCCTCCGCCCAGGCCACCCAGCAGGTCGCCCTCGACCTGGAGACGCAGGCCGACGAGGACGCCGCGGCCGAGAAGGCCGCCAAGACGGCCAAGAAGGCGCACGCCGAGGCCGTCCGCAAGGCCGAGGCCGAGAAGAAGGCCGAAGCCGCCGCGAAGGCCAAGGCGGAGGCCGAGGCCGAGGAGCGCGCCGAGCGCGCCTCCCGGACCTCCGAGCGCACGACGCTCAGCGCCTCCTCGGGCTCGTCGGGCTCCTCGGACTCGGGCAGCTCCGCCTCCGCACCCTCTTCCTCCTCTTCCTCGAACGTGAGCGGCTCCGCCGCCTCCATCGTGGCGTTCGCCAAGGCGCAGGTCGGCGACGCGTACGTGCCCGGCGGCACCGGCCCCAACTCCTGGGACTGCTCCGGCCTGACCCAGGCCGCGTACCGCACGGCGGGCATCGACCTGCCGCGCGTCTCGCAGTCCCAGTCGACGTTCGGCACCCAGGTCTCCCTGGACAACCTCCAGCCCGGCGACATCCTCTACTGGGGCAGCGCGGGCAGCGCGTACCACGTCGCGATCTACATCGGCGGCGGCGAGTTCGTCGGTGCGCAGAACTCCAACACCGGCACGGTGCAGCGCTCCATGGACTACGACCGGCCGACCGGCGCGGTCCGCGTTCTCTGATTCACAAGCGCCCGTCGGCGCTCAGGTCGACAGCCTCTGAGGGCCGCCGCTCCCCCGCTCGGGAGCGGCGGCCCTTCGCCGTCGTCGCGGCGACGAGCAGGGCCAGCACCATCAGCAGGGCGCTCACCCAGACCGGGGCCCGGTAGCCGAACCCGGCGTCCAGGGCCAGGCCGCCCGCCCACGGGCCCACCGCCGCCCCCAGGTTGAACGCGGTCGTCGAGAAGGCGCCGGCCAGCGTCGGGGCCCCGGCGGCGAGGCCCAGGACCCGGGTGATCAGGGCGGTGCCCGTACCGAAGGCGAGCATGCCGAGGAGCGGGATCAGCGCCAGGGCGAGCACCGGGCGACCCGCCGTCAGGGCGAGGGCCGCCCAGCCGAGGGTGAGGGCGGTCATGCCCGTGGCGATGACGGCGACCGGGCGGGCGTCGGCGAACCGGCCCGCCACCGTGACCCCGGCGAACGAACCCGCCCCGAACAGCGCCAGGGACACCGGCACCCACCCCGCGCCCAGCCCCGTCTCCCGGGTGAGGAGCGGCTCCAGGTAGGAGAAGGCGCAGAAGGTCGCCCCCTGCACCAGGGCCATCGTGAGCAGGACCGGCCGCGGCCCGGGGCCGGTCAGCGCGCGCAGTTCGTCCCGCACGGGTACGGGTGCGGCGCCCGCGTCCGTGCCCCGGCCGCCCGGGATGGAGCGCAGGACCGCGAGGAAGGCGGGCAGCGAGACGATCGCGACCGCCCAGAAGGCCGACCGCCACCCCCACCGCTCCCCCAGCACCGCACCGGCCGGTACGCCCACGACGCAGGCGATCGTCACGCCGCCGACCACCACGGCGGTGGCCCGGCCCTTCAGCCGGTCCGGGACCATCGCGATGGCCGTGGTCAGCGCGACCGCCCAGAAGCCGGCGTTGGCGAGGGCCCCGACGAAACGGGTCGCCAGGAGCACCTCGTAGCTCGGGGTGAGAGCGCCGACGACATGGACGGCGACGAACACCGCGAGGAAGAGGAGCAGGGCACGGCGGCGGGGCCAGGCGCGGCCCGCAAGGGCCATCAGGGGTGCGCCGACGACCATTCCGATGGCGAAGGCGGAGGTGAGGAGGCCGGCGGCGGAGAGGGAGACGTCGAGGTCGGCGGCGATGCCGGAGACGAGCCCGGACAGCATGAACTCGGAGGTGCCCTGGGCGAAGACCGCGAGCCCCAGGACGTAGACGGCGAATGGCATGGGTGAGTAGCCCCTTGGACGGAACCGTCGGGTGGACAGACAGACCGGAGTGCGGGGATACGGGCCGCGGAGACGTCCGCCGGTGGTCCGGCGGGACGGTGCGGGAGAAGTGCCCGGCGGTGATCGGCCGGTGGCACGGAGAAGTGCCCTGCGGTGACGATCGGCCGGTGGCACGAACCCCGCGTACGGCGGTGCTTCAGCGCGTACGCGAGGGGGAACGGCCCGTGCCCGCGGTGAGCGGGGGGCGTGGAACCGTGATGAAGGGGGCCGGTGACCCGTGGGTCAGCCGGCGACGCTCAGCACGAACACGGCCACCGGCGCACCGGTGGCCTGAGTCTGTCGGACTCGGGGCTGGCCATGGCAGAGAGGCTACCGGGCGGGCGGCGGGGCCTCCAGCGGTTTTCCGGGCCGGAGGGGACCGCCACCTCGGTTCCGGGCCGGAGGGTACCGCCGCCCGGATCAGCGGCGGCGCGGGCGGCGGGTCGTCCGCTCCGGCTCCTTGGCCGAGGTGGTGGGCGCGGGCAGCGCGTCGTACGTGGCGTCGAAGTCCTCGTCCTCGTCCGTCGCGGTGGGGTCCACGGCGAAGCGGGGCTCCAGGAAGAGCCCGTGGTGCTGGGGCAGGGAGGCGGTGGTCATGGCTGTCTGTCCTTGGGGTCGAGCAGCGCTGTATCGGCTTGTTCCGTACCCCGCTGGCCTGCGTTCGATGTGAGCGTGCGTCAAGAAGAGTGGCACGCACCGCGTGCCGCCACTGCGGGCGGGGGCGGGCGGGCGCCGTCCGGTCCGGTACTGCCGACGACCGGGGGCGCGCAAATCATCGCACACGATCACCTGGGGGGATGAGGATTAACACCGGAGGCGGCCGGAGCGCCGGATTCGGGGTGCTCAGGGGACGACGCGGAAGTGCGTGGCCGGCCGCCGACGGCACTCCCCCGCCTGACGTCCCTTTCGTGCGGGTGGTCGGCCTCGGCGCCGCCCAGCCCGGCCGGGGCCCGCCCCCTGATGCCCTCCGAGTGGTGAAGGCCCTCCTGCGGCACCCGGGCCCGGGTGGCCCGCCCCTACGAGCGCACGCGTGCGGCGGACCCTTCCTGAGCGGCCTCAGGCCTTCGGGGCCACCTTCGACAGGCCGTTGATGATGCGGTCCATCGCGTCGCCGCCCTGCGGGTCGGTCAGGTTGGCCAGCATCTTCAGGGTGAACTTCATCAGCAACGGGTGGGTCAGACCGCGCTGGGTGGCGATCTTCATGATCTTCGGGTTGCCGATCAGTTTCACGAAGGCGCGGCCCATCGTGTAATAGCCGCCGTAGGTCTCCTTGAGCACCTTCGGGTAGTTGTTCAGGGCCAGTTCGCGCTGGGCGGGGGTGGCGCGGGCGTGGGCCTGGACGATGACGTCGGCCGCGATCTGGCCCGACTCCATGGCGTACGCGATGCCTTCGCCGTTGAACGGGTTGACCATGCCGCCCGCGTCGCCGACGAGGAGGAGGCCCTTGGTGTAGTGCGGCTGGCGGTTGAAGGCCATCGGGAGGGCCGCGCCGCGGATCGGCATCGTCATGTTGTCCGGGGTGTAGCCCCAGTCCTCCGGCATCGAGGCGCACCAGGCTTTGAGGACCTCGCGCCAGTCCAGCTCCTTGAAGGCGGAGGAGGAGTTGAGGATGCCGAGGCCCACGTTGGAGGTGCCGTCGCCCATGCCGAAGATCCAGCCGTAGCCGGGCAGCAGGCGGTCCTCGGAGCCGCGCTTGTCCCACAGCTCCAGCCAGGACTCCAGGTAGTCGTCGTCGTGGCGGGGCGAGGTGAAGTAGGTCCGCACGGCGACGCCCATGGGGCGGTCCTCGCGGCGGTGCAGGCCCATCGCCAGGGAGAGCCGGGTGGAGTTGCCGTCGGCGGCGACGACGAGCGGGGCGTGGAAGGTGACCGGGGTCTTCTCCTCGCCGATCCTCGCCTCGACGCCGGTGATGCGGCCGGTGCGCTCGTCCCTGATGGGCGCGCCCACGTTGCAGCGCTCGTACAGCCGGGCGCCGGCCTTCTGCGCCTGCCGCGCCAGCTGCTCGTCGAAGTCGTCGCGCTTGCGGACCAGACCGTAGTCCGGGTAGGAGGCGAGGTCGGGCCAGTCGAGCTGGAGCCGTACACCGCCGCCGATGATGCGCAGGCCCTTGTTGCGCAGCCAGCCCGCCTCCTCGGAGATGTCGATCCCCATGGAGACGAGCTGTTTCGTGGCGCGGGGCGTGAGCCCGTCGCCGCAGACCTTCTCGCGGGGGAAGGCGGTCTTCTCCAGGAGCAGGACGTCGAGTCCCGCCTTGGCGAGGTAGTAGGCGGTCGTGGAGCCGGCTGGGCCCGCTCCGACGACGATCACGTCCGCGCTGTGCTCGGAGAGGGGCTCGGTCACGGTCGGATCTCCCGAAGACTCGAATTCGCGTGCCGCGCGGCACATGTCCCGTGCAGTCTATGGGGGCCTGCGAACCAACCCTCCGAAGGGCTCCCTCATGTCGACAGCACCTGTCCTCCCCCATGCTTCGGCCCCCGCCGTACGCCTCCGGGTTCCGACCGACGAGGACGCCCTGGCCTGGCATCGGGTCTTCGACGACCCGCGGGTGATGGAGTTCTTCGGCGGGCGGAGCGCGGAGCTGTCCGCGTACGAGGAGCTCACCGCACGCCAGCGGCGGCACGACGCGGTGCTGGGTTACTGCCTGTGGACCGTCACGGACGAGGATGACGCCGTCCTCGGCTTCACCGGGGCGCAGCCGTGGCCGCACTCGCATTACGGGCCGGTCGGCGCGACCGAGATCGGCTGGCGGCTGGGGCGCCCGGCGTGGGGCCGGGGTTACGCCACCGCCGCCGCCCGCACGACGCTGGAGCGGGTACGGGCGGCGGGGGTGGGCGAGGTCGTCGCGATGGTCCACTCGCGCAACGCCCGGTCGATGGCGGTCGCGGAACGGCTCGGGATGCGGCGGGCCGAGTCGTACGCCACCCCGCGCGGCCAGGAGGCCGTCTGCTTCCGGCTGGAGCTGTGAGCCCGGGGCCGTATCCGGGCCCGTGGACGGTCCCGGTCCGGGTCCACGGACGGGAGCCGTAGCCCGGACCGTGACCGGCCCCGGACCGTGACCGGCCCCGGACCGTGACGGACCCCGGGCCGTCACGGACCCCGGACCGTC
This sequence comes from Streptomyces sp. NPDC026589, assembly GCF_040638385.1. Lineage (NCBI taxonomy): Bacteria > Bacillati > Actinomycetota > Actinomycetes > Kitasatosporales > Streptomycetaceae > Streptomyces > Streptomyces sp. NPDC026589. The sequence continues at coordinate 57,615 of NZ_JBEZYG010000021.1, forward strand.
ACGGGAACGTCAGGCGCGGGTGGCCCGGTGCAGGGCCACCACGCCGCCGGTCAGGTTGCGCCAGGCGACCTTCGACCAGCCGGCCTTCTGGAGCAGTGCGGCGAGGGCGGGCTGGTCGGGCCAGTCGCGGATGGACTCGGCGAGGTAGACGTACGCGTCCGGGTTGGAGGACACCGCGCGGGCGGCCGGGGGGATCGCCCGCATGAGGTACTCCGTGTAGACCGTGCGGAACGGGGTCCAGACCGGCTGGGAGAACTCGCAGATCACGACGCGGCCGCCGGGCTTCGTCACCCGGTACAGCTCGCGCAGCGCGACCTCGGTGTCCTGGATGTTGCGCAGCCCGAAGGAGATCGTGACGGTGTCGAACGTCTCGTCCTTGAACGGCAGCTTCATCCCGTCGCCCGCGGTGAACGGCATCCAGGGGTGGCGCTCCTTGCCGACCTTGAGCATGCCGAGCGAGAAGTCGCACGGTACGACGTAGGCGCCCGCCTTCACGAAGGGCTGCGAGGAGGTCGCCGTGCCGGCCGCCAGGTCGAGGATCTTCTGCGCGGGTCGGGCGTCGACCGCCCGGGCGACCGCCTTGCGCCACAGCCGGGCCTGGCCGAGCGAGATCACGTCGTTGGTCAGGTCGTAGTTGGCCGCCACACCGTCGAACATCGAGGCGACTTCGTGCGGCTGCTTTTCCAGGGAGGCTCGGGTCACCCTGCCATTCAAGCAGCCCGGCTACCCGGATCAGCGGGGGCGGTCGCCGGGTCCCGCCCCTCCCTCGAACTGATCTTCACTTCTCTTCAACCTTTTCGGCACCCCGGTGCTCTGTAAGGGGTGGGAGTCCGCCCAGGGGCGGAGTCCGGGGGAGCACGGAAGCGCGAGGAGAGGGGAGGGCGGATGCCCGCAGCGGCTGAGCCCGCCATGGCCGCCGGCGAGGGCGCCGCGTTCGAGGCGTACGCCCGGACCGGGCAGCGCCGGCTGTACCGGACGGCCTACCTGCTGTGCGGAGACGTCGAGGGCGCGCAGGACCTGACGCAGACGACGCTCGCCAAGCTGTTCCAGCACTGGCGGAAGGCGAGCAGGGCGGACAACCTCGACGCCTACGCCAAGACCGTGCTCGTCCGTACCTTCGTGGCCGAACGCCGCCGCACCGTGGCCGATCTGCTCGCCCACCGACGCAACGCGCCCCGCCCGCAGCCCAACCCCGCGCCGGGCGCCGATCTCCGGGTCACGCTGCTCGCCCTGCTCGCCGAACTCCCTCCCCGGGCACGGGCAATGGTCGTCCTGCGCTACTGGGACGACCTGAGCGTGGAGACCGTGGCCTCGCTGCTGCGGTGCAGCGAGTCCACGGTGAAGAGCCAGTGCTCGCGTTCGCTCGTCCGCCTGCGCGCCCGGATGGGCGACGTCCAGCTCTACTCCTCCGGAAGCTGAGGGCCGGTCATGATCCCTGAACCGCACGAGCACCTGCCGCCCCGCAGCCACGACGAAGAGCTGTTCCGGGACGCCCTGCGACGGACCGTCGACCCACTGTCCCTCCAGCCCGATCTCGTCCCCGACGCCGTCCGGGAGGGGTGCCGGCGGCGGGCCAGGACCCGGGCGTTCGCGGTCGCGGGCACCTTCGTCGCGGTCACCGCCGTGACCCTGGGCCTCGCCGTGCTCGGCCCCTGGCTGCTGGCGGGACCGGACACGGGGCCCGCCGCGCCCGCCGGCCCGTCCCTCTCCCTGCCCGCTGCCACTGCCACCCCGTCCCCCCAACGTACGGAGCCACGCCCCGAGATGCCGAGCCCCACGTCCACCCCCGTGCCGACGGAGTCCGCGGCCGTTCCCGCGACACCCCCCTACTCGACGCCCTCCCCGTCGGTCCCGCCCGGCCTCGGCCCCGAGGAGGCCCAGCGGCTGGCGGACTTCCGGCAGTGGGCGGCCGGGGCGCTGGACGCCCTGCTGCCCGCGTCGGTCGGGACGGTCCTGCCGGTCGGCGAGGACCCGGAGAGGTACCAGGCGCGGCGCGGCTCCATCGTGCACGCCGTCCGCCTGTCGGTGCGCCCGGAGTCTGGGGGCCCGGCGCCGGGTGGCCCGGCGCCCGCCTGTCGCGACATCCCGGAGAAGGGGCTGACCTGCGAGGGCCTCACCCTGGACGACGGCACGCCCGCCCGGGTGTACCGGCAGCCCGCCGAGGGCCGAACGGGAACGGAGGTCTCCCTCCAGTACCGTTCCGGCCGCAGCACGGTGGCCCTCTCCGTCTCGCCCGCGCCCTCCGGGGCGGGCGGTGCTCCCGTCACCGCCGGGGACCTCGTCCGGGTCGTCCAGAGCCCGCGGTTCCGTGAGCTGATCGCGTACGCCGACGAGAACCCGGTGGAGCGGAGCGGGGCCGCCTCGTGACGCGCCGCCGCCCCACGGGCACCCTGCCGCGCGCGTACGGGGAACCGGACCGCGACGAGGACACGTTCCGGCTGCGCGTGCCGCCGCCCCGGGCCCCGGGGCGCGCACCGGGCCGCTCGCGGTCGGCGGCCCGCTCCCGGGTGCGCCGCAGACGCCGCAACCGTCGCCGGGCGGCCTCGCTCACCGTGCTGGCCCTCGTGGTCGTGGCGGGCGCGGCCCTGGTGGTCGGCCGCCCCTGGCAGGACGGGGGCGGCCCGGCGGACGCGGCGGCGCCGGGCTCGTCCCGTACGGCCCCGGCGGACGGACCGGACAACGCGTCGGAGCCGCTGGAGGACCCTCCGCCGTCCACTCCCCCGCCGTCCCCGAAACCCTCCGCCTCGGCCTCGGCCAAGGACAAGAAGGACGACGACGTCCGGGCCGAGGACATCCCCGCCTCGGGCCCCGGCACGTTCACCGTGGCCCGTGCGGGGGTCGAGGCGAAGGGCAGGGGCAGCGCGTACCGGGTCGAGGTGGAGAACGGCAGCGGCGTCGACCCCGACCGGGCGGCCGAGGAGATAGCCGCCGTTCTCGCCCACCCGCGCGGCTGGGGCCACGGCGGCGAACAGTCGTTCCGCCAGGTCGCCGACGGACCGGCCGGGCTGGTGATCAAGATCGCCACCCCGGCGACCACGGACCGGATCTGCGGCGAGTACGGCCTGAGGACGCGCGGCGAGGTCAACTGCCGGGGCGGCGAGAAGGTGATGGTCAACCTGAAGCGCTGGCAGCTCGGTTCACCGCAGTTCGACGGGCCCGTGGCGGAGTACCGGGCGCTGATCGTCAACCACGAGGTCGGCCACTGGCTGGGGCGCGGCCACGAGACCTGCCCGGGGAAGGGGCTCCCCGCTCCCGCGATGATGCAGCAGATCGACGGATTGAAGGGCTGCGTCGCCAACGCCTGGCCGTACGACACGAAGGGACGCTACCTGGGCGGCCCGAAGGTGCCGTGACCTGCGGTGCCCCCGTACGGAGCCGGCTCCGGCCTCGACTCCGGCCTGAGAGCCTGTCGGGCGACCTCCGACAGGCTCTCAGCTTGCTCGTTATGGCCTGAGTCGGTTTCGTTCGGTCATGCCGGCGGGTCGTCTCACGGTCTTGCCCACGTCGTAGCGGGTGGCGGGCCGCTGGTTCTTCGAGCCGAGCGGCCTGCCTGGTCCGGGTGTGCACTGCGATGATCAGCCAGGCCCGGCGCCCGCCACGGAACTTCGAGGTTACGCTCCGATTTTCACCGCGTCGGCCTTGTCGGCCGGCTCAGGATCCGCGGGTGCGGAGGTGGGACCACCCGGGACGGGGCCACGAGCGCGCGCAAGCGTGTCTTTCACTCGTGGAGCATGCTCGTCGATACCTCTGGAAGCCGCGCAGATCACCGCCCCCACCATGACGAATCCGAAGGAGACGATCCCGAGCTGCAGGATGATCAGGAGGTGGAGGCACGTACTGATAGCTGCGGCAATCGCCTGCCGGGATCCGCGCCGCAGGAGAAGAAACGCAATCAGGGACTCTCCGAGAATCGTTCCCCATGCGGACAGGAGGGCGATGAGGGTAACGCTCGTCGCCCACCGGAAGAGATCGGCGAAAAGGCCGCCTGCCCCGAAGTTCTCCATGCGTGCGACATAGTATGTCGCACTGCCTTCCGCCCACTGGTCGACGGGCAACTTCGCCAGAGCGCTGTTGAGGTAGATGTACGCGACCTGGATGCGCACACCCCACCAGCCGGCCCAGGCGATGCCTTGCCAGACCGATCCTTTCCCCTCGTCATTGTCCGACTTCTGCCAATGCCACGTCCGCCTGTCGTTGGCGCAGGCCAGAATGAGGAAGAAGGTGACGACCTGCGCGACGGCGTCGCCGCCGTCGGGCAGTGATATCGACTGCCCGACAGAAAGGGACGTCCAGAAATGGAGTACCGTCGTGTAGCGGGGAAGGATGCCGCTCGCAATTATCAGGAGAAAAGCCAGGACGAGAAGGTTGAGGAGTTGTCGATCCGTGGAGTCGGCCAGGCAGTACAACGAGAGGGCCTGGACCGACGTTGAACAGTCGACCTTTATCTCGTCCGCACCCACCGGAACGAAGAGGTAGGAGGCCGGCGTGAAGATCATGATCGACGCCTGGGCAAGCGCGATCGTCGACCTGCCCGCACCGAGCGCACGGGACTCGGCGGGGAAGTGCCGGAGGGCCCGTTCCATCGAAGTGACTAGTTTCTTCGTGAGCACTTCGCCTCCACAAGAGCAGCCCTCTTGTCGAGCCGCCACCCCTCATACTTTTCGCGGAACTTCCACGGGACGGGCCTCGTCTCCACGAGCACCAGTCTCCCGCAGAGGGTGGGAACCGGCGACGAGTTGGTGACAGGGACAGGCGCCGAAGACCCGGCGACCACCGCTGGACAATCCCCTTCCGTCTCCTCGCAGTCCTCCCACTCCTGCACCTGGTTCGCCATACTGGCCACCTCGGGTCCCTGAGCACGCTGACGTCGCGTGAGACCGTAGAGGTTGTCCGAGCGCGAGTTGGGCAATTGCGCCGCATAGCCGACACCGTCGTCAGACACGACGTACGGGACGAACTCCGGATCATTCGGAGGTTTCGTGAAGAATGCCCAGCTCTGGGGCAGAAACCTTGCTGACAGTGACCGGAGATCACCTCCGTCGCGCGTGGAGAGTACGTTGCTCGGGAGCGAGAAAAAGATCGATCCAGCCAGCAGAACTCCGACCAGGAGAATGCCGCCCGTAGCGGAGACCAGGGCCGATACCGAGCGACTCGACTCGACCCCTTCCCTCCCGGTGGCCCGCTCGTCGGCGTTCCGCTCGGTGGTCGCCGGGCCGTGACTCACGTCAGCGCGGAGGTGAGGGCTTCCACGAACGCGTCGCGCTCGATACCCGAGCCGGTCGGGCTGCCGTCCTCGAGGTACCACGTGACGACCACGAGGGTCGCCAGGGCGTTGGTGGCAACCCCGGCATTCGTGTACGCGACGGCGTTGGCGGCACCCACGGCGTTCACGTAGATGGCCACGTTCGCACCCATCCAGAACCAGCCGGCCGGCTGGGCCTCGCCGTTGGGCGTCGGCTCGGCGGTTTCCTCGACCCACTTGTTGAAGGAGATCGAGAAGTCACGGAGGGCCGCGTCGACGCGCACGGGGTCGCCGGAATAGAACGGCACCGCCACCTGCTCATGGAACCCGGGGTGAGCAGCCAGGAACTGCGTGATGATCTGGTTCAGTGCCTTTTCGTCGGTGTGAGGCTTGTCGGGGTTGAATCCGAGCATCTGCTTCAGCTCGGGGTTCGCGTCCGCGATCGGGCCCTGGGCAGCGAGCAGCAGCTGGAGAAGCTCGGCATCGGTGTACTTGACGGTCCCCTGCGCCGTCACCTTGAGCTGCGCCTTGCCCGGCGCGGTAGCTTCGCGCCCGTCGGCGGCGAAGGCGGTGTGGGTGGTGACACCGCCCGCCACGAGGATGGCACCGGCAGCCACCGCGACGACCGTGTTTCTCGATCTGAACTTCACGTTGTCCTCCGTCATACAGCTCGGTGCGAGCCGAGCTATCTGTCTGAATGGCCGACTGCACGTGCAGCCGAATTCGCCTTGATCGCTGCTGCGGTGAGAAGTGTGAGAACTCCTACCAGCCCGGCCGACGGAACGATGATGACAGTCGCATTCACGGTATCGCTCAGCGTGAACGCCAGGCCGAGTGCCAACGAAATGACACCTGTGACATAGGCGGTCAGGAAGGTTACCGTCAGCATCGGAGCCGCGGAGGCGTGCCCTGCTTCCCATGCGCGGTCGGAGGACATCGTCGCCTTGGTGCGAATTCCTATCGCAGAATTACGTTGGATGCTGCCGCTCGCGACTTGGCTCTTCATGTAATGAATCACCGCACCCAGCGCCATCAACCCCGCGCCGAAAGTGAATCCCGCGACCGGATCCATTGCTTTTCCTCCAAGAGCGTAGATCGGCGCTCCCCGTTCGGAGAGGCCTCCCCCTACCGGCAGGGATCAGATCGCCTGCCAACACGCCAAATTCTCCCCCACCCCCCGCATATGCCCGAACCTCAAGCGGGGCATTGCAGTGTTGCGAGAGTAACGTGATCGTTTGAGGTAGTTGAAGATCGATTCAAGACACCCGCGATAGATGTATGGCGCATTACAGGTGGTTTGCATCCTGCACCGGTTCGGGAGGAAGCCCGCAAGTGCCTTAAATTTGTCAACCATGCTCAATCTCGGCCAATGGGGACTCTTCTGACGCCGGGTGGGAGGCTCCGGCTTCTGGGCGATCCCCTTCTTCAGCGCCTTGACCTGCGTGGACTCCTCCGTGGTCGACCCGGAACGGCTCACTCGCAGTTCAGGAGGACGGTGCGTCCAGGTTCGGCTTCCGCCTCACCTCAGTCACGGACACGCTCTCGTCTTCGGGGGCGCCGAAGGGTTCCGCGATCACGCCTGTTCCGGTGCCGATGACTTCCACTGCCAGGCCGGAGCCCATGAACCGAAGGTCCACTCGGGCGCGCGGGTCGCCGCCGAGGTCGGGCATCTTGTGGACGCGGTCGGAACGGTATCCGGCGGCGACAATGGTCTGCTGAAGTGTGCTGTAGGTGGTGTGCGGCTCTCCGGCGGCTTTGGTGGTCAGGCGCTCGGCGTGCTTGGCCGCGGCGCACATTTCGGTTTCGCCGAGTTCGACTTCCCGTGGTGGGCCGGACTGCATGGGCTTGTCGGGCATCTCACCTGACTCATCGACGGGGATGGGTATGTCGCCGTTCGCGTCAGGTGTCCCGGCGGGCTTGTCGGTGCGGGGGGCTGCACCGCTGGGGATGCCGCCGGGCAGTGTCCCGGGATCTGGTACGGCGCCGCTGCCGCTGGGGGCGTCGGGGGAGCATTGGCGCGCGAACTTGTCGAGGATGTCGAGGAACTGCTTCTCGGTGGGCTGCCGGGCGGGTGAGGCGGAGACCTGGGAGCCGGCCGGGGTGGTGGATGTGGATGAGGCTGTCTGGGTGCCGCAGGCGGTCAGGGCGAGGGAGCCCGCAGCCGCTATGACGACGGACGCAGTGAAGCGAATTGATGGCATGGATGAATCTTTGCCACACGCTCACATGGGGCACATGAGTGCGCGTACCCATGGCTTGATCACGGGCGGGTGACGTCCGGGTCGGATCAGGCGAGCTTGGTACTGGTCATGACGGGGTGGTTCTCCCGGATCAGGGCCGGCCGCTGCCGGAGGTCCTCCACGATCGCGCGGGCAGAGGCCGTCACCGGGCGGCCGTCAACGGTCGTGGTGGAGACCTGTACGCATGCGGTCATGGTCGCGAGCCTACGGAAGAGGTCCCGCCGCGGAGTCGGTTCGCCGCGGGCCCAAGCGTGCCGGCCCCCGCCTCAGCGGGCGCGGTGCACGAGTCGCCCTCCGAGGACCGTCGCCACGCAGGCGCGTGCGCCGTCCGCGCGCAGGGCCGCCTCGTCGGGTACGTCGAAGACCGCGAGGTCCGCCCGGCCGCCCACGGTCAGCGGGGCGCCCGCCGTGCGGGCCAGGTCGCCGCCCGTCGCGAAGGGGTCCAGGTCCGGCGGGCCCGCCTGCGGGGGCTTCGGCGGGACCCGGACCAGGCCCGACCGGGCGACGGCCGTGCGCAGCGCGGGTTCCTCCGCGTCGGGGGAGCCCGCCAGGTGCGTCGTGCCGTGGCGCAGCATCCGCTGGAGCCCGCGACGGACGGAACCGGCCCGCCTGGCCGTGTCCATCGTCGCCGCCAGCCGCTCGTACTCCTCGCCGGACAGGGGGAGTTCACCCAGCTCGTCGGCTTCTCGGGGGTCGGGGTGGTAGCAGCGGGTGAGCAGCTCCCGGGCCCGGTCCTGGCGCAGTCCTGGCGTGAGGAGGCCGGGCCAGCGGCGGACCCGGGCCGCCGGGTGCGCGGCGACGACCTCCTCGTACGGGCCGAGGGCCGCGATCCGCTCCCCGTCCACCGCGACGGCGCCGTTCACGACGGCCGCCGCGCCCACCGGGAGGACCAGGGGCGCGGCGTGGATCGTCAGCACGGGAAGCCGAGGCCCTAGTTGGCGTTGAGGAGCTTCAGCTCCGGGTGGGCCGTGCCGCCCTCGATCGCCGTGGAGGAGATGTGCGAGACGACGCGCTCGTCGACCGGGTCCATCGCCGGGTCGTCGTGCACGACGAGGTGCTCGTACGTCGTGGCGCGCTGCGCGGGGACCCGGTCCGCCTTGCGGATCAGGTCGATGATCTCCAGCCGGTTGGAGCGGTGCTTGGCGCCGGCCGAGGAGACGACGTTCTCCTCCAGCATGATCGAGCCGAGGTCGTCCGCGCCGTAGTGCAGCGACAGCTGGCCGACCTCCTTGCCGGTGGTCAGCCAGGAGCCCTGGATGTGGGCGACGTTGTCGAGGAAGAGCCGGGCGATGGCGATCATCCGCAGGTACTCGAAGAGCGTGGCCTGCGTCTGCCCCTTCAGCTTGTTGTTCTCCGGCTGGTAGGTGTACGGGATGAAGGCGCGGAAGCCGCCCGTACGGTCCTGGACGTCCCGGATCATCCTCAGGTGCTCGATGCGCTCGGCGTTGGTCTCGCCGGTGCCCATCAGCATGGTGGAGGTGGACTCGACGCCGAGGCCGTGCGCGATCTCCATGATCTCCAGCCACCGCTCGCCGGACTCCTTGAGCGGGGCGATCGCGGTGCGCGGCCGGGCGGGCAGCAGTTCGGCGCCGGCGCCGGCGAAGGAGTCGAGCCCGGCGGCGTGGATCCGGCTGATGGCCTCCTCGGCGGAGACCTTCGAGATCCGGGCCATGTGATCGATCTCGGAGGCGCCCAGCGAGTGGATGACCAGCTGCGGGTAGGCCTTCTTGATCGCGGAGAAGTGCTCCTCGTAGTACTCGACGCCGAAGTCCGGGTGGTGCCCGCCCTGGAACATGATCTGGGTGCCGCCCAGCTCCACGGTCTCCGCGCAGCGGCGCAGGATGTCGTCGAGGTCGCGGGTCCAGCCCTTGGCGGTGTCCTTGGGCGGGGCGTAGAAGGCGCAGAACTTGCAGGCCGTCACGCACACGTTGGTGTAGTTGATGTTGCGCTCGATGATGTACGTCGCGATGTGTTCCGTACCGGCGTAGCGGCGGCGGCGTACGGCGTCGGCGGCGGCGCCCAGCGCGTGCAGGGGCGCGGACCGGTAGAGGTCGAGCGCCTCCTCCGGGGTGATCCGACCGCCTTCGGCGGCTCGGTCGAGGACGGGCTGGAGGTCGGCCTTCTCGGTCACCGGGCTGTCACCTTTCGGCGGTTTTATTGACGTTCCTCGGACCGATCCAGCGTACGCCAGCCCTTGACGCCGTCAGCCGCCGGACCGGGTGAGCTTGCCGTACGGGAGGCCCGCGGCGCGTTCCTTCGAGCGGTAGTCCAGGGTGCCGTCGCCGGCGAGGCGGAAGACCACGTCCGCCTCGGTGCTGGTGCACAGGCCGGGCGTGCTGGGGCGGTCCGGGTCGGTGCGCTCGCGGATGTTCAGCTCCTTCGCGGTGCCGGAGGCGAGGGTGCCGACGCTGTTGCAGGTGACGGTGAGGCCGAGCTGGGTGATCGTCGTGCTCATCCGGACGACCTGCTCGCCGCGTTTCCCCGCGGTGAAGACGGCGGTGAGCGTGCCGTGCGGCTGGCCGGTCGTCTTCTCGGTGACCGGCCCCTTCCAGGTGCCCGGATACGCCTTCGGCAGCTCGCCGACCGGGGCCCCGCTCGCGTCGGCGGACTCGGCGGGCGTCGGCTTCCCGGAGTCGGGCGGAGAGGCGGAGCCCGAGGGGGTCGTCGCGGCGCCGTTGCCCCGGTCCCGGTCGGCGTCGCCGCCCGGGAAGAAGCCGTCGAGCAGGCCCGTGCCGAGGGTGACGACCGCGAGCGCGCCCGCCACCGCCAGGGCGACCGTGCAGCTGACGCGGCGGCTCCGGCGCTCCCCGGGGGTCTGCCGGTTCTCGGCGCTGACGGTGAGGGAGAGGCGGGGGTCGCCGACGCGCCGGTCCGGCAGTCCGTGCGCGCCGTCGCCGCCCTGGCGGTAGGTCCCGGCGTGCCTGGGGGGCGGGGGCACGGTGGAGGCGGGTTTCGCGCGCGGAGGCGTCGGGGGCGAAGGCGGGGGCGGGGGCGGCGTGCCGTACGCGTCGTCCTGCGGATGCGGCGTGCCGTACGCGTCGTCCTGCGGGTGCGGGATCCTGTACGGCGCGTCCTGCGTCGCCTCCTGCGGTGCTTCCTGCGGTGCTTCCTGCGGGCGCGGTGTGCCGTACGGGGCCTCCTGCCGCGCCGCTTCCTCTGGGCGCGGTGTCCCGTACGGGGCTTCCTGCCGCGCCGCTTCCTGTGAGCGGGGGGTCCCGTACGGCGCTTCCTGCGGGCCCGGGGCGGGCGGGCCGAACTGACCGCCCCTGCCCGGTGCGGCCGTTCCCGGGAACGCCCCCAGTGACGCGCTGCTGAACGGCACCGGCCCCGACCGGTCCGGCGCGTCCTGCGGTTCCAGGTCGAGCAGCGCCACCGCGGACCGGCTCACCTCGCGCACCAGGCCGCCCGGCAGCCAGCCGCCCGCCACCATCGCCGCCGCCCCGCCGGGGGCGAGCACCCGGGCGAGATCGGCCGGGGCGGGGCGGGCCTCCGGGTCCTTGGCGAGGCAGCCCGCGACCACTTCGAGCAGTTCGCCCTCCAGGTCGCCCAGTTCGGGTTCCTCGTGGACCACCTTGTAGAGGAGTACGGCGGAGGAGTCGCCCGGGAAGGGGGCCGCGCCCGTCGCCGCGTACGCGAGGACCGCGCCCAGCGAGAAGACGTCGGCCGCGCCGGAGACGTCCCGGCCCCGGATCTGCTCGGGCGCCATGTAGCCGGGCGAGCCGACGGAGACCCCGGTGGAGGTGAGCGAGACGGTCGCGCCGAGGGCCCGTGCGATGCCGAAGTCGATGAGGCGGGGCCCGTCGAGGGCGAGCAGCACGTTGGACGGCTTCACGTCACGGTGGACGATGCCCTGCCCGTGGACGACGGCGAGGGCCTCGGCGAGCCCCGCGCCCAAGGTGCGCACCGCGTGTTCGGGCAGCGGGCCGTGCTCGGTGATCGCCTGCGAGAGCGGCGGCCCGGCGACGTACCCGGTGGCCACCCACGGCACCGGGGCGTCCGGGTCGGCGTCCAGGACCGGGGCGGTCCACTGGGCGCCGATGCGCCGGGCGGACTCCACCTCGCGCCGGAACCGGGCGCGGAACTGCTCGTCGAGGGCGAAGTGGGGGTGGACGACCTTGACCGCGACCGTGCGCCCGCCCGCGCTGCGGCCGAGATAGACCCGGCCCATACCGCCCGCCCCTAGCCTGCCGAGCAGCCGGTAGGAACCGATGGTGTGCGGTTCGCCCGCTTCCAGCGGCTGCATATGGACTCCCCCTGTGAACCCTGCGGACGGTGAACCCGTGGACGGTAAACCCGGTGGACGGTCCGGACCCGGACCGAAGCCTAGGGGGCGCCAAGGGGGCGGTCACCGGGAAACGGCCGGACCATTCCCCCTTCTCCGGTCAGGAGGGGATCTTTTCGCCCCGGGGAAAGGCGCGAATGTGTTGTTGCAGGGCCTCTCCCGCCCATTCCCTTTGCGGTACGGACCCTTTGCGGGTACGGAAAGGGAATTCCCCTCATTCTCCGGTTCAGCCGCCCGGCCGCGCACTCGCCGGGTCGCCCGGCCGCTCAGCCGCTCAGCCGCTCAGCCGCTCAGCCGCCGAGCAGCTCCACGTGGACGTCGGCCGGGTAACCGGTGTCCCGCCCCGTGCGGCGGGCGAACTCGCGGACGCCGGCCAGCTGGTCCGGTCCGAAGCGGAAGTCGAGCGTCGTGAAGTACCGCTCCAGCACCTCCGCGTCGAAGGCCTCCCAGCGGGCCGCCTGCTCCGCGACCTTGGCGACCTCCTCCAGGGAGAGGTCCCGGGAGGCCAGGAACGCCTCATGGACCTGCGCCGTCCGTTCGGGGTGGGCGGCGAGGAAGTCCTTGCGGGCCGCCCAGACGGCGAAGACGAACGGCAGCCCCGTCCACTCCTTCCACATCTGGCCCAGGTCGTGGACCTGGAGCCCGAGCCGGGGGGCGTCGTGCAGGTTGGCGCGCAGCGCGGCGTCGCCGATCAGCACGGCGGCGTCCGCCTCCTGCATCATCAGGCCCAGGTCGGGCGGGCAGGTGTAGTAGTCGGGGCGCACGCCGTAGCGCTCTGCCAGCAGCAGCTGCGCCAGCCGCACCGAGGTGCGGGAGGTCGAGCCGAGCGCCACCCGGGCCCGGTCGAGCTGCTCCAGCGGGAGCTGGGAGACGATCACGCAGGACATGACGGGCCCGTCGCAGCCGACCGCGATGTCGGGGAAGGCCACCAGGTCGTCCGCGTTGCGCAGGTACTCCACGAGGGTGACCGGGCCGATGTCCAGGTCCCCCCTGATCAGCTGCTCGCTGAGCCGCTCCGGGGTGTCCTTGGACAGCTCCAGGTCGAGCAGGGTTCCCGTCCGCGCCAGACCCCAGTACAGCGGGAGGCAGTTCAGGAACTGGATGTGGCCGACGCGGGGCCGACTGCGACGGTCGTCGTCGCCTTCACGGGGGGAGACGGTTGAATTGTCCACATCGCGAGGCTAGACCCGCAGCCGTCCGCGAGCATCACCGGGGCCGCGCGCCCCGTACCGCGCCCCGTCCCGCGCCCTGCCCGCACCCCTGTCCGCACCCCGGCCCACGCCCCCTTTCCGGGGCCTCCCGCCGGAGCCCGATGAGGGCTGTCAAACATTCGGGTGAAGTGATCTTTCCCTCTACCGCTCGCCGGAGACTGCGTGCTAGGCTCGCCCGCAAGTTGCAGTTTGGTTTCCCTTGCAGTACAGAGCCTGCGGAGCATGTAACCCGCAGGCTTTTGTAGTTTTCAGACTTGTTTGCAGGTTCTGGAGCAGGGCAACCCTTTGGCCCAAGGAGGGCTTATGGCTACCGGAACCGTCAAGTGGTTCAACGCTGAAAAGGGCTTCGGCTTCATCGCCCAGGACGGCGGCGGCCCGGATGTCTTCGTTCACTACTCCGCGATCAATGCCTCCGGGTTCCGCTCTCTCGAGGAGAACCAGCAGGTGAACTTCGACGTCACTCAGGGACCCAAGGGTCCGCAGGCTGAGAACGTCACCCCGGTCTAGTTGCCCGGGTCGGTCGATCGCGGCCGTACATAGCAGTGCCCAAGGAGCCCCGCTCCCCCGCTTCGGCGGAGGAACGGGGCTCCTGCCTGTGTACGACCCGGATCGTCTGTGGACGACCGGACCGGTCAGGCCACGGCGGACCGGGCGGCGACCGCGTCGGCCGGGTCCCAGCCGGCGCGCGGCACCGAGGCCAGCAGCAGCCGGGTGTAGGGGTCGCTGGGGTCGGCGAGCACGTCAGCGGTCGGGCCCTGTTCGACGGCCGTTCCCCGCCGCATCACGACGACCTCGTCGGTGATGTGCTGCACCACCGCCAGGTCGTGGCTGACGAAGACCAGCGCGACCCCGGTGTCCCGGCGGATCCCGTCGAGCAGGTGCAGGATCTGGGCCTGGATCGACACGTCGAGCGCCGCCACCGCCTCGTCCAGGACCAGCACCTTCGGGTCGACGGCGAGCGCGCGGGCGATGGCCAGGCGCTGCCGTTGCCCGCCGGAGAGCGCGTGCGGCAGGGCCTCGGCCTCGCGCGCGCCGAGGCCCACCCGGTCCAGCAGCCCGTCGGCCAGCTCGGCCGGCCGGCCGTGCAGCCGCAGCGCCGTGGTGAGGCAACGGCGGGCGGTGAGCCGGGGGTCGAGCGAGAGGTAGGGGTCCTGGAAGACCATCTGGATCTCCCGCGCGCGGGCCAGCCGGGCCGCCCTGCCGCGCGGGGCGGCGAGTCCCCGGGCCCGGCCCTCGACCCGGACCGTTCCGGCGTCCGGGCGGACCAGGCCCACCAGCATCCGGGCCACGGTCGTCTTGCCGGAGCCGGACTCCCCGACGATCCCGAGCGAGCCGCCCGCCGGGACGGTGAAGCCGATGCCGTCGGCGGCGGTCAGGCGGCCCTTGCCGGGCAGCGGGTACGTCTTGCGCAGCCCCTCGACCGCTAGCAGCGGGGAAGGGTCCTGTCCTGGGGAGAGCGTCATCGGCCGGTGCCCTTCCGCACGGTCTGCTGCTTCGGTGTTCGCGGTACAGGGACGAGTTCGGGCAGTCGGCGGCAGGCGGCGGAGCCCGTACCGCCGTCCGCGAGGGCCACCGGCTCGGGCCGCCAGGTCACGCACTCCGGTTCGGCGTCCGGACAGCGCTCCGCGAAGGAGCAGCCCGTGAAGGCGTCGGCCAGCGACGGCGGCTTCCCCGGGATCGGGCGGATCTCCCGGTGCTCCTCCCCCAGCGTCGGCGAGCAGGCCAGCAGCCCCCGGGTGTAGGGGTGGCGGGGCCGCTCGAACAGGTCCCCGGCGGTCCGCTCCTCGACGACCCGGCCCGCGTACATCACGTACACGCGGTCGCAGTAGGCGGCGGCCAGGTGCAGGTCGTGGGTGATGAAGAGCAGGCCGAGGCCGCGTTCGGCGCGCAGGGTGCGCAGGAGGGCGAGGATCTCCGCCTGGGTGGTGACGTCCAGGGCGCTGGTCGCCTCGTCGGCCAGCAGCAGCCGGGGCTCGGCGGCGAGCGCCCCGGCGATGACGACGCGTTGGAGCATCCCGCCGGAGAGTTCGTGCGGGCGCTGGCGGACCCGGCGCTCCGGTTCGTCGAGCCCGACGGCGTCCAGCAGCTCGACCGCGCGGTTCCGGGCGGCCGCTCCGGTCACCCCGGTCCCGGCGGCGGCGAGCCGCTCGACGAGGAAGTCGCCGATGCGGCGGACGGGGTTGAGGGCGGCGCGCGGGTCCTGGTGGACCAGGGCGACGGTCCGGGCCCGGTGGGCGCGCAGCTCCTCGCCGCGCAGGGCGAGGACGTCGCGGCCCGCCACCCGTACGGAACCGTCGAGGGCCGTCCCTTCGGGGAGCGTACGGAGGGCGGCCTTGGCGGTCGTGGACTTGCCGGAGCCGGACTCGCCGACCAGGCCGACGACTTCGCCGCTCGCGACCCGCAGGGACACCTGGTCCAGGACGGGCCGGGCGGTGCCGGGGAGGCGGAGGGTGAGGTGGTCGATGTCGAGGAGCACGGTGTCACTTCCTGCTGCGGCGTGCGCCGCTGTGTCGTGTCCCGGTGCGGCGAGCGCCGCTGTGTCGTAAGGCATGGGCTTCCTACCTCCCGTTGGCGAGTCGGTCGGCGGCCCGGACCCCGACGACGTTGAAGGAGACGACCACCAGGGCGATGGCGATGCCGGGCACCAGGGCGGGCAGCAGCGCTCCCTGGACGACGGCGGCCTGTCCCTCCTGCACCATCAGCCCCCAGTCGGAGCTGGGCGGCTGGGCGCCGAAGCCGAGGTAGGAGAGCGTGGCCAGGGACATCAGGGCCTCGCCGAAGAGGACCACCAGATAGCCGATGACGGAGCGGCCGAGGTTGGGGACGAGGTGGAACGCGCAGATCCGCAGGCCGCCCATGCCCTGGACGCGGTAGGCGTCGATGTAGGGCTTGCGCCGTTCCCCGATGGCCACGGAGCGGGTGTACTTGGCGACGGTCGGCGTGTAGGCGAGGCCGAGCGCCAGCACGGAGGTGGTCATTCCGGCGCCGAAGACCGCGATGATCAGCACGGTGAACAGCAGCCCCGGGAACGCGTACATGACGTCGGTGAGCCGGGAGATGACGGTGTCGGCCCAGCCGCCGCGCCAGGCCGCCAGGGTGCCGAGCGCGATGCCGAGGACGGCGGCGATGGCGAGCAGGAGCGCCGGGGCGACGAGGCTCGTGCGGGCCCCGTACAGCACCCGCGACAGCAGGTCCTGGCCGGAGGAGTCGGTGCCCAGGAGGTGGTCGCCGGTGGTCCCGGCGAGCGAGGCGGAGAGGTCGATGGCGTCGGGGGCGTACGGGGCGATCAGCGGGGCGAGGAGGGCGGCGAGCACCACCAGGCCGAGGACCGCGCCCGCGAGGATCGCCCCGTAGGGGCGCCGGGCGGCCGGGAGCTCCACCGGGGTGGGGGCCAGGGTCGGGGCGGTCATACGGCGGCCTCCTTCACGCGCGGGTCGAGCAGCGGGTGGACGAGGTCGACGAGGGTGGTGACCACGATGTAGCCGGTGACCATGAGCAGCAGGACCGCCTGGGCGACGGGGAAGTCGTGGGTGTTGATCGCGCCGACGAGCAGCGAGCCGATGCCGCTGATGCCGAACGCGGTCTCCACGACGACCGTGCCGGCGAGCATCCCGGCCATGACCAGGCCGCACATGGTGACGATCGGGCCCAGCGCGTTGCGCAGGATGTGGCGGCGGACGATCTCGCGCTCGGGGATGCCGGAGGAGCGGGCGGCTTCCACGTGGTCGGCGGCCCCGGCGTCGGCCATCGCCTGCCGGGTGACGCGGCTGATGATGGCGAGCGCGCCGAGCGCCAGCGCCAGGGCGGGCAGGGTCAGATGGTGCAGGGTGCCGGTGAAGCCCTCGCCTCCTCCGGTGACGGGGAACCAGCCGAGCTGGACGCCGAAGACGGCGGCGAGCGCGATGGCGGAGACGAACGAGGGGACCGAGGCCGCCAGCGTCGTACCGCCGACCACGGCCGAGTCGACCCAGGTCCCGCGCCGGACGGCGGCGAGGATGCCCGCGCCGACGCCGAGGACGACGAAGAGGACGGTCGCGTACGCCACCAGGGCCAGGGTGGTCGGGAAGCGGGCGACGAGCAGATCGGCCACCTGGTCGCTGTATTTGAAGGAGCGGCCGAGGTCGAAGTGGAGGCAGTCGCCGAGCCAGCGGCCGTACTGCACGACGAGGGGTTCGTCGAGGTGGTACTGCGCCCGGACCAGCTCCAGCTTCTCCGGGGTGAGTTTGTCGCGGCCGCCGGCCAGGAAGACGGCGGGGTCGCCGGGGGCCGCGTACACGGCGGCGAAGATGACGAAGGAGGCGGCGAGGAGGGTGGCCAGCAGTCCGGCCAGCCGCCGGGAGATCCGGGCGAGCATCGCGGGTCAGCCCTTCTTGGCGCCGAGGTCGGCGGCCCAGGGGTAGTAGAGGTACGCCATGGAGGCGGGCGGTCCGGTCAGCTTCTCGTCGAGGACGAGGACGGAGGGGACCTGGGCGACGGAGATCCAGACGGCGGCGTCGGTGAACTTCTTCTGGACCTCGGCGGCGAGCTTCGCGCGCTCGGCGTCGTCGAGGGTGGCGAGCGCCTTCTTGACCGTGGCGTCGTAGGCGGGGTCCGCGAAGCCGACCCAGTTGTTGGAGGAGCCGGTGAGCGCGTTGTCGTAGAAGCCCATCGGGTCGGCCTTGGAGATGTACCAGTCGCCGACCAGGACGTCGATGCCGCCGCGGGCCTCGGGGTCGCTGTAGAACTGCTCGAACTGGGCGGTGGGCACGGTCTTGATCTGCCCGGTGAGTCCGATCCGCTGGAGGGCGGCCCGGACGGCGTTGGCGACGACGGTGCGGCCCTGGCTGGCGTCGGTGCCGATGACGATCGGGGTGGCCGCGTCGGCGCCGGAGTCCTTCACCAGCTTCTTCGCGGCGGCGATGTCCTCGGCGTCGGGGCTGGCGGGGGCGACCGGGTCGGCGGCGCGCTGGGCGGCCTCGAAGACCGGCTTCTCGTAGCCCCAGGCGCCGGAGCCGACCGGGGTGGACCAGGGCTGGACCATCCCGCCGTAGCCGGAGGCGGCGATGCCCTTGCGGTCGAGTGCGAGGGAGAGCGCGCGGCGCACGGCCGGGTCCTTCAGTCCGCCGCGTGCGGTGGGGATGAGGACGAGAGAGGAGGTGGAGGGGCCGTAGTACTGGGTGATGCCCTTCTTCCCGTCGAGGGCTGCGGCGGTGTTGGGCGATTCGGCGTACGCGCCGTCGGCGGCCCCGGTGGTGAGCGCGTTGACCAGGGCGCTGTCGGTGGCCCAGCGGAAGGTGACGCGCTTCGTCAGCGGCGCCTCGCCCCAGTAGCCGTCGTAGCGCTCGATGGTGATGGAGTCGCCGGACTTCCAGTCCGCCAGCCGGTAGGGGCCGGTGCAGGCGTCGGGCTGTCCGGGGGTGCCGAAGTCCCGGCCCGCCTTCTCGACCTGCTCCTTGTTCCAGACGATGCCCGCGTCGCCGGCGAGCGCCTTGAGGAAGAGGGCGTCGGGCGCCTTGAAGGAGAGGGTGATCTCGCGGTCGCCGGTCTTCTTCATGGACGCGACGTTCTCGAATTCATCGCCCTGCTCCATGTCCGGGTCGGCGTGCCGCTGAAGGCTCCAGAGGACGTCGTCGGCGGTCATCGGGGTGCCGTCGTGGAAGGTGACGCCGGAGCGGAGCTTCAGGACGAGGGTGGTGTCGTCGGGGGTTTCGACGCTCTCGGCTAGGAACGGCTTCGTCGTCATGTCCGGCTGGAGCTGGTAGAGCCGCTCGCAGACGTTGGTGAGGACGACCCGGCCGGCGCTGGAGCCCTGGGTGTCCAGGTCGAGGGAGTCCGGTTCGTCCTCCAGGAGCCAGCGGGCTTCGGCGAGTTCGCCCTTGGCGGCGGCCGTGGTCGGGGTGAGGGTGAGCCGCCCGGCGTCGGCGGCGGAGCCGCTGCCGGCGGGCTTGGTGGCCCCGCTGCACCCGGCGGCGAGCAGGGCGGCGACGACGGCTGCGGCGACGGGGACGGTACGGCGCGGGGCGCGGCGGTCTCCGGTGGCGGTCGGACAGGAGGAGGCGGTGGGCGTGCGGTGGGTCATGGCTGGGTTCCTGTCGGTTCCGGGCCGCCGTGCGGGCCGTCGTAGAGGTTCCAGGGAAGGTGCTGGTACTCGCGGTCGCAGGGGGTTCCGGCGGTCACGTGGTAGTCGCCGGTGGTGAGGTCGGCGAGGGAGGAGACGAGGGTGGTCCAGTGCTCGACGGCCGGCCGGCGCGGGTCGGGGTGCGTGCACAGGGACTCGGGGTGGCCGAGGTGGTCGGACATGGCCCGGCGGATCAGCTTCCGGGACTCCTCGGGCCCGGTGGAGTGGCGCAGGGCGGCCAGGCCCTGTTCGGCGCGGGGGACGCGGACCAGGGAGTCGGAGGACATCGGGCGGTAGCCGGCGGCGGCGAGCGGGGCGGGGATACCCGCCTGGTAGTGGTTGCCGTGCACCAGCAGGCCGTCGGTCGGATACATCCAGCCGTGCCCGGCGGGGGTGGTCTCCAGGTCGATGGCGAAGCCCTCGCGGCAGGTGAGCAGGGCGTTGCTGGCGATGTGGGCCCGGGTGCGGCAGAGCACGTCGAGGGCGTCGGCGATGTTGTCCTGGTCGAGGACGGTACGGCGGACGACGGTCTGGGGCAGGCCGATCCGGTCGTCGAACCGGCCGCCGAGGCCGTTGGCGTTGAAGGCGATCCCGGCGGAGTTGGCGCCCTGGCGGCCGATCTGTCCGGCCTCCACCTGCATGATCAGGGTCGGCTTGGGCGGCTGGACGATCCGGATCATGACGACGGTGTCGGCGACCCCGGCCCGCCAGTCCCAGTTCTGCCCGGCGTAGACGTGGCCGTCGCCGCTGGCCGGGCCGTACGCGGCGAACGAGGTGCAGCCCTCGGCGGGTTCCTCGTCGGCCGGCTCCTCCCCCGGCCCGTCGGCGGCGATCTCGGCGAAGGACTTGTCGTAGATGACCTCGCCCCGGGCGTTCAGCGCCAGGACGTCCAGGAGGTCCGCGCCCGCGCCGTCGGCGATGCCCCGCATCTCCTCGACGAGGTGGGGGGCGTAGGCGCTCACGGGCTCCAGCCAGCGGGCGGCGCGGGCGGTGACCTTGTCCCAGGTGAGCCCGGCGGAGCGGCCGAACGCCTCCTCGTAGTAGCCGAGGGCGGCGTGCAGTTGGGGCCGGACGGCCTCGCCGTACTGCCGGCCGCGCTCCAGCGGGGAGCCGGAGATCTCGATGACGGGGAGGATCCGGGCGGCGGAATCCGTGGGCGGGGGTGCGGAATCCGTGGGGACGGGGGCGGATTCCGTGGGAAGGGGTGCCATTCTTCTCCTCGCGACGGAACGCTTCGACGACCGACGGACAGGGACCGGAGACCGGGCCCCGGGAAACGGGAGACCGGGAACCAGGAACCGGGAACCGGGAGCCGGCACGGTCCTGTAACGTCGATTTCAGAATGCGTTCCCTTTGGAACGTTCTGCCCAGGACAGTAACGCCGGTCACACGGAAGTCAATGCTTGTAATGGAAATTCCAGAGAACGAGACCGGAGTGACGCGCCTCCGTGCTGCCATTCGTGACCAATGGAACGATCTGTCCACTTCGGAACGGGCCGTGGCCCAGTACCTGGTGAGCGCGCCGGTCGAGCAGCTGCTCTTCGCCAGCGCGCAGCAGCTCGGCGCGGCCAGCTCCACCAGCAACGCCACCGTCGTACGGGCCCTGCAACGCCTCGGTTACGCGGGCCTCCCGGCGCTCAAGCGGGAACTGGCCAACGACTTCACCTCGGCCGTCGCCCCCGAGGTGCGGCTC
Source organism: Streptomyces sp. NPDC026589 (assembly GCF_040638385.1). Lineage (NCBI taxonomy): Bacteria > Bacillati > Actinomycetota > Actinomycetes > Kitasatosporales > Streptomycetaceae > Streptomyces > Streptomyces sp. NPDC026589. The sequence continues at coordinate 78,380 of NZ_JBEZYG010000021.1, forward strand.
AAGCGGCGCATCGCGCACGTGGGCCAGGACCTGGACTCCATCTGGACCGATGTCTTCGACGAGGCCCAGGAGCGCATCGACCAGGCCCGCCGGCTGACCGGCCCGGACTCCCTGAAGCGGGCGGTCGCCGTCCTGGCCGAGGCCCGTGAGGTCTTCGCCTACGGGGTCGCCGCCTCCGAACCGGGCGCACGGCACCTGGCGTTGGCGCTCGGCCGGATCGGCCGCCGGGCCCGGGCCGTCTCGGAGACCGGGTTCGCGCTGGCGGATCAGCTGCTGGCGCTCGGGCAGGGCGACGCGGTGGTGATCTTCCAGCCGGGGCGGCGGCTGATGGAGCTGTCGGTCCTGATGGAACGGGCCCGCTCGGTCGGCGCGAAGGTGGTCCTGGTGACGGACGAGCTGGGCGAGGCGTACGCGGACCGGGTCGAGGCGGTGCTCACCGCGCCGCACACGCCGACCGGCATAACGGCGGAGTCCCTGACCGGGCTGCTGGTGGCGGACGCGCTGCTGCTGGCGCTGGCCACCCTGGACGAGGACCGGGCCGTCGGCTCCTCGCACCAGCTGACCGCCCTGCGCGAACAGCTGCTGGACCCGAAGCGGCACGGCTAGCGAGCGGAATGGCTGGCGAGCGGAACGGCCGAGAGCGCCTCCGACGAACCCCGCCCCGGCGACGCTTGACCTTGACCCCGTGTGAAGGGGTGCAGTGGGAGCCATCATGTTCACCATCGGAGACTTCGCCAGGTACGGACGGGTGTCGCCCCGGATGCTGCGTCACTACGACGCCATCGGACTGCTGCGCCCGGACCGCACCGACCCCGCCACCGGCTACCGCCGCTACGGCGCGGCCCAGCTCGCCCGGCTCAACCGGATCATCGCGCTCAAGGACCTCGGCTTCACGCTCCAGCAGGTGGGGGCGGTCCTGGACGAGCGGGTGGGCCCGGAGGAGCTGCGCGGCATGCTGCGGCTGCGCCGGGCCGAGCTGGCGGAGGCGGTGGCGGCCGCGTCGGCGCGGCTGGCCCGGGTCGAGGCGAGGCTCCGGTCGATCGAGAGCGAGGGGCACATGCCTGCTGACGACGTTGTGGTCAAGACCGTTCCGGCGGTCCGGGTGGCCGAGCTGACCGGGACGGCCGCGAGTTACCAGCCGCAGGACATCGGGCCGGTGATCGGCCCGCTGTACGAGCGGCTCTTCCCGCTCCTGGCGGGCGCCGGCCTCCGGCCCGCCGGTCCCGGGATCGCGCGTTACGAGGACGCCCCCGAGGGCGGCGGCGCGATCACGGTGCACGCCGGGGTGACGGTGTCGGCCCCGGTGGGCGCGGTCGGGGAGACGGGGGTGCGGGTGGTGGAGCTGCCGCCGTTCGAGGCGGCCACGATCGTGCACCGGGGCGCGATGGACGACGTCCTGTCGACGACCCACACCCTGGCCCGCTGGCTGGACGCCAACGGCTACCGCTCCACCGGCTACACCCGCGAGGTCAACCTGGAGTGCCCGCCGGACCCCGAGAGCTGGGTGACGGAGCTCCAGGAGCCGGTGGCGAAGGCCTGATCCGATCCGGTGCGTACGAGGAGGGGGCGACGGCCGCGAGAGGCCCCGCCCCCTCCCCGTACGCGGGCCCACGCCCACGCCCAGCTCTACGCCCCCGCCCAGAGCCCGTCCTCGGTGAGCCTCAGCAGCTCGATCGCGTTGCCGCGCACGATCCGGTCGACGACGTCCGGGGCCAGGTGGCCCATCTGCTCCTCGCCGACCTCGCGGGAGCGGGGCCAGGTGGAGTCGGAGTGCGGGTAGTCCGTCTCGTACAGCACGTTGCCGACGCCGATCGCGTCGAGGTTCTTCAGCCCGAACGTGTCGTCGAAGAAGCAGCCGTAGACATGCTCGGCGAACAGCTCGGACGGCGGCCGGTGGACCTTCTCGGCGACGCCGCCCCAGGCCCGGTTCTCCTCCCAGACCACGTCGGCGCGCTCCAGGATGTACGGAATCCAGCCGATCTGCCCCTCCGCGTACATGATCCTCAGGTTGGGGAAGCGTTCGAACTTGCCGCTCATCAGCCAGTCGACCATCGAGAAGCAGCAGTTGGCGAAGGTGATGGTGGAGCCGACGGCGGGCGGGGCGTCGGCGGAGGTGGACGGCATCCTCGACGAGGAGCCGATGTGCATGGCGATGACGGTGCCCGTCTCGTCGCAGGCCGCCAGGAACGGATCCCAGTCGTCCGCGTGTATGGACGGAAGTCCGAGATGGGGCGGTATCTCGGAGAACGCGACCGCGCGCACGCCCCGCGCCGCGTTGCGCCGGACCTCGGCGGCGGCTAGCTCCGCGTCCCACAGCGGGACGAGCGTCAGCGGGATGAGGCGGCCGTGCGCCTCGGGGCCGCACCACTCCTCCACCATCCAGTCGTTGTACGCTCGCACGCCGAGGAGCCCCAGCTCGCGGTCCTTCGCCTCGGTGAACGTCTGTCCGCAGAACCGGGGGAAGGTCGGGAAGCAGAGGGCGGACTGCACGTGGTTGACGTCCATGTCGGCGAGCCGGTCGGGCACCGAGAAGGAGCCCGGCCGCATCTGCTCGTAGGTGATGATCTCCAGCTTGATCTCGTCCCTGTCGTAGCCGACGGCGGTGTCCAGGCGGGTGAGCGGACGGCGCAGGTCCTCGTACACCCACCAGTCGCCGACCGGTCCGTCGTCGCCCTTCGCCCCCATCACGGGCGCGAACTTGCCGCCCAGGAAGGTCATTTCCTTCAGCGGTGCGCGGACGACGCGCGGCCCGGAGTCCGCGTACCTGGACGGGAGCCGGTCCCGCCAGACATGAGCGGGCTCCACCGTGTGGTCGTCCACCGAGATGATCTTCGGGAAGGTCTCCATGCGTTCCACGGTAGCGCCGATCTGACGAACCGTCAGCTATCGCGTGCGCATTGACATGTCGCACAGCGGGTGTACGACGCGTGGCACGGTTCCCGAATCGTTGTCGAGGGCTTGTGCAGAGCATCACCCACTGCTGACGAGCCCGCCCGAGACAAGGCAGACTGTTGAGCGCGATACCAGCGGTACCGCGCCATCCGGATGCCTACCGCACTTCGACGCACGGGCGGACATACGGACGCGGGCAGCACCGGCAGGATCCGCAGCCGAGCGGGACCGGCAGGCGAGCAGGACAGGGGGCATCAATGGACCGTGACAACGGGCCACGCGTGCGCGTACCGGAGCAGCGAGCTCCGGAGAAACCGGTTACGGCGGACGCCCTCAGATTCACCGTGCTCGGCCCCGTACGGGCCTGGCGGGGCTCGGAGCTGCTCTCCTCCGGCTCGCCCCAGCAGCGCGCCCTGCTGGCCGCGCTGCTGCTGCGCGAGGGCCGGACGGCCACCGCGGGCGAGCTGATCGACGCGTTCTGGGGCGAGGACCCGCCCTCGCAGGCGCTGGCCACGATCCGGACGTACGCCTCGCGGCTGCGCAAGATCCTCGGCCAGGACACCCTGGTGAGCGAGTCCGGCGGCTATGCGATCCGGACCGACCGGACGGCGCTCGACCTGACGCTGGCGCAGGACCTCGCGGCCGAGGCGGAAAAGGCCCGGGCGGCCGGTGACCGCGCCCAGGCGCGCACCCTGACGAACAAGGTGCTGGGCCTGTGGGACGGCGAGGCGCTGGCCTCGGTGCCGGGCCCGTACGCGGACAACCAGCGGACCCGGCTGGAGGAGTGGCGGCTCCAGCTCACCGAGGCGCGGCTCGACCTGGACCTGGAGGTCGGGTGCCACGCGGAGGCCGTCTCCGAGCTGACGGCGCTCACCGCCGCGCACCCGCTGCGCGAGAGGCTGCGCGAGCTGCTGATGGTGGCGCTGTACCGCAGCGGCCGGCAGGCCGAGGCCCTCGCGGTGTACGCGGACACCCGCCGGCTCCTCGCGGAGGAGCTGGGCGTCGACCCGCGCCCCGAACTGGCCCAGCTCCAGCAGCGCATCCTGCGCGCCGACGAGGAGCTGGCGCGCCCGGCGGACGAGCCGGCCCCCGCGCCCGCGCCGCTGAAGCCCGCGCAGCTTCCCGCCACGGTGCCGGACTTCACCGGCCGGTGCGCGTTCGTGTCCGAGCTGGGCAGCCGGCTGGCCACCGCCGGGAGTTCGGTGATGGCCGTCTCCGCGGTGGCCGGGATCGGCGGCGTCGGCAAGACGACGCTGGCCGTGCACGTGGCCCACCAGGCCCGCCGGCACTTCCCCGACGGGCAGCTCTACGTCGACCTCCAGGGCGCGGGGGCGCGGGCGGCCGAGCCGGAGACCGTCCTCGGTTCGTTCCTGCGGGCGCTGGGCACGGCGGACTCCGCGATCCCGGACACCCTGGACGAGCGGGCCGCGCTGTACCGCTCGACGCTGGACGGCCGCCGCATCCTGATCCTCCTCGACAACGCCCACGACGCCGCCCAGATCCGCCCGCTGCTGCCCGGTACGCCGGGGTGCGCGGCGCTGGTGACGAGCCGGGTGCGGATGGTGGACCTGGCCGGGGCGCATCTGGTGGACCTGGACGTCATGTCGCCCGAGGAGGCGCTCCAGCTCTTCACCCGGATCGTCGGGGCGGAGCGGGTCGGCGCGGAACGCGAGGCGGCCCTCGACGTCGTGGCCGCGTGCGGCTTCCTCCCCCTGGCCATCCGCATCGCCGCCTCGCGCCTGGCGGCGCGCCGCACCTGGACGGTCTCGGTCCTCGCCGCCAAGCTCGCGGACGAGCGCCGCCGCCTGGACGAGCTCCAGGCGGGCGACCTCGCGGTGAAGGCCACGTTCGAACTCGGCTACGGCCAGCTGGAACCGGCCCAGGCCCGCGCCTTCCGCCTCCTGGGCCTCGCGGACGGCCCGGACATCTCCCTGGCCGCGGCGGCGGCCCTGCTCGACCTGGACCCGCACGTGGCGGAGGACCTCCTGGAGGCCCTGGTCGACACGAGCCTGGTGGAGTCGGCCGCCCCGGGCCGCTACCGGTACCACGACCTGGTGCGCCTCTACGCGCGTGCGTGCGCCGAGCGGGACGAACAGCCGCCGGTGGAAAGGGAGCTGGCCCTGTCGAGGCTGCTGGACTTCTACCTGGCGACGGCGGCGGGGGTGTACGCGCTGGAGCGGCCGGGGGACCGGCTGGTGGATCACCTGGCGCGCGTCGACCAGCCGGGCCTGGTGTTCGAGCGGCGGGGCCCGGCGCTGGACTGGATCCACGCGGAGGCCGAGTGCATCCTGGCGTGCGCCCACCAGTCCACCGACTCGGCTTCCTTGCGCCGAGCGGCCGACCTCCTGCTCGCCGCGAAGGATCTACCCGAATCCGGGGCCAACTCCCGGCGGTACGAGCTGGCCGCTCAGGCGGTGCTCTCCGCCGCCGTTCGTACGGGCGATGTCCACACCGAGGGCAGGGCTCGTACGGCTCTCACGAACGTCTTTCACTTCGCGGGCCGGTTCGACGAGGCCGAGGAGGAGGCCGAGAAGGCCATGGCCCTCTCCGAGGCCGACGAGGATCCGATCCCCGGCGGGTACGCGGCGAACACGCGGGGCTTCATCGCGGTCTACCAGGGCCGCTACGCGGAGGCGGAGAAGTACCTGCAGGTGGCGATCGCCAGTTTCAGGAACGACGACAACTGGCCGAGCGAGGCGAGCGCCCTCTGCAACCTGTCACGGGCGCAGCTGGCCATGGGCCGGACGGACAGCGCGGTGACCCTGGCCCGGCAAGGGGTCGACATATACGACCGCCAGGGGCTGAGTCTGCGCCTGGCGAACGGGCGCTACGCCTTGGGCATCGCCCTCACCCAAGCGGGAGACCTGACTGACGCGCTCACCCAACTCAGCGACGCGCTGGACATCTTCCACGAGAGCCGTCAGCCGCTCTGGGAAGGAATGACGCACTTCCGCCTGGCTGAACTGCACCTTCTCGCCGGCCGTCCGACGCAGGCTGCCGCACATGCCGAGCAGGCCATCGCACTCCGGGGTATCGGAGGGGAGTGGCGGCGGGCAACCGTGCTGACCGTCCTGGGAAAGGCTCTGAAGCTTCTGGGCCAGGTGGACCGGGGGCACGCGTGCTGGGTCGAAGCGCTGACGATCTTCGAGAACCACGGCTCGCAGGAAGCGGCGGAGGTTCGCGGCCTTCTGTCCCCCCTGGACGCGGACCAAAGGCGCCGCTGACAGGGCGTTCATCGTTCGTTTATCCCCCCACGGCACTCTCATCCCTAGGAATCCGTCGCGTCGGGGGGCAGACGGATCCTCCGGCGGCCGCGGCGTTAGATTAGGCGGCCCCAGCCCGTCCGGCGACCTCCGGGGGAGTCTCCGGACGGGCTTTCCGGCCTTGTCCGCTGATCCACGTTGGAGCGAACCATGAGCGACATCAACAAGCCCACGATCAATCCGAAGCCTCTGGACGACCACATGTCCGGTGCGGACAAGGGTCTCGTGGGGCCCCAGGACGACCACATGTCCGGTGCCGACAAGAATGTCGCGAAGCCCCAGGACGACCACATGTCCGGAGAGCAGCCCTAGCCGACCGGGCGACATGGAACGGCCGCGGCGACGCCGAGGGGGAGCCGCCGCGGTCGCGGTACGGGGGGATGTGTGAGGGGCCCGAGTCGGGGGAAGCGATCGGGCCCCTCCCGCATGTCCGGGACCGTGCCTACAGGCCGCGCAGCTGAACCCTCGGCCGGCACAGCTTCCCCAGGTCGTCCACGTCGGACGTGAAGAGCGCCGTCCGGCCCGGCTGCCGGTTCGCGAGCGCGGCAAGCGCGGCGTCCATGGCGTACTTGTGGCCGTCCAGTCCGGCCTCGCGCAGAAGGGGGATCGCCTCTTCGGCGATGTCCTTGGTGACGGGTTCGACGACCACCCGTGCCCTCGCCCAGTTCCACGCCGGCATGCGGATCTTGCCGTGATACGCCTCAATGAGCGTCATGGAACTGGTCACCACCCGGATGCCCGACTGGTGGGCTTTCGTCAGGATGCCCGTGAACGTGCGGTCCCGCAGCGCGATCCTGGAAAGCGCGTTGCGACGCCCTCCCTCGTTCACCCCATCCAGCGACACCGAACAAACGCCCGCAATCCGAGATCTACCGCCCCCGCAACTCCCCCTTCACCACCTTCCCGCTCGCGTTGCGCGGCAGCTCCGGGACGAATTCCACCGCCCTCGGCACCTTGAAGTTCGCCATCTCGCGGCGGGACCAGGCGATCAGGTCGTCCGCGGTGAGCGTCGCGCCCCGGCGGCGGACCGCGTACGCCTTGCCGACCTCGCCGAGCCTCGGGTCCGGGACGCCGATGACCGCGACGTCGGCCACGTCCGGGTGGAGGCCGAGGAGCTGCTCGATCTCGGCCGGGTAGGCGTTGAAGCCGCCCACGATGAACATGTCCTTGATCCGGTCCGTGATCCGCAGGTTCCCCGCCGCGTCCAGGACGCCCACGTCGCCGGTGCGGAGCCAGCCGTCCTCGGTCATCGTGGCGGCCGTCGTGTCCGGGTCCTCGAAGTACCCGCTCATCACGTGGAAGCCGCGCACCTGCACCTCGCCCGGAGCGCCCGGTTCCGCCAGGACGCGGAGCTCGGTGCCGGGGATCGCGCGGCCGGACGTGGTGGCCACGACCTCCGGCGCGTCGCCCCGGCGGCACATGGTGACGATGCCGCTCGCCTCGGAGAGGCCGTACGCGGTGAGGACCGTCGCGATGTGGAGTTCCTCGCGCAGGCGCTCCACCAGCTGGAGAGGGACCACCGCCGCGCCGGTGACGACCAGGCGGAGGGCCGACAGGTCGTGCGCGTCGCGTGCCGGGTGGTCCAGGAGCGACTGGTGGAGCGTCGGCGGACCGGGCAGGACCGAGATCCGCTCCGCCGCGATGTTCGCCAGCACCGTGTCCACGTTGAACACCGGCTGCGGCACCATCGTGGCCCCCCGCATCAGGCAGGCGATGATCCCCGCCTTGTAGCCGAAGGTGTGGAAGAAGGGGTTGACGATGAGGTAGCGGTCGCCTTCGCGCAGGCCCGCCAGGTCGCTCCAGACCGCGTACGCGCGGAGCGTCTGCGCATGGGTGATCACCGCGCCCTTCGGGCGGCCCGTGGTGCCGGAGGTGTAGACGATGTCGGAGGGGTCCGAGGAGGAGATGCCGGCGGCCCGTTCCCGTACGGCGGAGGACGGGACGCCCTCCCCCGCCGCCAGGAAGTCCGGCCAGCTCGTGTAGTCCTCGGGGGCCGTGTCCGCGAGGACCACCACCCGCTCCAGGTCCGGCAGTCGCACCTCCGCCCGCCGCAGCGACGCCACGTACGAGGTGCCCAGGAACGTGCCGGTGACGAACAGCAGCCTGGCCCGGCTGCGCCGAAGGATGTACGCCGCCTCCGTGCCCTTGAAGCGGGTGTTCAGCGGGACCAGCACCGCGCCGGCCGTCACCGCCCCGAGCGCGGAGACGATCCAGTCCGCGGTGTTCGGGGCCCAGATCGCCACCCGGTCCCCCGGCTCCACACCGGAGGCGAGGCACGCGGCCGCGGCCCGCTCCACCCGCTCGCCGAGCTCGGCGTACGAGAGCCGGGTACGGCCGTCGGCCACCGCCTCGGCGGGGCCGTACCGCCGCGCCGCCGCCCGCACCAGCTCAGGGATGCTGCCCCATTCCTCGTCTCCCCGCATCACGCGCCCTCCCGCCGTCGCAATAGCTGACTATCCGTCAGATTAGCGGTAGCCTCTGCCGCTGTCAGCAGGGGCGACGGTGCGGGAGGTCAGCGGATGGCAACGCTCAAGGACGCGACGGCGATAGCCGGGATCGGGCAGACGGCGTTCGCGAAACGGCTCCCCGAGTCGGAGAAGACCCTCGCCTGCCGGGCGATCCTGGCGGCCCTCGACGACGCGGGCATCGCCCCCGCCGAGGTCGACGGCTTCGCCTCGTACACGATGGAGGAGACCGACGAGGTGGAGGTCGCCAAGGCGATCGGCGCCGGGGACGTCACCTTCTTCTCCCAGGTCGGTTACGGGGGCGGCGGTTCCTGCGCCACGCTCGCGCACCTCGCCGCCGCCGTCGCCACCGGACAGGCGAGCGTCGGCGTGGCCTGGCGGTCGCGCAAACGCGGCTCCGGACCCCGGCCTTGGAAGAACACCGCCGTCCAGCTCCCCACACCCGCCCAGTGGACCCGCCCCTACGGGCTGCTGCGGCCCGCCGACGAGATCGGCATGCTGGCCCGGCGCTACATGCACGAGTACGGGGCCACCCGCGACCACCTCTTCAACGTGGCGCTCGCCTGCCGCAACCGGGCCAACCAGAACCCGGCCGCGATCATGTACGACCGCCCGCTGACCCGCGAGATGTACATGACGTCCCGCTGGATCAGTGAACCCCTCTGCCTCTTCGACAACTGTCTGGAGACCGACGGGGCGTTGGCCTGCGTGATCGTCTCCGCCGAACGCGCCCGCGACTGCCGGCAGAAGCCCGTCTACCTCCACTCCGTCGCCCAGGGGCTGCCCGCCCAGCACCACGGGATGGTCAACTACTGGAACGACGACCCGCTGACCGGGCCCGCCTGGACCGCCGCCCGACAACTATGGAAACAAGCGGACTTCGGACCCGAAGACGTCGATGTGGCTCAGATCTACGACGCGTTCACCCCGCTCGTCCCGCTCTCCCTGGAGGGCTACGGCTTCTGCGGGCGCGGCGAGGGCGGCGCGTTCACCGAGGGCGGGGCGCTGGAGAGCGGCGGCCGGCTTCCCGTCAACACCGGGGGCGGCGGCCTCAGCGAGGCGTACGTCCACGGCTTCAACCTCATCACCGAGGGTGTGAAACAACTGCGCGGCACCTCCACCGCCCAGGTTCCCGACGCCGCCACCTGCCTGGTCACCGCAGGTGAGGGCGTTCCGACGTCGGCCGTACTGCTGAGGAGTTGAGGACATGGCCGTGAACGATTCGAACGATTCCCTGCTGCTTCCCGTCGCCGACGAGGACGGCGCACCCTTCTGGGAGTACACCGCACGCGGCGAGCTTCGCGTTCAGGCCTGCGCCTCCCCCGCCTGCGGCGAACTGCGCTTCCCGCCCCGGCCCTGCTGCCCCCACTGCGGGTCGTTCGAGAGCGAGTGGCGGGTGATGAGCGGGCGCGGCCGGCTCTGGTCGTACGTCGTCCCGCATCCGCCGCTGCTCCCAGCCTATGCCGAACAGGCCCCGTACAACGCGGCGTTGGTGGAGCTGGCGGAGGCCCCGCACATCCGGATGGCCGGGAACGTCGTCGCCGCCCCGGACGCTCCGCTGAACTCGGTGGACCCGGCGCGGCTGCGGATCGGTGCTCCGGTGCGGGCCGTGTTCTGCCCGGCGGGGCCCGGCGGCGGGATCACACTCGTCCGCTGGCTCCTGGAGCGGTGAGCGGATGGCCCTGCGCATCGAGCGGGACGCGGAGACGGGGGTAGCGCTCGTCACCCTGGACCGACCGGCGAAACTCAACGCGATCGATCTGGAGACGGCCGAGGAACTCGTCGGGCTGTGGCGGGGCTTGCGTTTCGACGAGTCGGTGCGGGCGGTCGTCCTCACCGGGGCCGGGACGCGTGCCTTCTGTACGGGGATCGACCGGGGCGTCACCGTGCCGCAGCCCCCGTCCCCGTACGCCGTCGACGATCCCCTCCTGCGGATCGGCCCCAAGGCGAACGACCTGTGGAAGCCCGTGGTCGCGGCGGTCGAGGGGATGGCCTGCGGCGGGGCGTTCTATCTGCTGGGCGAGGCGGAGTTCGTGGTCGCGTCCCGGGAGGCGACGTTCTTCGACCCGCACACCACGTACGGGATGGTCTCGGCGTACGAGGCCATCGCGATGGCCCAGCGGATGCCGTTCGGCGAGGTCGCCCGGATGTCCCTGATGGGCACGGCGGAACGGCTGAGCGCCGGGCGGGCGTACGCGGTCGGCCTGGTCAGCGAGGTGACGGAGCCGGGCTGTGCGGTGGCGGCGGCGCTGCGGTCGGCGACGGTGATCGCCCGCTACCCGACGGAGGCGGTGCAGGGCACGGTCCGGGCGGTGTGGTCCGCGAAGGAGGCGGCCAGGACCCAGGCGATGTCCCAGGCCCCGGCGCTGATCGCCCTGGGCAGTCTGCCGCCGGAACGGCAGGCGGGGCTGTTCGAGGGGCGGGGCGGGGGCGGGGAGCCTCGGGTGCGGTGAGCGTTCGAGGGGCGCCCGGCGCGATGAGCCCTCTCCGTCCGTCGCGTCCGCGCGAGGCACCCGGTCTCAGAGGACCTCGACGGTCACTTCGCAGCCCTTGACCTTGGACACCTTGCGGGGGCTCTCCATACGCAGGGTGAAGGTGCGGACCTCGCCGTCGTCGAGGTTCACGGTGGTCTCGGCGGTGTCCATGGTGTTGCCGAAGGCGTCGACGAACCGCACGTCGATCTCGTACGCCCGCGAGCCCGGCTCGTTCGCCTTCAGCTCGATCACCGACGAGGTGACCGCCTTGCGCTTGCCCTTGCGGGGCTGGGCGCAGCGGACGACCCGGTAGGCGGGGGCGTCGGACGCGGTGGGTGTCGGGGTTCCGTAGGAGCCGGACGAGCCGGAGGACGAGGAGTCGTCGTAGTCCTCGTCGAAGTCGTTGTCCCGGTAGCCGTTGTTGCTCTTCTTCGAGCTGGAGCAACCGCCGCCGCCCGAGCTGCCGCTCTTGCCGCTCTTGCCCTTGCCGCCGCTGGACGAGGTGGAGAACCCGGTGAGCGCGAGCACCACCACGACCAGAACCGCCGCGAGCTTCGTCTGTCGCCGCATCATGGATGCAGCCCCCCTTGAGTTTCGTTGCCGGTACGTCGCGCCGATGGCGTGCGTCGTCACCCTCAGCATGCCGCACGCGACCCACGTCCAAGTCATGACCCTGTCACGGTCCCGTCATCGTCCGCATGGCGGGGGTGATCCTCCCGGCGTAGCGTCGGCTGCGGGGGGTGCGTGTTCGCGGGACGACGCCCTGGAGGCTGACGATGATCCGCAACGTCCTCGGCTCCCTCGTCGCCCTGGCCGGGGCGGCCTCGGCCGTGCTGAGCCCGTTCCGCGACTGGTACGCCGGGCGCGCGGGGCAGGACTACCGGGTGGAGGACCTCTTCGGAGGCATCACCGCCGCGGAGCCGGGGGTGCTGGTCTCGATGCTGCTGCCGTTCCTCGGCGCGGCGCTGCTGGTGATCGTGGGCGTGGTGCTCCGCTCGCGGCTCGTGGTCGCCCTCGCGGGTCTGGTGGTGCTGGGCTTCACGATCCTGTGGATGGTCCGCCAGGGGCAGGCCGCGGGGTCGCTGGTGGTGGCCGGGGACGGGTCCGGGCTCCAGGTGGGCGTGGTGAACGCGTTGGCGGGCGGGCTGTTGATGCTGATCGGGGCGCTGCTCATGAGCGGGCGGGCCCGGCGTGGCCGGCGGAGCCGGCGGGAGCGGGAGCCGGTGGAGCCGTACGCCGCGCCGGGGCCGGACCAGGTGGACACCTGGCCGCCGACGCAGGAGCCGGGGATGTCCGTGCAGACGTCGCCGTGGCCGGAGCCGGAGGTGGACCCGTACACGGGGCCCGACCCGCATGACCCCCGTACGCGGCCCTCTCCCCGGACCCAGCATCCGGAGGACGATCCCCGGGACCCGGTACACCCGCCGCACCGGCCGCCGCCTGCGCCGCCGACGCAGGGTTGACGGCCGCCCGGTCGAGGGTTCCGTCCTCAAACGCCGGACGGGCTGGATCACCCGTCGTCGCGGCCGTCCCCTTCGAGCGGTGCGCTGTTCGAGATCGAGGAGGGCAGGGCACAGTCGGTACCGATCAGCGGCTGGTGCGGATCATCACCGTGAGGACTGGTGAGGCCGGTGACGGCTGGCTCCGGCCGATGTCCACGTACCCCCACGACTTGTAAAGTGTGTGAACTTTTCCGTCGCCGGCCATGGGGTTGACCATCAGCGTGACGTACTTCTCGTCGCGGGCGGCGAGGAGGGCGTCGTGGATACGGCGGGCGGTGCCGGTCTTGCGCCAGGCCGGGCGAACGCCGATCTCCTTCAGGGCCATGGCCGGGTGTCCGGTGAACTTCTCCGCCGGCGTCGGGCTGGTGCGTTGCCAGTAGCGGTCGCCGTGCTCGATGGTGTTGCCGTACGCGTAGCCGACCGGTTGGCCGGCCGCGTACGCGAGCACGGCGGTAAAGCCTGGCTCGATGGCGTGCCGGTCGATGCGTTCTCCAAAGGCAGTCACCGCGTAGTTCGGCAGGTGGAGCAGCGGGGCACGTACCTCGGCGTAGACGTCGAGGAGATCGCCCCGGATGGCGTCCAGGTCGGTGCTGGTGCGCAGGTCGGTGGCGGGTGCCGTGGTCATGCGGCGGTCCTCCAGGAGGTCGTGTGCTCGGTCCAGGTTCGGACGGTGGCGCTGCGTGGGGCGGTGGCGCGGAGCGCGGCACCGAACTCCTGGAGCATGCGTGACACGCGAGCGTGGTGGGTGGCAGCATCCACGGGGACCTTCATCGCGGTGGCCGTTGCGGCCTCGGCAGCGCCCTGGGCGAGTAGGGCGTGTGCGAGCCGGGTTGTGGTGATGGCCCGGGACCTGACCATATGGGGCCGGAGCGAAGCCAGGCAGCGGTGAGCGTGGTATTCAGCGGTCGGGTAGTCGCCGAGCGACAGGTACCCGGAGAGGGCCAAGGAGTCCAATTCGGCCTGGTCGTAGAAGGCGAGCAACCAGACCGGCCGGTGGTCCGCGGGATCGGCGCGCAGCATGGCGTCCTGCGCCTGATCGAACGCTCGACGGGCATCGGTCCGGTTCTGGGCCGTACCGTGGATGGCGCCTTGGCGGGCCAGGCCGAGGGACGCGAACAGTGGGTCGCGGCGGGTGAGGTGCAGGTTACGGGCGACATCGTTGGCGGCGCACGCGTCGGCGGGACGGCCCATGTGGCGGTACATGGTGCCCGCGTGACTCCAGATGCGGAACTTGATCGCCTGGTCCCCCGACATCTCCGCGAGGGTCTGGGCCTCGCGCATGTGTGCCTTCGCGACGTCGTAGCGCCGGCCGTCGATGGCCGCCCACATCGCAGACGAGCGGAAGGCGGCGCCGGAGGCGTAGAGACTGCTGCGTACCCGCTGCGTGGCGCTGCCCGCGTTCTGGAGGTTCAGCGCCTCGTCGGCGAGCGCGGCGGCCTGCTCCTCGATGCCGGGTTGCCCGCCGTGGCGGTGGTCGCTGGCGATGATCTCGGCGAAGCGCTTGTTCAGCCGGTTGACGTCGCTCATGCCGATGCGGCGCGGTGACGCGGTCCCCGGGGCTGCTGCTGCGGCAGCTGCCGCTGCGATGCCGCCGACGAGGGTACGGCGCTTCATGTCGTGATCCTCCTGCTGTGATGGTGCTGGGGCGGGCGACGACCGCCCCCGTGGCACGAACCCTAAGGCGACGGCCGGTAATCCGGAGACGGCCTCAAGTGCGCTACGAGTCGCTGACTTCGGCCAGGTAACCCGGCCTGCTTTCCACGCGCGGATCGATGACCCGTCAAGCCCGCCAGGGTGGCCTGTCAGCCGTTCGACAGCCATGTTCACGGCGTCGGCCAGGCTGTTCGAGCTGTATCCGTGCTCGGTCATCCACGCCTCAAGGACGGTGTTGCGGATCGCGTCCATGCGGGCACGGTAGCCCGCGCACTCCCTCCTCGCCAGGTAAAGGGCAGGTCAAAACGCCCTAGGCAATCCCGTCAGGCGAGCACCTGAACGCCCTAACCAGCCTCCCAGGCAACGGGGTTATCTGGGTGTCGGTCGCTCCCCGCGAGCGGCTGTTGACGGCTCGGTCCGCCCTGAAGAGTCGTGGGGGTGGAACGGGCGCCGAGACGACACGAAGGCTCATCCCATGCCGATCCCGAGGAAACCAGTTGAGGCGGTCCTCACCAGCCATCCCACGTACAGCGAGGTCTTCCCGTGCGAGCCGTCCACGGCCGAGACCGGACGCAGACTCGTCCGGGGAGTTCTCGGGATCTGGCACCTCGACGACCTCGCCGACCGCGCCGAGCTGATCATCACGGAGCTGATCGCGAATGCTTCCAGGCACACTCCGTGCTCCGAGATCCGTCTCGTTGTCGGACGGCCGAGCGCGACACGGGTACGTGTCGGGATCGCGGACGAGGAACCTTCGCGCCTACCGGCGCTGAGCCATGCGGGTATCGAGGACGAGTCGGGCCGAGGGCTGCTCCTCGTCGATGCTGTGGCCGACCGCTGGGGCTGTGACCTTCAGAGTGCGGGCGGACGTCTGCGGGGCAAAGAGGTCTGGGCCGAACTCCGCGCCGGGGGCGACGAGTGAGAGCCCTTCTGCGGTGCCCTCGCTTCCTCTGGGCCCTCGCCCGCCCACGGCCAGCTCCACCCGAATCGGCTCCGACACAGAACTTCCCGGTGTGAGTGGTCGGTCTGGCCAGTGCCTTCTGCGCGGGCCCCGCCCCCTCGTGCCGGGAGGCCCGGAGCTGATCCGAGGACCAGCCGTCCGGCATCGCCCCTCTGCCAGCTCCTGGTGGGCATTCCAGCCCAGCTCAGCAACAACCAACGATGAAAAGGAGTGCAGCATGACGCGCAGCACCGTAGTTCCCAGCCGCACCGAGGTACTCCCGCAGATCCCGGGGGCATCGGACGGCTTCGACCTGGACGTCTCTCTCGTCGAGATCGCCGACCCGGCGGGCCTGGTCAACCTGACCGACGACAACTGCGGTTCCACCTGCGGAGCCTGCACCACCAACGTTGCCTGAACCAGCCCCCCGGTTCACCTCGGTCTGGTGCCGTCGCGTCTCCGCGCGGCGGCACCAGCCGCCCGCTCCTCACCTACGGAGGTATTTGGTGGTTGCTGCTCCGCCCGCAGCGTTCCGCACCGGGCCCACTGCTGTCGTGCGCGCCGTGGCTCGCCCCTCGCTGCCGTTTCCTCCATGCCCTGACAGCAATGACCGCTCGCCCGGCGGTTCGTCTGCCCGTGTGGCGTGGCTACGGTCGGTCTGGGCGGACAGGGACGTCGCCGAGGCACTCCAGCACTCCAGCCCGGTCCTGGCCGCTCGGGTCCAGGCTCTTTGTACCGTCGAGCATCCCGCCCTCCGGGAGGTGCAGCGCGCGGCGCTGTCGGTGGCCCGTTACCTGTTACGGGCCCAGCACCGGGCGACGCCCTTCGGACTGTTCGCCGGCGTGACCACCGCGGCGTTCGGACCTCGGGTGCGTGCGGACTGGGGCGAGGAACACGTAGCCGTCGGTCGTGCGGGAGCCGAATGGCTCGCCGCTGTGATCGAACGGCTGGAGTCCTGCCCGGAACTCCTCGACCGACTGCCCGTCGTCGTCAACAACACCGTGACGAGCAGGGGAGACCGGCTCATCGTGCCGTTCCAGCCCGACACCGATGACGACCTGGTTCGCGCCGTCGAGGCATCCCTGGCCCTGACAGAACCGGTGCGTGCGGTCCTCGCCGTGACCCGGACGCCGATTCGCTGCGGAGCCCTCGCGGCGAAGCTCCGGGCCGAGTTCCCCGACGCCGGTCCGGAGAAGGCGCGCCAACTACTGACGGAGCTGGTCCGCCGGCGAGTGCTGATCACGAGCCTGCACGCGCCAAGCACCGAGACCGACGCCCTCGGGTACCTGCTCGACCAACTCGACGCGATCGACATCGACCACCTTGCGCCGGTCGTGGAGACAACACGCGAGTTGCACGGGGTCCGGAGAGGCTTGGAGGAGTGCGCCACGCGCGGTGGCCGGGACAGCACCGCAGCGCGCATGCGGGCCCTCGTGCCCGGCCTACGTCGGCACCCTGTCGCGCTTGACCTGCGGTTGGATGCGCAACTCGTCCTACCCGAGGAAGTGGCCCGGGAGATCGAGCGCGCCGCCTTCGTCCTGACCCGGGTGAGCACCCGCCCGTACGGGCCGGCCGAGTGGAACGTCTACCACCAGCGCTTCTACGAGCGGTACGGCATCGGCACGATGGTCCCGCTCGCGGAGGTCGTCGCGGACAGCGGGACCGGCTACCCCGACGGCTACCCAGGCAGTCCTGCCGGCCCAGGTCGGCCTCGCGTCTCCGCTCGGGACGACGCCCTCGTACGCCTGGCGCAGGGTGCCGCGCTCGACGGCTGTGACGAGGTCGTGCTCACTGACGAACAGATCGGTCGACTGGACGTGGGACCCGACGAACCACGGCTGCCGCCGCATCTGGAGGTGGGGGTGCGCGTACATTGCGCCAGCCTGGACGACTTGCGGGGTCGGCGATTCCGGCTGGAGGTCGTGAGCGTGTCGCGCGGGGCCGGCGTCTCGTCAGGTCGATTCCTCGGCGTGCTGGCTCCCACCAAGCGTCAGGCCCTGGGCGCAGAACTGGCTGATCTTCCGGCTGCGGACAGCGACACCGTGCCCGCTCAGCTCTCTTTTCCACCGCTGCTCCCGGCGAGCGCTCACGTAACCCGCGCACCGAAGGTCCTGCCCACGGTGATCAGTCTCCAGGAGCACCGCGCACCGAAGGACTCCGTGCTCACCCCGGATGACTTGGCCGTGGGGTGCGACGGTCGCCGCATGTACCTGGCCGCTCCGCTACGGGGGCACCGCGTCGAGGCCGTCGGCATGAACGCCCTGAACCTGCGCACCCACACTCCGCCGTTGGCGCGGTTCCTCACCGAGCTGTCCCGCGCCCAGTGCGCGCAGGTCACCGTCTTCGACTGGGGCGTCGCAGCAGCGATGCCGTTCCTGCCGCGCCTGCGGTACGGGCGTACAGTGCTGGCCCCGGCGCGCTGGCGCTTGGAGGCGTCCGAATTACCCGGTCGCGCTCGCCCTCGTACTGAGTGGGACACCGCGCTCGCCGAATGGCGGGCACAACGGGGATTGCCTCGCCGCGTGTTCCTCGTGGACGACGACCGGCGTCTCTTCCTCGACCTGGACGAAGCCGGCCACCGGACGCTCCTGCGCCGACACCTCGACCGCTCGCACCGGGCCGTGCTCATTGAAGCCCCGGAACCAGAGGCGTACGGCTGGTGCGACGGGCGAGCCCACGAGGTCGTGGTGCCACTCAAGGCGACCCGAACGCAGTCCTGGCCGCCCCTTCCCGTTCCCACTCAGGCCCGCGCCCTCGCTGCGGCTCAGTTGCAGACTCCCGCCGCTTCGTCGGTGCTGCTCGTCGCCTTGTACGGAGACCCTCGCCGCCAGGACACCCTGCTCTCCCAGCACCTTCCCGGACTCCTCGAACGACTGGGCAACCCGCCGTGGTGGTTCATCCGCTTCCGTGACCCGGACCAGCACCTCCGCGTACGCATCGCCCTCCCTGACCGCGGAGCCTTCGCTCGGACGGCGCGAACCGTGAGCGCGTGGGCCGACGACTTGCGCAACGCCGGTCTGCTGGCAGATCTGCGCTACCCCACCTCATATCGAGAGATGGGCCGTTGGGGCTCCGGAGCCGCCTGGGAGGCTGCCGAGGAGGTGTTCCGGGCAGACTCGCGCAGCGTCCTGGCCCAACTTTCAGAGCCACAGAGGCTGGCGCAACGCGCATGGGTGGCGGCCCACACCGTTGCCATCGCCTCCGCGTTCCTCGGCAGCACGGAGGCCGCGATGCGCTGGCTGGCCGACCACGTCTCACCGACAGCACCCGCGCCCGTCCCCCGCCCGCGATTCAGCGAGGCCGTACGGCTCGCGAACCCGGCCGACGACTGGGCCGCCCTGCGCGAGGTACAGGGCGGAGACGCCATCGTGTCGGGTTGGGCAGAGCGCGATGCGGCACTCGCCGCCTACCGGTTGCACCTTCCCGGCCCGGGCACCCAGGGCATCGCCGTCGATGACG
Source organism: Streptomyces sp. NPDC026589 (assembly GCF_040638385.1). Lineage (NCBI taxonomy): Bacteria > Bacillati > Actinomycetota > Actinomycetes > Kitasatosporales > Streptomycetaceae > Streptomyces > Streptomyces sp. NPDC026589. Next base: position 97,028 of record NZ_JBEZYG010000021.1, read on the forward strand.
TCCTGACCTCCCTCCTGCACGTCCACTTCGTGCGGCACGTCGCGGTGAACTTCCCCGAGGAAGAGGTGTGCCTCTACCTGGCGCGCGCTGCTGCTCTGGCGTGGACTGCCCGCACCACCAGGAGGCCGGCGTGACTGTGCACCCGATGCTCGGCCTGGCCGATGCCGTTGCTGCGCAGCTCGCCGACCCCGGCACGGCGCCTTCCGTCTATCAGGCATATCGGCAACATCTCGCCTATGGCCCGCCCGGAATCGCGCTTCTCCACATCGAGCGGGCCGCGAACGGCCTCGGACCGTGGCAGCATGCGCACGGCTGGCTCGCTGCCGCGTCTCACGGGCCCCTCACGAGCGGACCCGACAGCCACCCCTTCTACGGGATGCCCGCCTTCGCCCATGCCCTTGCCTGCGCCGCCGACCATCTTCCTGCCTCCTACCAGCGCGCCCTGGACGCGATGGACCGGCAGATCGCGACCGACGTCAGACGCCGTCTCGACGCCGCGCATCGCCGCATCGATGCTGGATGTCTGCCGCAGCTCGCCGAGTTCGACGCCATCCGGGGCCTGGCCGGATACGGCGCTTACCTTCTACGCCGGAACCCAGGCAGCCCTGCGGTGCGCGCTGTCGTCGACTACTGCGTACGCCTTACCGAACCGATCAGGCACTCCGGCGAGGAACTTCCAGGTTGGTGGACTGCGACCGGGCCCTCGGGCAGCCCGGACGAACGATTCCCCGGTGGGCACGCCAACACCGGCATGGCACACGGCATCGGCGGAGTGCTCGCCCTCCTGGCCCTCGCTGCGCGGAAGGGCACCGCCACCGACGGGCAACACAGAGCGCTGCGCACCATCCTGACCTGGCTCGACCGCTGGCAGGAGGAGACAGGCCGAGGATCAACCTGGCCATACTGGGTCACTCGGAGCGAACTACGCACCGGTCGCCGCCCCGGGTCCAAGCTCCGGCGGCCGTCATGGTGTTACGGCACAGCCGGCCTCGCCCGCGCCCAGCAACTTGCCGCGCTCGCTACCGGTGACACCGAACGCCAGATCACGGCGGAGAGCGCGCTCGCCGCCGCCCTCACCGACCCGGACCAGCTCGGAGCCACAACGGGCAACGGCCTCTGCCACGGTCTCGCCGGCCTCACTCACCTCGCCGTCCGCACGGCCGCAGACGCCCATCCCTCAACCGTCGGTCGAATCCGAGCCGCGATCCCGGGACTTCTGGCCGCGATCTGCCCGGTGGACGACGACCTCGAACGCGCGGCCACGGCACTGGTCAGTGGCACCGGAGCGGGGCCCGGCCTGCTCGACGGAGCCGCCGGAACAGCCCTGGCTCTTCTCGCTGCCGATACCGCCGCTCCGCCCCGGTCCGCCTGGGATTCCTGCCTGCTCATCGCCTGATTCACCGACCGAAGGACTTCGATGCCCCCTGACCGCTGGCACCAGCACAACATCACCTTCATCGACCGCGAGAGCGCCCGGCACGCCATCGACGAACACCTCGGACCCGCCCTGATCACAGCCGAGGCCGAGGGACAGCTCACCGGCTGGTGGTTCATGAACAAACAGCCCTGGCCGCTGCGGTACCTCGCCGACGCGCCCTCCCCGATCATCGAGTCGCTGCTGAGCGATCTCGTGGGTGACGGGGTGGTCGTGTCATGGCTGCCCTCTGTCTACGAGCCCGAGGCCGAGGCGTTCGGGGGCCCGGACGCCATGGACGCTGCCCACGGTCTGTTCCACAGCGACTCCCGCCACCTGCTCATCTACCAGCCGGGCCCGGAGCACCTTGGGCGCAAGGAGACTGCGGTCCTGCTGGCGAGCGCCATGATGCGCGGCGCCGGACTCGACTGGTTCGAGCAGGGCGACGTATGGGCGAAAGTCGCTAACCTCCGGCCGGTCGCCGGCGTTCTGTCACATGCACGAGTCGCCGAACTGACCCCGTTCGTGCGTAAGCTCATGAGCGCTGATGCCCACAGCCTGTCCCTCCGCGACGGCCCACTCCACGGGCACAGCGCATGGGTGACCGCCTTCGAGCGGGCGGGGGCCACACTCGCAGACCTCGCGCAACGGGGCGCCCTCACACGCGGTCTGCGAGCCGTCATCGCCCACCACATCATCTTCCACGCCAACCGCGCCGGTCTCCTCAGGGACGACCAGAGCGCTCTGTCCAACATCGCACGGGAGGCAGTCATGGGAACGAGTGACCACACCGCGTCGCCGACCGGGTCAACGACCAACGCCGATAGCGTGAAAGCGGTGAACACCGACACGATCACCACCCCGGCGTCCGACGCCGAGCGCCTCCGCAACGCCCTGGTGGACCAGCTCCACGCTGACGGAATCGCCCGCACTCCCGCCGTGGAGACCGCGTTGCGGGCCGTGCCCCGTCACGTGTTCGTGCCTGATGTGCCGATCGAAGACGCATACGCCAACGCGCCGGTGCACATCAAGTACGACACCGACGGCAGCTCGATCTCCTGCGCCTCCCAGCCGGGCGTGGTCGCCCTCATGCTGGACCAGCTCGACGCCCGGCCCGGCGAGCGCGTCCTCGAACTGGGCGCAGGCACCGGTTACAACGCCGGTCTGCTCGCCCATCTGGTCGGTGAGAGCGGGCACGTCACCACGCTCGATGTCGACGACGACCTCGTGGAGGGCGCCCGCGCGCATCTGTCCGCCGCCGGAACCACGAATGTTGAGGCGATGACCCGAGACGGGGCCCTCGGCTATGCGGAAGGTGCGCCGTACGACCGCATCATCGCTACCGTGGGCGCGCACGGCGTGCCGCATGCCTGGTTGCAGCAGCTTGCTCCCGGGGGCCGGCTCCTCGTCCCGCAGCGCCTCAAGGGCACGGTGTCCCGGTCCATCGCCTATGAGCAGCGCGATGGCCGGTGGGTGTCTCTCGGTAGCGAGATGAACACCTTCATGCCGCTCAGGCGGGGCATCGCCGACGACGACCGCCAGGTCATCCCGCTCAGCGCGGACGGAACCGTACGGCTCCAGGCCCCCGCCGGGCAGAAAGTCGACGCCGAGGCCCTCGCCGGTGTCCTGCACGAGCCGAGCACCGAGGAGTGGACGGGCATGACGTTCCGTGCCATGGAGTCGCCGGAGTGGATGGAACTGTTCCTCACCTGCTCCCTTCCCTCCGGGCTGATCCGGATGCTGTTCCCGCAATCCGCCAAGGGCACTCTGCTCACCGAGGACCCCTACCCCTCCTCGACCGCAGCCGTCGACAAGGGGGCTGTCACCTATCTCGCCCGGCGCCTGTCGGAGAAGAAGACACTCGAGGGCGGCAAGCTGTGGGAGTTCGGGGTCATCGGCCATGGTCCCGGCAGCGATGAACTGGCAGCAAGGGTCGCTGCGGCCATCCGCGTGTGGGACCTGGAGTACCGGGGCCGCGAGGCAACGTTCGAGATCCAGCCCCTCGACTCCCCCGCGATCGAGCAGCGAGCCGACCTCTTCGCGCTCGTCACCCCGCTCAACCGCATCGTCGTCGACTGGCGATGACGCCCCTCGCGTAGTGGACCGTGGACGTCGGCGCGCAACCGGCGGCCACCGTCGCCTTACCCGTCCTCACGCACACCTGGGGGAGTTCATGGACCCGCACGGATCCACAGCTCAGCGCTTTCCGCTCGTCGCCCGATTCCGGCCCGCCTGCCTTCCCCTGCCGAAGCGCGTGCGCGCGCTCGCCGACCTGGCCGACAGCGCGATGGCGGAGACCGATCAGGGGGTGGCGTCCTCCGTCTACAACCAGGCCGCGCTCATTGCCTCCGATCTCGGCCTTCCCGACCTGGCACGCACGATGTGCCACGAGCACGCCGCCGCCTATCTCCCTGCCTGCCCCCTGCCCGCCATGAGCGCGATCCGCGGCTTGGAGCCCGTCGTCAATCTCGCCCGCCTCCAGATCCGTGGCGGCCACGCCGATGTGGGCCGTCAAGGGCTGCTCGACCTATACGCGGCCGTCGAGGCGGGCATACCGGTCCGGTTCGAAGGCGTTGCGATCCCGGCGGACCTCACCGCCACGGACAAGGACCGTCACGAGGTCGTCGCGTGGTTGTGGCGCGTGCTCCTCGCCGACGGCACACGCGCTCTCACCATCCAGGCCCGATGGTCCGAGGCCTTGGCGCACGTTGAGGCCCTCCGAGGCGTGGGCAAACGAATGCTCGACGGACGCCAAGTAGCGGTAATCGCCTCGCTCGCTGCGGGAGATACGGCACACGCCTCGGCACTCCTCGCCGAGACGGTGCCCGGCGAGCCGTGGGAGCGGACTGTCACGGCATGTCTGACTGTCCTGCGGCACCGAGCCGCGGGGCAACCAGTCGACGGCCCCCTGGCGAATCTGGCAGCCACTTACCTTGAGCGGGCGGCCGAACCGGGGATGACCGTCTTCGACATCCGGCTGGGCCTGACCGTCCTCGGCGTGATGGAGTCCGCCGATCTTCCCGCCGCGCGCCGCATCGTTGAGGACTTGCACCGGAGAGCGACGGAGACCGAGGACGGCTACGCAGCCCGGGACAACTTGGCGCACCCACTGTTCATCGAGCTCGCCACGGATCGGCAAGTGCGGGACTGCCGTGCCCTGGTGCGGGCTTGTGCCCTCCGGACGGGGACTCTGCCGGAGCGGCTACGAGGCGAACTGGAGGCGGCTCTGAGTGCCGGCGGCAACGTCATCCGGAAGAGCATCGCGCCGTCACTCTGCCCCTGAGTCCCACCGGCACACGGAGGTGGGAGAAGGAGCGCGGCTGAGTATGCGCCGGGCGGGCCTGGAAATCAAGCCCGTCCGGCGATCGAGGACATCTTTCGACCCCTCCGGGGTTCGAGGACCGCACCCGGCTCAGGTCCGGGCCCTGTTCCCCGTGCCCGTTCCCTTCAGCGCGTCCAGCGCGTACACGCAGCGGTCCTTGCTGCAGGCGTAGACCACGCCCGCCTGCGCCACGGGCGATCCCGTGATCTCGCCGCCCGTCGCGAGCTTCCAGCGCAGCTGGCCGCCCGCCGCGTCCAGGGTGTAGAGGACGTGGTCCGCCGAGCCGAAGTGGACCCGGCCGTCCGCCACCACCGGGGAGCCCACCACGTCGCCGCCCGCCGCGAAGCGCCACTTCGGGGTGCCGGTGACCGCGTCCAGGGTGTAGAGCGCGCTGCCGCTGCCCACGTGCACGTTGCCCACGGCGACCAGCACCGGTTCGATGGAGGAGCGGGCCTCCGTGGCGATCCGCCAGCGGTCCTTGCCGGTCGTCGCGTCCAGCGCGTACACCGTGCCGAGGTAGTCCGCGAGGTACACCCCGCCGCCGGTCACCGCCGGGCCCGGGGCGAACGCGGGCGGGGAGAGGAAGACCGCGGGCGACTCGAAGTGCCAGCGCACCCGGCCGGAGCCGGTCTCCACCGCCAGCACCCGGGTGCCCGCCGCGATGTAGACGTAGCCGTCGGGGGCCGGGGTGACCCGGACCGGGACGCCGCCGCAGGAGGCCGCGTCGCCGATCGGGTACGACCAGCGCTCGATGCCCGTACGGGCGTCCAGCGCGCGCAGCCGGGCGTCCTGCCAGACGTACACCGTGCCGTCGTGGATGACCGGGCCGGCCTCCGCCGTCTCGAAGTCGCTCTGCGCACCGGTGACTTCCCACAGCTTCTCGCCGTTGGAGGCCTCCCAGCCCTGGACGCCGCCGCCCCGGGTCGCGGTCAGGACCGTGCCCCGGTCGGCCTTGAGGGCGTACACCCAGGCGTCGGTCGCCAGCCGCCACTGCTCGGCGCCGGTCGTGGCGTCCAGCGCGTACAGCGAGGGGCCGTCCGAGGCGTGGATCCTGCCGCCCTCGACGGCCATCGCCCAGGCCACGTCCCGGGTCTTGAACTGGCGCCGCCCATTGCCCACGTCCAGCGCGTGGACCTCGAAGGACGTCACGTACAGCAGGTCGCCGGAGACGACGGGCGTGCCCCACACGTCGTTGGACATGCGGAAGCGCCAGGGCCGCCAGCGGTCGGGGGCGGGGGCCGCGCCGTCCGGGGCGGGGCCGGGGGCCGGGACGGGGGCCGCCACCGGCGACGAGCCGTTCACTCCGGCGGGCGGCCGGACCCAGCCGGTCGCGGCGGCCGGGTGCGCGGCGGCGGCTCCGCGCCCCTCCCCCGCACGCGGACCGGGGCCGATCGGCACCTTGGCGCCGGGCAGCTGGACGGGCCCGCCACCGGGAGCGGCGGAAAGGCCCGCGGACGGGCCGGACGCGCCGGACAGCGGCGAGGGCGAGGACAGCGGGGAGGGCGAGCGCAGGTCCGCCCCGCTGCGCCAGGCGGTGTCCCGCTCCGGAGCCCTGGGGGGCCGCTGCGGGGGCGGCGGGGGCACGGCCGGGGCGGGCGGCGCGGTGCGCCCGCCGCCCCTGCGCCGCTCGATCATCGCGGTGGCCACGGACGGCAGCCAGGCCGAGGCCGTGCCGCTGTCGTCGCTGCCGGAGGCGAAGAGGTGCGGGGCGAGCTGGGCCTGGAGGTCGGCGGGGCTCGGCCGCTGGGTGGCGTCCATCTGCATGCAGGACTCGATCAGCGGCCGCAGGTCCTCGGGCAGCCCCTCGGTGTCGGGGCCCTCGCGCAGCAGCATGAACACCGTCTCGACCGGGTTGGCCCCGTGGAAGGGGGCGTGCCCGGTGGCGGCGAAGACGAGCGTGGAGCCCAGGGAGAAGATGTCGCTGGCCCCGGTGACGCTGCGGGAGTCCCGGGCCTGTTCGGGCGACATGTACGCGGGCGTGCCGACGGCGACGTTCGTCATGGTCAGCCGGGTGTTGGAGACGCCGGACGCGATGCCGAAGTCGATCACCCGGGGGCCGTCCTCGACGACGAGGACGTTGGACGGCTTCAGGTCGCGGTGGACGAGGCCCGCGCCGTGGATGGACTGGAGGGCCTCGGCGATGCCGGCGGCCAGCCAGCGCACCGCCTGGGTCGGCATGGGACCGCACTCGTTCACTATCTCTTCGAGCGAGGGTGCGGGCACATAGGCGGTGGCGAGCCAGGGCACGGCGGCCCGCGGGTCGGCGTCGACCACGGCGGCGGTGTAGAACCCGCTGACCGCGCGGGCGGCCTCGACCTCGCGGGTGAAGCGGACCCGGAAGAGCTGGTCCTCGGCGAGTTCGGTCCGCACCGTCTTGATCGCCACCCGTCGGCCGGACGCCGACCGCGCGAGATAGACCAGCCCCATGCCGCCGGCCCCGAGCCGTCCCAGCACCTCGAACGGGCCGATCCGTCTCGGGTCGTGCTGCGTCAGCTGCTCCACCACTTGCCTGCCACCTCCCCGTAGACGGACCTCGGCGACGAAGTCCGCGAATTACCGCCCGGTCGAATTCCGCACTGCGCAGCTCGCCCTGTGCAGGGTCTCACCACTGGGCATCACCTGGCGGTACGCACCCCGATTCTTCCTGGCCCGGGCCCCGGTTGCGAACCCGGGGGCGGATGGGGATGTCTCATGCCACTTCGGGCGGTATCCCCCACACCGGGGGTGCGGAGAGGGAGCGAAGGGTGCGGAAGCCGGGGTTACGGGGGCGCGAGAACCGGGGTTACGGAGGTACGGAAGCCGCGGTTACGGAGGCGCGGGAGCCGCGGTTACGGAGGCGCGGGAGCCGGGGTTACGGACGCGGCTCGGCGGGCTCCAGCACGGCGAAGGCGGCCCCCTGGTCGTCGTGCAGCACGGCCATCCGCCCGGAGGGGATGTCGAAGGGCGGCTGGGCCACCCGGCCACCGAGCTGTACGGCGAGTTCGGCGGCGGCGTCGCAGTCGGCGACGGCGAAGTAGACGAGGAAGTAGCTCGGCATCTCGGCCGGGAACGCGTCCGTGATGACGCTCCGGCCGCCGACAGCGGTGTCCGGGCCCGGTTCGGCGCCCTCGGGGGACCACATCCGGAAGTCGACCAGCGCCTCGGAGTCGCCGGAGATGTCGTGGCCCGCCTCGTCCAGGTCGGTGCCGTGGAAGCCGAAGACCTTCTCGTAGAAGGGGTCCACCTTGTCCGGCTGCCGGGTGTAGACCTCGGTCCAGCAGAAGGAGGCGGGGTCGTTCTGTTTCTCGAAGCCCGCGCGTTCCTCCGGCTGCCAGAGTCCGAAGACGGCGCCCCCGGGGTCGGCCGCCTGCGCCACGATGGCGGCGCGCCCCGCCCGTACGGGGTCGGTGATGATCTGGCCGCCGTGCTCGCGGATCGCGGCGACGGTGGCCCGGATGTCGTCGGTGGCGAAGTGGACGCCCCAGGCCGTGGGCATCCGGCCGTCCTTCTTGGCGGCGAGGCCGGCGACGAGGCGGCCGTCGCTGAGCGCGTCCGCGAAGGGCATGCCGTCGCCGGCCCGGAAGGTCCAGCCGAAGAGCCCGCCGTAGAAGCGCTTGCCCGCTTCGAGGTCGGAGAGCTGCACGTCCGCCCAGCACGGCGCGGAATGCGCGAATGCGGCCATGGGACCGGGTCCTTCCGTAGCAGTGACGCCCGTCACAGTCAACGTAACGTCGCGCCCGGCCCCGCGCGCCCCGGAAGCACCTAAAGGGAACCTTTGACCGATTGATGAAGGGTGCGCTCACCATGTGGACGAAAGTTGTCCACCGAAGTTGTCCACAGGCTGTTGATAACATTTACTCCGACTGCGACCCTGGCCGCACCCGGCCGCTCTCCACGCTCCGGCACCTCTCGCGCGGCGGCTGAAAACCGCCGCTCGCCACCCCCGCGCACCCCGCTGGTCCTGCGGCGTTCCCCATTTGCAGTCGGCCGAATCGCGCTCCCATCACCCCTCGGTAAGCTGACGGCATGACAGGACAAGTACGTACCGTCGACGGCCGCGTGGCCGGTCGACGCGGTCAGGCGACGCGGCAGAAGCTGCTCGACTGCCTCAGCGAGATGCTCAGCTCCTCGCCGTACCGGGACGTCAAAGTCATCGACGTCGCCCGGAAGGCCGGGACTTCACCCGCGACTTTCTACCAGTACTTCCCCGACGTGGAGGGCGCCGTCCTCGAAATCGCCGAGGAGGTCGCCAAGGAGGGCGCCGGCCTGACCGAACTGGTCGCCGGACGCTCCTGGGTCGGCAAGGCCGGCTGGACCACCGCCGAACAACTCGTCGAGGGATTCCTCGACTTCTGGCGGCACAACGACGCGATCCTCCGCGTGATCGACCTCGGAGCGGCGGAGGGGGACAAGCGGTTCTACAAGATCCGTATGAAGATCCTGAACTCGGTCACCAACTCCCTCACGGATTCCGTGAAGGAGCTCCAGAGCAAGGGCAAGGTCGACAAGGACGTCAGTCCGGCGGCGATGGCGGGCTCCCTGGTGGCGATGCTGGCCGCGGTCGCCTCGCACCAGAAGGGTTTCACCACCTGGGGTGTGAAGCAGGCCGAACTGCGGCCCAATCTGGCCCTGTTGGTACACCTCGGCATCACCGGCAAGAAGCCGACGAAGTAGGCGGCCCGGGGCGCGGGAGGCCGGCCGGCCCCGGACGCCCCACGCCACCGGGCGGGCACCCGCTCGCCCGGACGCCCCACGTCCTGTCTCACCGACGGCGGACCACCCAGGCACCCTGCGGGTGGTCCGCCGTCGGTGTTCCCGGAGGCGGGGTCGCGCCGGGGCCGCCCTGCCTCGTTCCCGGAGGACCAGGACGGGCCATCGGGCTCACCCCCGCTACCGGCGCTCCAGCCGGAACAGCCGGATCTGCCGCTCCAGCCGCCGCTGGTACGCCGCGTACGGCGGCCAGAACGCGAGTGCGGCCTGCCACACCCGCTCCCGGTCCTCGCCCTCCAGCAGGCTCGCGCGCACCGGGATGTCCCGGCCGCGCCAGTTGACGACGGCCTCGCCCCCGCGGGCCAGCAGATTGGCGGTCCAGGCCGGGTGACCCGGGCGCCCGAAGTTGCTGCCGACCAGGATCCAGCTGCCCTCCACCTCGCCCTCCGGCATGCAGGCCAGTGGCGTGGTCCTCGGCCGGCCCGTGCGCGCCCCCGGCACCGTGAGGACGAGCCCCGGCAGCATCCGGGCGCTGAGCAGCACCTTTCCCCGGGTGAGCCGGTGCACGGCCCGGTCCAGGGCGGGAACCACGTGCGGGGCGATCCGCCCGAACGCGCGGGTCGAGGAGACCTTCTGGACCAGACGCACACCGCGGGCGGCGGTCATCGGACGCCCGCCCCGGGTGCCGCAGCGAGCGGCATCCGGTCGGGCCCGAAGAGTCCGGCCCGCCGCGCCGCGTGGTCGCGCAGCCGGTGGACCGGGCCGAAGAGCAGTTCGTCGCCCGCCGCCCGCTTCAGGTACCGGTGCGCCTCGTGCTCCCAGGTGAAGCCGATGCCGCCGTGCAGCTGGACGGCCTCACCGGTGGTGATCCGGGCCGCCTCCAGGGCCTGGGCGAGCGCGAGCGGCCCGGCCTCCGGGTCCCGGGCGGCGTGGTACGCGGCGGAGCGGGCCGCCTCGACGCGTACGTACAGGTCGGCGAGGCGGTGTTTGACGGCCTGGAACGAACCGACGGCCCTGCCGAACTGTTCGCGCGCCTTCACGTACTCCACGGTGCGCTCCAGGGCGCTCGCCGCCGTCCCGACCGCCTCGGCGGCGAGGATCGCGGCGGCGGTGCGTCCGGCGGCGGCGAGCGCGGCGGCCGCGTCGGCGGTGTCGTCCGCGCCGAGGAGCTCGGCCGGGGTGTCGCGCAGCTCGACGCGGGCCAGCGGGCGGGTCTCGTCGAGCGCGGTGAGCCGGGTGCGTGCCAGCCCCGCCGCTCCGGGGTCCACCAGGAACAGGAGCGTACGGCTGCGCGGGTAGCCCCCGGCGTGGGCGGCGACCAGGAGCACCCCCGCGCTGTGCCCGTCCAGGACCCGTTCCGCCTCCCCGTAGAGCCGCCGGCCGCCGCCCTCCCCGGGTCCGCGGGCCTGGATGCCGCCGGCCCGGCCGCCGCCCGCCCAGGCCCCGTCGGCGTTGTCGCCGGTGAGGCCGAGGGCGGTGGCGAGCGAGCCGCCGGGGACGGCGAGGGAGGCGGTCAGGGTTCCGCCGGCGATCCGGGGCAGCAGGGCGGCCCGCTGGTCCGGGGTGCCGAGGGCGGCGATCAAGGGTGCGGCGAGGGCGGCGGTGGCGAGCAGCGGTGTGGGCAGCAGCGCACGCCCGGTCTCCTCGCAGGCGAGGGCCAGCTCGGTGGCCGTGCACCCGGCCCCGCCGTACTCCTCCGCGACGGCGAGCCCCGGCAGCCCGAGGTCCCCGGCGAGCCTGCGCCACAGAACCGGGTCGTAGCCCTCGGCGGTGCGCACGGCGGCGGGGATCGCGTCGGGGCCGGCGCTCCGGGCGAGCAGTTCGCGCAGGGTGCGGCGGATCTCGTGCTGTTCCGCGGTGAAGGCGGCGTCCATCTGCGGGCTCCTTCCACCCAGGGGCCGACGACCGGCCCCTGATCTGACGAGCCGTCATGTTAGGCGCGGGGTGCGGCATTTCCCAGGGTCCCGCACGCGCTTGGGCGGCGGAAGCCGTCGTGCCCGAACGGTTGCGGCGGCCACCACTATCTGATGTACCGTCAGATTCATGGCCTCAGCCCCGGCTTCCCCCGACCCGGCTACCTCCCGCCCGGCTTCTCCCGACCCGGCCCCCTCCGGCCCGGCCCCCTCCGGCCTGGCTGCCTCCCGCCAGGCCTCCGCCGCCCCGGGTCCCTCCGACCCGGCTCCCTCCCCCTCCTCCTCTGCCCCGGCCGGCTCCCGCCCGGCCGGCTCCCGCCAGTCATCCGCCGCCCCGGACCGCTCCGCCCCGGCCGCCTCCTGCCGTCCGCGCAGGGTCGCCGTCGTCGGCGTGGCTCTCGCGGACTGCGGCCGGGTCGACGACGCCACCCCGTACGCCCTGCACGCCCAGGCCGCCCGCCGCGCGCTCGCCGACTCCGGCCTCGACCGCTCGGTCGTCGACGGCTTCGCCTCGGCCGGACTCGGGACGCTCGCCCCGGTCGAGGTCGCCGAGTATCTGGGGCTGCGGCCCACCTGGGTCGACTCCACGGCGGTGGGCGGCGCCACCTGGGAGGTGATGGCCGCCCACGCGGCGGACGCCATCGCCGCGGGCCGGGCCCGTGCCGTGCTCCTGGTGTACGGGTCGACGGCCCGGGCCGACATCAAGGCGGGCCGCCGCACGTCGAACCTGTCGTTCGGGGCGCGGGGGCCGGCGCAGTTCGAAGTGCCGTACGGACACTCGCTGATCGCCAAGTACGCGATGGCCGCCCGCCGCCACATGCACGAGTACGGCACGTCACTGGAACAGCTCGCCGAGGTGGCGGTGACGGCGCGGGCGAACGCGGCGGCGAACCCGGAGGCGATGTTCCGGGACCCGATCACGGTCGACGACGTCCTCTCCGGCCCGATGATCGCGGACCCGTTCACCAAGCTGCACTGCTGCATCCGCAGCGACGGGGGCTGCGCGGTGCTGCTGGCCGCCGAGGAGTACGTACCCGACACGGCGAGAAGGCCCGTCTGGATCCTGGGGACCGGGGAGCACGTCTCGCACTCCTCGATGTCCGAGTGGGAGGACTTCACGGTCTCGCCCGCCGCCGTCTCCGGCCGCCTGGCCTTCGAACGGGCCGGGGTGCGGCCCGCCGACATCGACCTGGCCGAGATCTACGACGCGTTCACGTACATGACGCTGGTGACCCTGGAGGACCTGGGCTTCTGCGCGAAGGGCGAGGGCGGCGCGTTCGTCGAGAAGGGCCGCACGGGGCTGCGCGGCGAACTCCCGGTGAACACGGACGGCGGCGGACTGTCCGCCTGCCACCCCGGGATGCGGGGGCTGTTCCTGCTGGTGGAGGCGGTACGGCAACTGCGCGGCGAGGCCGGCGAACGCCAGGTGCGCAAGGCCGGGGGCCGCCTCCCGGAGCTGGCGGTGGCCTCGGGGACGGGCGGCTGGTTCTGCTCGTCGGGGACGGTGGTGCTGGGGCGGGGGTGAGCAGGCGCGAGCGGGTGGCCGCCCACGCGAGCGGGCGCCGCTCAATCGCCCCCGCTCCCCTCAATCACCCTTGCGCCCCGCGCCCCCACGGGTCCTCGTGGCCGACCCGATCCTCCGTGCCGAAGAAGTCGTCCGCCTCACGGCGCATCGCCGCGCCGTCCACCCGCGAGTGCCCCTTCAGGAAGGCGCCCGCGTGGGCGGCGGCTTCCTCCGGCGTCGCGTACGAGACCTCCGCGTCGGCCGCCCCCCGCGTCCCGTCCGCACCCACGCCGGTCCACCGCCAGCCGCCGGACGTGGACTCCCGAGTCAGCTCGGCCGTTCCGCCGCACAGTTCGACGGTCCGGTTCGTCGACGATCCCGGGGCCGCCGGGCGGCTGACGGCTTCGGGCCACTTCTTCCGAGCGCCCTGCCGGGTGATGCCCCATACGGACCCCAACTGTTCGTAGCTCGCGCCATACGTCCCGGCCGTGCCCGCCGCGATCGCCGTCAGCCGCTTCACCTCCGTGTCCACGACCTTCCACGCGGCCAGGACGGACAACGCCACCTCGACGGGCTCCGCCTCCCACTTGCGGTCCTCGGGCAGCCCCGACAGCCGGGAGCGGATGGCCGACGCGAGGGGGTCGAGGGCGTCATAGAGCGCCTTGTCGAGCTCCACCTGTTCTTCCGGAGTGATCCCGAATGCAGTCATGCGACAACCGTAGTTAACATTCGACGGCCCGTAAACTGTTGTTGTCGACGAGTGCGTTCGCGTGAGGCGCGCCGCCGCCCACCCCACTACCCCCTCACGGCCGGGACCGGATGGAATGGGCCCATGAGCGAAGCCGACTCCCCCGCCCCGCCCCACTTCCGCGACCTCCTGCGCGCCCAGCGCGTCTGGGACACCGAGCTGCCGTCCTTCGATCCGGCGTCGGCCCCGTCCGCCCCGGTCCCCCTCTTCCACGCCTGGTTCGCCGAGGTCGTCGCTGCGGGTCAGCCGGAGCCGCACGCGATGTCGCTGGCCACCGCCGACGCCGAGGGCCTCCCCGACGTACGCACGCTGCTCCTCCACGAGGCCGACGAGCGCGGCTTCCACTTCGCCACCCACGCCACCAGCGCCAAGGGCCACCAGCTCGCCGCCCGCCCGCACGCCGCCCTCGGCTTCTACTGGCCCGCGCAAGGTCGGCAGGTACGGATCCGGGGCCCGGTCGTCCGCTGCACGCCCGCCGAGAGCCACGCCGACCTGCACGCGCGGTCCACGGGGGCGCTCGCCGCCGCGCTGACCGGGTCGCAGAGCGAGGTCGTGGGCTCTGCGGCGGAGCTGCACCTGGCGGCGGACGCGGCCTGGGACCGGGCGCGGGCGGAGCCGGACACGGAGGCTCCGACCTGGACCCGGTACGTGGTCGAGCCGGCCGAGGTCGAGTTCTTCCAGGGCGACGCCCGGCGCCGCCACATCCGGCTGCGCTACCGGCGCCCGGCAGGCGGCTCCTGGACGCGCGAGCTGCTCTGGCCGTGAGCGGCGCGGGGCCCCCGAGCCGGTCCGCCGCCGACCGGTGCGGGCGGCCCCGAACCGTTCCGCCCTCGACCGGTGCAGACCGCACGCTTATCCGGTTCTCACCGTTAAGGGGCACTATGGGAGGCAGGTGAGAGGTGAGCTGTTGGGAGGCACCGATGCCACGAGCCCGTTCGCGCTACGCCCCCGACCGGGGCCTGACCGGTCGCATGGTCACCACCATGTTCCTGATCGGTCTGCTCTACGTCGTCTTCGTGGGCGTGCTCCTCGCGGCCCTGCGGGGCTCCTGGCCGATCATCCTGGTCATCACGGGCGGCCTGTTCATCGCCCAGTTCTGGTTCAGCGACCGCATCGCCGCGTACGGCATGGGGGCCCGCGAGGTCACCCCCGAGCAGGCCCCCGAACTGCACGGCACCATCGACCGGATCTGCGCGCTGGCGGACATGCCGAAGCCCAAGGTGGCCATCGCCGAGAGCGACGTACCGAACGCGTTCGCCACCGGCCGCAGCGAGAAGACGGCCCTGGTCTGCGCGACGACGGGTTTGCTGCGCAGACTGGAGCCGGAGGAGCTGGAGGGCGTCCTCGCCCACGAGATGTCGCACGTCGCGCACCGGGACGTGGCCGTCATGACGATCGCCTCGTTCCTCGGGGTGCTGGCCGGCATCATCACCCGTATCGCCCTGTGGGGCGGCTTCGCCCGCAGCAGGCCCGGCAACGACCCCGCGGGCATCCTCCTGCTGCTGATCCCGCTGATCAGCGCCGTCGTGTACGCGATCAGCTTCCTGCTGACCCGGCTGCTCTCCCGCTACCGCGAGCTGTCCGCCGACCGGGCCGCCGCCCTGCTCACCGGCCGGCCCTCCGCGCTCGCCTCCGCCCTGACGAAGGTCAGCGGGCAGATGGCCCGCATCCCGACCGAGGACCTGCGGAAGGCGGAGCCGTACAACGCGTTCTACTTCATGCCGGCGTTCTCCGCGAAGGAGTCCCTGGGCCGCCTGTTCTCGTCCCACCCGACGCTGGAGCAGCGCCTGGACCAGCTGTCCCGCATCTCCACCGACCTGTCCCGCTGAGCACGCAGCAAAGAGCCGGCCTGTCCCGCTGAGCACGCAGTAAAGAACAGTGAGGAGTTACGCCCGTGGGCCTGCTCGACGCGATCCTCGGCCGGAGCAAACCGGTCCGCCCCGACCTCGACCAGCTCTTCGCCGTCCCCTCCGCCGCCCTCACCCTCCAGGCCGCCGCCGGCTTCGCACCGACCGGCCTGGGATCGGTCTGCTTCGCGGGCGTGGAGGGCGGCGGCTTCGCCCGGCTCCAGGAGGACGTACGCGAACTGCTGGACGCGGACACGGAGCGCGGCGGCATCCCGGTGGAGTTCAGCCGGGACGCGTACGGCTACACCTGGCTGCTCGCCCGCCACCCCGCCGACGACTCCGCCGCCCTGGTCAACGACCTCCACGCGGTGAACACGCTGCTCCAGGACGGCGGCTTCGGCCCGCACCTGCTCTGCTCGCTGATCGGTTTCCGGGACGGGAGGGACGGGGAGGGCGCGGAGAGCCGGTCGCTGGCGCTGGTCTACCTCTACAAACGCGGCACGTTCTACCCGTTCGCCCCGCTGCCCGGCGGTGCCGAGAAACGGGACAACCAACTGGAGCTCCAGGTGCGGGGCGTCCTCGGGGACGACCTCCGGGTGGAGAAGGACCTGTCCCGGTGGTTCCCGGTGTGGGGCGCGCCGGGGCTGTGAAGGCCCGCGCCCGCACTCCGGAGCCTCACCCTCACCACCGGACCGGCACCTTCCGCTCTCCGCGCGCGAGCAGCCCCGACATCCGGCCCCCCTCGGCCCCGTCCGGGGCGAGCGTCGGGCAGCGGCCGAGCAGGGTGCGGAAGACGATGCGCCCTTCCAGCCGGGCCAGCGGTGCGCCCAGGCAGTAGTGGACGCCGTGGCCGAACGCCAGGTGCGCCCGGTCCCCGGCGGCGGTGCGCCGGATGTCGAAGCGGTCCGGGGCGGTGGAACGGGCGGGGTCCCGCCCGGCGTCGGCCAGGGCGATCAGGACCACGGCCCCCGCCGGGACGAGCCGGCCGCCGATCTCCACCGGCTCGACGGCCACCCGGGGCGGCGCGGTCTCCACCGGGGCGTCGTAGCGCAGCATCTCTTCCACCGCCCCCTCCACGAGGCCGTCCAGGTCGCCACGGAGCAGGGCGAACTGCTCGGGGTGAGCAAAGAGGGCGCGGACGCCTTTGCAGAGGAAGTTCACCGTGGACTCGTGTCCTGCCAGGAGCAGCAGGAGAGCCATCGAGAGCAGTTCGTCCTCGCTCATCCGGTCCCCGCCCTCGTCGACCGTATGGATCAGATCGCTGAGCAGGTCGTCCCCCGGCGCCTCGCGCTTGGCGGCGATCAACCCGCCGAGATACGGCACCGCCTCCGCCTGCGCGGCCCGCGCCGCCTCCGCACCGGTGGGCGCGGTGATCTCGTCGGACCACCGCCTGAAGGCGTCCCGGTCCAGCTCCGGAATGCCGAGCAGTTCGCAGATGACGGTGATCCGCAGCGGGTAGGCGAGCGCGTCCACCAGGTCGGCCCGACGGTCCTCGGCGGCGAGCATGCCGTCCACCAGTCCGTCGGTGACTTCCTGGATGCGCGGGGCGAGAGCGGCGACGCGGCGCGGGGTGAACGCGCGGGCGGCCAGCCGCCGCAGCCGGGTGTGGTCCGGCGGGTCGCTCAGCAGCATGTGGGCGTTGCCGGGGCCGTCCGTGGCGGGCGGTGCGTCGAGACCGGTGGCCAGATGGCCGTTGCGCCGCCAGTCCCGGCTGAGCCGGGGGTCGACGAGCGCTTCCCGGCAGGCGTCATGCCCGACGACGAGCCAGAACCGCTCCTCGCCGCCTCCGCGGATCTCATGGACGGGCCCTCTGGCCCGCAGCACGGCGTAGGCAGGGTAAGGATCGGTTCCGAAGGCGGGATCGATGTCCAGCAGATCAACCGCGGCCTGGTCCGTCACAGCAGCTCCCCCCGATGAGGCGTGGCAGCGAACCGTGGGTCGGTGGGTCGGTGGGTTTGCGGGTCCGTGGGTCGATGGGTCGGTGAGTCCCGGCGGCTCGTCCGGTCACCCTAGCCGCCAAGCCTCCCTCTGTAACAGCGAGTTGCCGGACCTTCTCCCGTAACTCCGTTTATACGCAGCCCCTTTGGGCTAGGTCTCTATCGCTGACGACGGTGGCCACACTGTCGATGTTCCCCATGTATGAGGAGGTGTCTGATGGCTAAGCGCATTCTGTACAAGGCTGCGAGCAAGTTCGGCTTCACGACCAAGGGAGCCGCCGGGGCCTACCCCTGGATCCCGTAGCACGTCAGGCCCGATGACGGCCCGGCCCCGCCTGTCGGGGCCGGGCCGTCCTCCGACCCAGGGGTGTCACCGTTGACCGAACAGACCACGCCCCGGCCGCCGGTCCGTACGGGCGCGACGCAGGCCGGGCTGATGGAGAGTTACGAGAAGGACCGCCTCGGCCATCTCCTGGCCTCGGTCGAGCGGCACGGACCGGTGGTGGAGCTGACCGGGGGCACCGTCCTGGTGAACGACCCGGCCGCCGTCCACGACGTACTCCGCCGCACCAACACCGACTTCCTCGTCACTGGCAACATCCGGCGCGACGAGGTCAGCGGCGAGCGCGGCGATCCGGCCACCGAAGCGTGGATGCGGGGCCGGCGGGCCACCCAGAAGGGCATGGCTCCCGGCGCTGTGGAGGCCCACCGGGCCTGGCTGGAGGAGGAGACCGGCCGGCTGTGCGACCGCTGGCGGACCCGGTCCTCGGTCATCGATCCCGTCGCCGAGCTGGAGCAGCTGTCCGCCCGCTCGTTCGCCCGGTTCTGCTTCGGCACCCGCGACGCCGGGGCCGCCGCCCGGCGTACCGGCGACCTGCTGAACTCGCTCACCCCGCTGATCAGCAGCCCCTTCCACTTCCCACCCGCCGTGCGCCGCTTCCTGCCCCGCTACCGCCGGTCGGTCAGCGCGCAGAAGAAGCTTGAGGAGGAGCTGCGCCGGGTGCTCGCCGGGCCGGGCGAGGGCGGGCTCGTCGCGTCACTGGCCGCCGCCGGGCTGGACGGCGAGGCGACGGTCCGCATGCTCGTCTCCAACGGCCTCGCCTCGTACCGGGTCCCGGCCGCCGCTGTCACCTGGGCCCTGGTGGCGCTGGCGCGTGAGCCGGACGTGGCCGAGGAGTGCGCCGCCGCCGTGGATCCGCTCGGCGGTGGCACCATCCCGGACATCCTGCGCTGGACGATCGCCGAGTCACTGCGCCTGTGGCCGCCCAACTGGCTGATCCTGCGCACGGCCAACGGCGAGCAGACCTGCGGCGACTGGCGCCTCCCGGCGGGCGCGGCGGTCATGATCTCGCCGTACGTCATGCACCGCACCGCACCCGTCTTCACCGACCCCTCGGCGTTCCGCCCGCACCGCTGGGAGTTGCTCCAGCCGGCCGCCGGGGAGTACCTCCCGTACGGGATCGGCAGCCGCTGGTGCGTCGGCAAGGCGCTGGCGGACCTGGAGCTGGCGACCGTCCTGTCCACCCTCGTGGCCCGGTTCCGCTTCACGGTGGAGCACATGGACCCACTCCCGGACGTACGGACGACGCTGCTCCCGGCCCGCCTCACCCTGGGGCTGCGGCCCCGCTGAGGCGTAGCGGCACCGGCCTCAGCCGTTGAGCCTCAGCCGTTGGCGGTGGCGGCGTGGCCCAGGAACACGGTCCAGGCGGCCGGGGCGACGGCGAAGGTGGGCCCGTCGGTGACCTTGGAGTCGCGGACGTGGACGGTGTGGGGGCAGGTGGCGACCTCGACGCAGGCAGCGCCTTCGTTGTTGCTGTAGCTGGACTTGTGCCAGTCGTAGGCGACTTCGATGCAGGCTTCGCCCGTATTGCCGCTGTAGCTGGACTTGAACCAGGTCAGTCCGGGCCCGTGGCTCACAGTTGTCTCACCTTCGTCTCGATGATCTCCGCCGACTTCCAGGGGTTGAGCGCCTGGGCCCGCAGGATGCCGAAGAGGTCGAGCTGATCGCTCACCTGCTCCGGCTTCGAGATCAACCTACCGCCGCCCTGCCCCTCCACGTACAGCAGATTGCGCCCTTCCGCCGTGGACATCAACTGCATGGGCCCCATCAACCCCGCGTGCGTGTGCTGGTCCGACGGCATCACCTGCACCGTCAGGTGGTTGAACCGATCGACGCAGTCGAGCAGGTGCCGCAACTGCTCCTTCAGCACCTCCGGCCCGCCCAGCGTCCGGTCCAGGACCGACTCCTCGATGACGTACCCGATGCGCGGCGGCGGCTTCCGGGTCAGCACCGCGTGCCGTTCCAGTCGGGCTTCAACTAGCCGGACTAGGTCGGCCTCCGAGTAAGCCGGTACGTGCGACCGGAACAGCGCGTTCGCGTACGCCTCCGTCTGGAGCAGGCCCGGGATCAGCATCGTCTCGTACGCGCTGATGACCCGCGCGAGCCGTTCCAGCCGCGCCCAGTCCAGGAACTTCGGCGGGTACTTCTCCTCGTCCACCAACTCGCCGCACGCCGCCAGCGCCCCGCCCGCCGCGAACGCCCGCTCGGCGTCCGTCAGCAGGTCGCGCGAGGGGATGCGTTCCGCCCGCTCGACCGCGCCCATCAGCGACTCCGAGATCAGCAGCTGATCCGCCGCCGCCTTCTGCGTGAGCCCGGCCCGTACCCGGTGGATACGGATCAGCTCTCCCACCAGCCGCCGTCCGTGTGTCAGCTCGCCACTCGTCCCCACAGCCATCACCACCCTCCCCACATCACGTCGATGTGGACCGTGTCCTGCTGGTCACGCTACGCAGTCGCCGGAATGCTCATAGCCATGACGAGCAAGAAACACCCCGAATGGGTACCCGTCGCCGGGCACCAACTGCACCTCTCCGGTATCTACTTCGACGCCATCAGGCTCCGGGGTGTCCGGGGCGAGGCCGTGCTCCAGCATCTGGCCTCCTTGACGGACGGCGAGCCGGGCCCTGTAGTGCGGGAGATGGCGGGGGCACGGTGGACGTACTTCCTGATCCCGCCGGGCGCGAGCGAGGGGTACGACTGGCCGCCCGGCGCGAAGTGCTTCGGGCCGGCCGCGCGCGACCAGTGGGTGGGCATCCCCGCCCCGGACGGCAACACGTATCCGCTGAGCTGGCGGTGCGGGGCGCCGGAGGAGGACGAGTTCGTGGACGCGGAGCTGCTGCACGGGCTGGTGCTGGCCCAGCTCGCCCCGGCGGCGGCGGAGGGCGGGTGAGCAAGGAGGGCGGTCAGCCCCGAGGCCGGAACACCGCCACGTGCTCGCCGTTCTCGCCCTCCCCGGCGCCCCGGAACGTGACCGTCAGCCCCATCCCGATCCGCAGGCCGTCGTGCGCGCACTCCACGACCTCCGTCATCATCCGGGGCCCCTCGGCGAGGTCGACGACGGCCGCGACGTACGGGACGCGGGAGCCGAAGGGCGGCAGGTCGTTGCGGTGGACGACGGACCAGGTGTACAGGGCCGCCTCCCCGCTCGCGCGCTCCCACCCGACGTCCTCGCTCCAGCAGTACGGGCAGAACTCGCGCGGGTAGTGGTGGGCCCGGCCGCATCCGCCGCAGCGGCGCAGGAGCAGGTGTCCCTCCGCCGCCGCGTCCCAGTAGGGGCGGGTGAAGGGGTCCGGCTCGGGGAGGTCGAAGCGCGGGGCCGCCGCGCACCGCGGGGTCACGGGAGCAGTCCGAGGGCGGAGTCCAGGGACCAGGTCTGCCAGGCCATGGCGAACAGGGCCACCAGGGAGATCAGCGCCATCATCGCGTTCTGTCCCTGCTCGGCCCAGTCGTGGATCATCAGGACCAGGTAGAGCAGGTTGAGGAGAAGCCCGGCGACCAGGGCGACCGGGGTCAGGAACCCCGCCACCAGGCCTAGACCGAGGGCCAGTTCCGCGTAGACGACGATGTAGGCCATCGCCTTCGGGCGCGGTGCGACGACCCGCCGGAAGCCCGTGCGCACCACGCCCCAGCGGTGCTTGCCCGCGACGTCCGCCGCCCAGGCGATGCCCGTGCCGCGCTCGAACCAGCCCTTCTTGTCCTTGTGCCGCCAGCTCTCCAGCCACCACAGGCCGAGGCCTATGCGCAGGACGGCGAGCCATTCGGCGCCGCTGAGCCAGATCGTCTGCATCGGGCCTCCGGAGAACGGTTTCTGACGGTACGTCAGTTCAGCGGATTCGAGGGCCCGGCGCAAGGGGGAGGAGGCGTGGCACGTGCCGGGAGCATGTGGGGGCGTCGCTCGGCGTCGGCCGCGGTCTGCGGCGCGGGAGGCCCGCCGCCGGGATTCCGAGACGTAGAACGTCGTAAATCCGGCCACCGGACCCCCTCGGCGTTTCGCCGCCCGACCGCTTGGAAACTGACCAACCAGCCTGCAGAGGAGGCCTCTTGCTGGTTCTGCTGGATCATCCGGTGCCGACCTCCGTCGAGCCGCTGCTGAACGGCGCCCACGTACTGCACCGCCCCACGCTGGGGGCTCGGCCGGGTGCCCTCCGCGGTCGGGCGCTGGCCCGGTTCCGGCCGGACGTCCTGCTCACCCGGTCCATGCCCGCTGCCGCCGAGACGGCCGCCTGGAGTGCGGTGGCGGGAGAGCGTCCGCTCCTCGTCGTCCTCCTGGACCGGGCGGCCGGAACGGGCGGGGCACGCGGGAGTGCCGGGCGCGTCCACCGCCCGTCCGCCCGCCGATTACCCGGGGCCGGACCGGCCCGATCCCGATTACGCGTGACCGCGTGCCCGTCGGCCGGGGCGGCCGAGCCCCCGGCGGACCTCTACGCACGGGCGCTCGCCACGGCCGAACGCCGCTTTCTGGCCGAGCGGGTCGGGCCGGTGCTCGCCGGGCACCTCGGCGCCGTCCGGCCGGAAGCGGCGTCGGTCGTCCTGGTGGGCGCCGGCGTGGTGAACCTGCTGACCGGACTGCGACTGCTCCGGGCCGGTCACCGCGTGACCTTCTACGACAGCGGCCCCGACCCCCGGTCCGACGCGCCGTGGGCATCCTTCGGATGCAGCAGGGGCGGCGGCGACGCCCGGATGTTCACGCTCACCGAGGCCGACGGCTATTTCGCGAGCCCCGGGGGCGGGCCCCCGCCCTTCACCCGGCCGGTGAAGGACCAGGGCTGGGGCCTGGCCGACCTGGCCCGCATCGGACCGGCCGAGAGGGCCTGGACCGAGGACAACGCCCGGGTGCCCGGCTGGCTGGCCCGGTCCTTCACCGAGGACGTCCTGGGCTACAACCTCGCCTCCGACCGGCTGTGGCGGGAGCTCCGGCACGACGCTCCGGAGCTGTTCGACGGAGTCGGCCTGCGGGAGGGCATCCTGCGCGTCTACAGCGATCAGGACGTGCTGGAAGCCCATGTGGTGCGTCAACGCTCCCTCACCGAACGGCACTTCGAGATCCTGTCCGCCGACCGGATCAGCGCCCGCCACCCGGCGCTGGCCGCGGCGCACCGGGCGGGGGCCTTCGTCGGCGGCATCGAGGTGAACGGGTTCACCGTGCAGGTGCACCGGTTCCTCGGCGCCGTGGCCGACGCGGCCGAGCGGGCGGGGGCGGTCTTCCACTGGGGGCGGCCGGTGGACGCCCTCGTCCCGGGCGAGGGCGGCGCGCCGGACGGGATCAGCCTCCGCGACGGCGAGACGGTCCGCGCCGACCACTACGTCCTCTCCCCCGGCGCCTACGGGGAGGCGCTGCTGCGCGGCACCGCCTCCGCCGGGCTGATCCACGGCATGGTCGGCGCCTGGCTCACCCTCCCCGATCCCGGCCGGGGGCTGAGGAACTCCCTGAAGATCACGAGGAGCGGGCACACGGCGGCCGACGCCAACGTCACCGTCACCGAGGGGCCGGACGGCCGCTCCTTCCTCACCGTCGGATCGGGCTACGGCTGGACGGGCGCCGACCCGGACAACGTCGATCCCACCCAGCTCGAAGCTCTCTACGCGGCGGTCGAGGACACGGCCTCGTCCTTCTTCCCCGACGCGTTCGACGCGGCCCGCCGATCCGGTCTGCTGGAGCGGAGCAGAAGGTATTGCGTGCGGCCCTGGACCGCTTCGAGCCTTCCGGTCTTCGAGACCGCGAGGACCGCCGGGGGCGGGCTTCTCCTCATCACCGGCGGTCACAACACGGGCGGATTCGCCCAGGCTCCCGTGACCGCCGAGGCCGTGGCCGCGGCACTTCGCGGGGAAAGCCACCCGATGCACATCGACTATCACCCGAATCGACTCCGTATGTTCTACGGACAGAAGGATGCGAGGCTCCCGGAATGACGGACGCTCCCCGAATGACGGACGAAGAAGCCGTGGACGGCACGACGGCATGGCAGCAGCGAGGCAGTTCCTTCGGTGACGGGGTCGACGCCTACGAGACCACCCGGCCGGGATATCCCGTCGAGAGCGTCCGGTGGGTCCTGGGGACCGAACCGCGCGACGTGCTGGACCTCGGCGCGGGCACCGGCCTGCTCACCCGGGTCCTGGCCGCCGAAGGTCACCGGACGCGGGCGGTCGAGCCGGACGACGCGATGCGCGCCCGTGTCACCGCCACCGCCCCGGGGGCCGAGGCCCTGGCCGGCAGCGCCGAGAGTATCCCGCTGCCCGACGCCAGCCTGGACGCGGTGCTGGTCAGCCACGCCTACCACTGGTTCGATCCCGCCCCCGCCCACGGGGAGATAGCGCGTGTACTGCGCCCCGGCGGAGTCCTGGCGACCCTCTGGAACCTCCGCGACGAAGAGGTCCCCTGGTCGGCGGCGCTCTCCGGGATCCTCGCCGACGAGGACACCGGGACCGACCCGCGCACCCCGGCGGCGATCATGCTGCACGGCGCGCTGAAGGCGCTGCGCGCCCAGGACACCGAATGGCTCACCGGCTGGCTGCGCGACCCCACGTTCGGGCCGCAGTTCGGGGCCGTCGAACAGGGATTCTTCCCGCACTCCGAGACGAAGACGATCGATTCCCTCGTCACCCTCATAAAATCACGGTCGTACTACCTGACGTCCTCTCCGGAACGCCGCCGAGAAATCGAGGAACGCATACGCGAACTCGCCACCGTGCACCCGGAACTGAAAAGCGGCAACACCTTCGAGCTACCCTACGTAACGGTGGTATTCACCACGGTCCGCAACTGACGGACCGCACCGGAAAACCGGGAAACCCCGAAATCCGGAACCCGGGAACCCCGGAACCCGGTACCCGGAACGCAAAGGAAACCGGGAGCCGGGAACCGGGAGCCGGAGCACGGGAAAACCGGAAACGTCATCGCCGAAAGGGAACACGGTGCTCTCACCCGTCGCCGCCTCCGTCTGCTCCGCACGAGACGGCCAAAAGGCACGCTGGGAAGGCTTCTTCACCGGACACCGGGTCTGGGACGGGACACGGGTCGCGGAGAGCGCCAAACGGCTTCTCGGCATGGACACCGCGGCCGTGGCGAGGGCCGCCGGCGAGGTGGTGCGGCCGTACCGGGCCCAGCCGGGCAGCACCGCCCCGTCGCTCCTGCTGCACACCACCACGCCCCTGCTCAAGGCGTTCGACGGGGACCTGGCCGCTCTGCTGAGCGGCCAGGAACCCCACGACGTGACGACGTACGTCGAAGCCAGATCGGTGTATCTGGGGACCCCCGACGACCTCACCCTGGGCCGTACCGCGCCCTGGGCCGAGGCCGCGGCGCTCCGGGGCGTCCCCGCCGTCCACATCGGCGACCTGGACCACTATTACCTCACCCATGCCCTGCTGCTGATGGCGGAGGCCCACGAGGAGGGGGCCGACACCCCCCTGCGCCACGTCATCGACTGGCTGCGCGACCGGCCCGACGCGGTGGTCCGGCTGTACGCGCTGGACGTGGAGACACAGATCTTCCTGCTCTGGCTGCTCCGCAGGACCGGGCTGGCCGAGCTGGCCACGGACGCCAACAGCCCGGCGGTCGCCACCGAATGGAACCGGAAGAACCACATCCACCCCACGGTGGCCGCCGCCCGCGCGTTGCCCGCGTCCGCGCTAGAACTGCCCCCCGAGGAACTGCTCGCCGCCGAGCAGCGGCTCGGCCGGGCCCATCAGCGGCTGGGACTGACCGTCCCGGTCCTCCCGGGCTACACGATCGCCCGGACCGGCGTCGACCGGGACGCCTTCGTCGCCGGTGTGCTCGACGCCGCCTCGCTGCTCCGCACCCGGTACGGCCTGGACCGGGCCGCGCTCAAGCCCGCCGACGCGGGCGACGGGGCGCGCATCGTGGGCAACCTGGACCTCGCCGACACCGACCGGCTGGCCGCGGAGGCCCGGACCGCGCACGCCGTCGGGGACGACCACCTCCTGGAGGCCTGGGTCACCTTCCTCACCGTCTCCCTGGGCGAGGAGAAGGCCGAGCCCGGCTCCTCCCGGCCCGGCTCCTCGGGAACGGACTCTTCGCGGCCCGGCTCCCCCGAGCCCGGCTCCCCCGAGCCCGGCTCCCCCGAGCCCGGCTCCTCGGAAACGGACTCCCCGCGGCCCGGCTCACCGGCGGCCCGCCGCGTCCCCGTCGTGCCGTCGGGGCACATCCGCCACGGTCAGGTCGCCGAAGGGCTGACCCTCCAGATGCTGGACGGCTACTCCTGGCGGGGCAACGACTACGTCGACGAGGCCGGCTGGACCGCTCTCGGGCTGCCCCGGGACGCCTACCGGACCGTCCGCACCGCGCTGGAGGCCGTCCGGGCGGCTTTCCAGGGCCCGGAGAGCGTCGCGGACGGCAGCCACGGAGGACTCGTCACCGGCGGCATCGACTTCGCCGTGGGCCGGCTCGGCGGCGCGTTCGGCGACCGTCTCCTCGTCGGGGCGATCGACTTCAACCTCTCCGCGCACGGCGCCGAGAGCCTGCGCACCTTCCGGGACCGCGCCCGGGAGCAGGGGATCGACGAGCCGTACGCGGCGACCCGTGTCTTCCTGCCGCCGGCGGACCGGACGCTCCATCAGATGACGACGACGGCCCGGTCCATGGCAGCGCCCGGCGCACTGCTGGAGGCCGTGGCCTGCGTACCGCGACGGTGGGGCATGGTCGCCGCGACCGGCACCGACCCTGCCGTCGCCGCCGCCCGGGCCGATGCGCTGGCAGCGGTTCTGACCGCCCCCGGCCCCCGCCCTTGACCAACCGGCCCCCACCCGTGACGAACCGGCCCCCACCCGTACTGCACCGACCCCCGACCGCGTTCAACCGACCCCCGTCCGTGATCAATTCGCAATCGATTTCGCTCTTGACCGAGACCCATCAACAGAGCGGACGATTACGCTCCGAACCATGCCCAACAGCCCGTCCCCCACAGGCAGTGACGCCGCCTCCCTCACCGACCGTACGGACGACCGTCCCGTCTACGTGATCGGCGGCGGCCCCGGAGGCCTCGCCGCCGCCGCCGCGCTGCGCGCCCGGGGCGTACGGACCGTGGTGCTGGAGAAGTCGGACCGGGTCGGCGCGTCCTGGCGCGGCCACTACGACCGGCTGCGCCTGCACACGACCCGCCGCTGGTCGGCCCTGCCGGGGCTGCGGATGCCGCGCAGGTTCGGGCGGTGGGTGGGCCGGGACGACGTGGTGCGGTATCTGGAGAAGTACACCGAGCACCACGGTCTTGAAGTGGTCACCGGCGTCGAGGTGACGAGGATCGACCGGGCCCCCGACGGCTCCGGCGACTGGCAGCTCAGGGCGACGGGCGGACGGGCCCTGCGGGGCCGCGCGGTCGTCGTCGCCACCGGCTTCAACCACACGCCGCGCATCCCCGACTGGCCGGGCCGCGACACGTACACGGGCGAACTGCTGCACGCGGCGGCGTACCGCGCCCCGGCCCCGTACGCCGACCGGGACGTCCTGGTCGTCGGCATCGGCAACACGGGCGCGGAGATCGCCGCGGACCTCGCCGAGGGCGGCGCGTCCCGGGTCCGCATCGCGGTCCGGACGGTCCCGCACATCGTCCGCCGCTCCACCGCGGGCTGGCCGGCCCAGGCCACCGGCATCCTGGTCCGCCGTCTCCCGGTGCGGCTCGTCGACCGCGCCGGGGCCGTGATGTGCCGGATAGCCGTGCCCGACCTGGCCGCCCAGGGCCTCCCCCGCCCCGACACCGGCCTGTACTCCCGGGTACGCCAGGGCGCGATCCCGGTCCAGGACGCCGGGTTGATCGACGCGGTCAGGTCCGGCGCGGTCACCCCGGTGGCGACGGTCGCCTCCTTCGACCGGGACACCGTGGTCCTGGCCGACGGCACCCGCCTCACCCCGGACGCCGTCATCGCCGCCACCGGCTACGACCGGGCGCTGGAGCCGCTGCTCGGCCACCTGGACGTCCTGGACGGGCGGGGCCGCCCGGTCGCCCGCGGCGGACGCTCACCGAAGGGCGCCCCGGGGCTCTACTTCACCGGCTTCACCAACCCGATCAGCGGGATGCTCCGCGAAATGGCCCTGGACGCCGAGAAGATCGCGAAGAGAGTGGCCCGGGCGTCGCCCTGAGGACCCGGAAGCCCCGCGTGGCCGAGGTCGGCCCCGGGCGTGAGCGGCCTCCCGCACCGCGCTCGGGGTGACGCCGGTCACTCCCCTCCCCCGGATGTCACATCCCCGGGGGCCTGTTCCGTCCTGTCTGTGAAGCCAGTGACGACAGCAGAGGGAGCACACCATGAACGCCCGAATCAACGCCTTCGCCAGCCCGGTCACGGGCAAGCTCGTGAAGCACCTGGTCTCGGCGGGCAAGATCGTCGAGGACACGACGCTGCCCGCCGTGACGCAGGAGCTGGTGAAGATCCGCGCGAGCCAGATCAACGGCTGCGGCGGCTGCCTGGACATGCACACCAAAGAAGCCGCGGCGGCCGGGGAGACCTCGCTGCGCCTGAACCTGATCGCCGCGTGGCGGGAGGCCACCGTCTTCACCGACGCCGAGCGCGCCGCGCTGGAGCTGACGGAGCAGGGCACCCGCATCGCGGACGCGGCGGGCGGGGTCCCGGACGACGTCTGGGCGAACGCCGCCAAGCACTACGACGAGGAGCAGCTCCTCGCTCTCGTCTCGCTGATCGCGCTGATCAACACCTTCAACCGGCTGAACGTCATGCTCCAGTACCCGGCCGGCGGCTACCAGGTGGGGCAGGTCGCGTAACGGGCCCGCGCACCGGGCGGACCGGGCCTACGCCCAGGCCCGCGTGGCCGCGATGCGCCGCGCCCACGGTTCCAGGTCGGCGGCCTCCCGGCCGAGCACCTGGCGGACGCCGTCGGTCACCTCGGCCGAGTGGCCCGCGCGGTGCAGGGCGAACATCGCGCCCAGGGAGTCGGCGGCGGCCTCCGGCCACCCCTGGGCGAGGAGTTCCGCGCGGTACGCCTCGGGACTCAGTTCCTCGTAGCGGACGGGGCGGCCGGTCGCGCGGGCGATGGTCTCCGCGGCCCCGGCGAAGGTGAGGGCGCGGGGGCCGGACAGTGTGTACGTGCGGCCCGCGTGGCCGTCCTCGGTGAGGACGGCCACCGCGACCGCCGCCACGTCGTCGGCGTCGACGAAGGGTTCGGGGACGTCCCCGATCGGCAGGCCGAGGCGGCCCTCGCGGAGCGGGGTCCGCCACAGGTCCTCGTCGAAGTTCTGGAAGAAGTTGTTGGGGCGCAGGAGGGTCCACTCGGCCCCGGACTCCCGGGCCGCGTCCTCCGCCGCCGCCATGCCCCGGCCGAAGCCCTCTCCCGCGTGCTCGATGCCGTGGCCGGACAGGACCACGAAGCGGCGGACCCCGGAGGCCTCGGCGCGGGTCACGAACTCCTTCACGGGGGACGGGTCGTCGGGGGCGACCAGATAGAGCGCCTCGGCCCCGGCGAGGGCGGGCTCCCAGGTGTCGGGGAGGGCCCAGTCGAACCGGACCTCACCGGAGCGGGAGGCGGGGCGAACCGTGGTGGTTCCGGTCGTGCGCAGCCGGTCCACGACCCGGCGGCCGGTCTTGCCGGTGCCGCCGAGGACGAGGATCCCGGACGGACCGCGGTGCGTGCTCTTCGTCGTCATGGGCCCAGTCCATCGCGGCGGACCCGGCGGGCCCATGGGCGTCCGTCCGCCGTGCATAGGTGAGCGTCCGGAGCACGGCCGGCTCTGCCTACAGTGGCGTCATGGACGTGTTCGACGAGCTGTTGCGGGGCGTGCGGGGCAGTGGCGCGGTGTTCGGCCGTTCGGTGCTGCGCGCGCCGTGGTCGGTGCGGTTCACCGACGGGGCGTATCTGACCCTGTGCCTGCCGATGCGGGGCGGGGGGTGGATCGTGCCGGAGGGCGGCGAGCCGCTGCGGGTGAGGGTCGGCGAAGCGGCGATCGTCCGCGGCCCGGCCCCGTTCGTCTTCACCGACGACCCGGCGGGCGGTACGGGGACGGGCCGCCGGGTCGGTGGCGTACGCGTACGCGCGGTGGGCAGGGGCGCGACCCAGGACAGCGCACCCGCACCGAAAGCCGGACCCGGACCTGGACCTGGACCCGAACCTGGATCCGAACTCGACTTCCCCACCGTGCTGTTGGCCGCCACCTACGACGTACGGGCCCAGGTGCCCCAGCGGCTCCTCCAGGCGCTCCCGCCCGCCCTCGTGGTGCCCGACGAGCAGGATTGCGCGCCGATGCGCGACTACCTGGAGGGGCAGATCGGCGGCGGGCGCCCGGGCGAACAGATCGTGCTCGACCGGCTGCTGGACTGGTTGCTGGTGTGCACGCTGCGCGACTGGTTCGACCGGCCTGAGGCGGATCCGCCGGGGTGGTACGGGGCGCTCGGCGACCAGGTGGCGGGGCCGGCCCTGCGGGCGATGCACGCGGACCCGTCGCATCCCTGGACGACTGCGGAGCTGGCGGTCCGGGCGGGGGTCTCCCGGACGACCCTGGCGAAGCGGTTCACCGAGCTGGTCGGGGAGGGGCCGGTGGCCTATCTGACCGCCTGGCGGATGACGCTCGCGGCCGACCTGCTGACCCGCCCGGAACTGACGGTGGCGGCCGTGGCCCGGCGGGTCGGCTACGCGGACGCGTTCGGCTTCAGCGCGGCGTTCAAGCGGCTGCGCGGCGAGAGCCCGACCGCGTTCCGGCGGGCGGCGGCGGCAGCCGACCCGGTGGGGACGGCCGCCCCGGCGGGGTGAGCCGCCCCACGGGCCGGCGGAGGCGGGGCGGCGGAGGCGGGGCGGCGGAGGCGGGGCGACGGAGGCGGGGCGACGGAGGCGGGGCGACGGAGGCGGGGCGACGGGCCGGCTTCCCGGGCCCGCCGCCTGCGGGAGGCGGGGTGGCGGGCCGCCTGCGGGAGGCGGGCCGGCCTCTACGGCGGAGTGCGTGGGCGGGGCGGGCCGGTTGCGCTCACGTCGCGCTGCTCCGGCTCCGGCGCCGTTCGCGACGGCGCTCCCTCCTCCGCACACGCGCCCGCTCCCGTCGCTCTTCCTGCGAGCGGCGCTCGCGCTCCCGACGCCTGACGTCGCGGACCGCGTCGCTGTTGTACCGGGCCAGCCACGGAACGAGGGCGCCGATCAGCACGAGGACGATCGCCACGACCCAGTGGCCGGCAGAGGTGCCCATGCCCAGGGCGACCGCGGCCCCCGGAACCGCTCCGGCCGGGTAGCTCAGGGTGCGGCGCCAGTCCCCGCGGTAGAGCCCCGCCTTGACCATGATGCCCAGCGGCCAGGGCGCGGCCATGATCGCGGTGAAGTACGTGCCGCCCCCTTCCGGGACACCGCAGCCCTTGGGGTCCCAGTCGCACCCCACGCTCACCAGCCCGGCCAGGCCCCAGCCGAACCACAGCACCAGCCCGGCCGTCAGAACGGTTCCCACCCACACGGCACGCATGTGCGAAGGATACGAACCGCCGGTCACCGGTACGTCCGAATCGGGGAACCGGCCCCCGGGCGCCGAAGGGCTCAGCCCCAGGCGCCCCGCGCCGCCGCCTCCCGGACGAACTCGGCGAAGTCACGCGGCTCCCGGCCGAGCGCCCGGCGCACCCCGTCCAGGACGGGCGCCTCCCCGCTCGTGATGATCGGGTACAGCGCGTCCGTCCAGAGTCCGGCCTCCACCTCCGGGAAGCCCTGGGCGACGAGCCCGGCCCGGAAGGCTGCCGTGTCGACGCGGACGTACGCGGCGCGCTTCCCGGTCTCCTTCGCGATCTCGTCCAGGACGTCGTCGATGCCGAGCGCGCGGGGGCCCGATAGTCCGTACTCCTGGCCCGCGTGACCGTCCTCGGTGAGCGCGGCGACGGCCACCTCCGCGATGTCGTCGGCATCCACGAACGCGGCCTTCCCGTCCCCGGTCGGCAGGGCCAGTTCGCCGCCGCGTACGCCGTCGAGGAAGACGCCCTCGCTGAAGTTCTGCGCGAACCAGCCGGGCCTAAGGATCGTCCAGGTCACGCCGGAGGCGCGTACGGCCCGTTCCCCCTCGCCGTGCGGGCCGCCGTCCTCGTAACCGGGGCCGAAGAAGCCGGGCTCGTCCGTGCCCCGCGCCGAGAGCAGCACCAGCCGCCGCACCCCGCTCGCGACGGCCTGTTCGACGAAGGCGGGTGTCGGGGAGGGGGAGGTGTCGAGCGGGGTGATGTACACGGCGGCGGCCCCGTCCAGGGCGGGCGCCCAGGTGGTGGGGTCCGCCCAGTCGAAGGGAGTGTCGCCGGACCGCGAGGCCGCCCGGGTCTCCACCCCCAGCTCACGGAGGCGGGCCACCACCCGGCGGCCGGTCTTGCCAGTGCCGCCGATCACGAGTACGGGTTGCGGCGCGGAGGTCGTGTCTGTGTGCGTCATGGCACCAGCCTCGCCCGGTGCGGCGGCCCCCGCCCATGGCTCAGTGACCGGAAAGGATGTCCGAGCGTCCGGCGGAAGCGGCACTTCGGCACTTCGGTGTTCCGGGGTTCCAGCACTCCGGCGGTCCGGTGCTCCAGCACTCCGGCGGTCCGGTGTCTCCACCGGGGAAACAGCCGAGGCCCGGATCCACAGGGATCCGGGCCTCGGTCGTGTTCTTCAGTAGCGGGGACAGGATTTGAACCTGCGACCTCTGGGTTATGAGCCCAGCGAGCTACCGAGCTGCTCCACCCCGCGTCGGTAAACACCACCCTACGCCACGGAATGCCTCTCCGTGACCACGAGAGGCTCCGCCCGCTCGACCGCCCGGCGCTCACGGGAGCCTTTGCCTGCACGCCCATTCCTGACGCAGCGTCAGTTCAGTAACCTGACAGTGTGTCAGCTAACCGGCCGGCCCCGCCTGTTCACCGGTGGGCCATCGAGCAGGAGTGGGCGGAACGATGCTTGGATCGACTCACGGCACCCTCACCACCGACTTCCGTGCCCGGGTGGTGGCCTGCGGCGAGGAGCCGCACGCCGCCGTCGTCAGCCTTCCGACGGCCTCGGCCCGGGGCGGCCTCGACGTCAGCGGGCGACCGCTGCACCTGACCGTGCCCGACCTGGACCGCTTCTTCCGGCCCCGGTCCGTGGCCGTCGTCGGCGCCTCGGACGCCGAGGGCCGCCCCAACACCGGCATCACCCGGCAGCTCATCGCCTGGGCCGACCGGGTCGGGGCCCGGCTGCACCCGGTGCACCCGACCCGCGCGGCCGTGTTCGGCCGGGACTGCTTCCCCTCGGTCGCCGACGTGCCCGAGCCGGTCGACCTCGCGGTCCTGCTGGTCGCTGACCCGCTCCCGGTGATCGAGGAGCTGGGCGAGGCCAAGGTGCCCTTCGCCGTCGCCTTCGCCTCCGGGTTCGCCGAGACCGGGGAGGCGGGCGCGGAGGCCCAGACCCGGCTGGCGGCGGCCGTGGAACGCTCCGGGCTGCGCCTGCTCGGGCCGAACACCAACCTGAACGCCTTCGAGAAGTTCCGGGAGGACCTGGAAGGCCCCGCCATCGCCCTGATCACCCAGTCCGGGCACCAGGGCCGCCCGCTCCACGCCCTCCAGGAGCTGGGCATCCGGC
Organism: Streptomyces sp. NPDC026589; assembly: GCF_040638385.1. Classification (NCBI taxonomy): domain Bacteria; kingdom Bacillati; phylum Actinomycetota; class Actinomycetes; order Kitasatosporales; family Streptomycetaceae; genus Streptomyces; species Streptomyces sp. NPDC026589. The sequence continues at coordinate 130,244 of NZ_JBEZYG010000021.1, forward strand.
TCTCCCACTGGGCCCCCACGGGCAACGAGGCCGATCTGGAGACCGCCGACTTCCTCGCGTACTTCGCCCAGCTCCCCGAGGTCGGAGCCATCGCCTGTTACGTCGAGGGGCTCAGGGACGGCCGTTCCTTCCTGCTCGCCGCCGACCGGGCAGCCCGTGCCAAGGTCCCCGTCGTCGCCGTCAAGGTGGGTCGCACGGAGGCCGGGGCCAGGACCGCCGCCTCGCACACCGGCAAGCTGACCGGGGCGGACGACGTGGTGGACGCGGCGATGCGGCAGTTCGGGGTGATCCGGGTGGACGGTCTGGACGAACTCCAGGACACCGCGGCCCTGTTGGCCCGCGCCCGGCCGCCGCAGGCCGAGGGGGTCGCCGTGTACTCGATCTCCGGCGGCACCGGCGCGCACTTCGCGGACCTGGCGACGGCGGCGGGGCTCTCGCTGCCCGCTCTCTCCGCCGCCAAGCAGGACGAGCTGCACACCTGGATACCCGGCTACCTGAACGTCGCCAACCCCATCGACAACGGCGGCCACCCGGTCGGCGACTGGCGCGGCCGGAAGATCATCGACGCGATCCTCGCGGACCCGTCGGTCGGGGTGCTGATCTGCCCCATCACCGGCCCCTTCCCTCCGATGAGCGACCGGCTCGCCCAGGACCTGGCGGACGCGGCGGAGGCCACGGAGAAGCTGGTCTGCGTGGTCTGGGGCTCCCCCGTCGGCACCGAGGACGCCTACCGCACCACCCTGCTGGGCTCCTCCCGGCTCGCCACCTTCCGTACGGCTCGCAACTGCGTCACCGCGGTGAAGGCCTATCTGGACCACCACCGCTTCACCGACCGCTACAGCTCCCCCTTCGAGGACGCGCCGCGCACCCCGTCGCCCTCCTTCCGCAAGGCGCAGGGCCTGCTGCGGCCGGGACAGCAGCTCAGCGAGCACGCGGCGAAGCAGCTCCTGCGCGCGTACGGGATCCGGGTTCCGCGCGAGCAGCTGGTGACCAGCGCGGCGGCGGCGGTACGGGCGGCCGGCCCGGTCGGCTACCCGGTGGTGATGAAGGCCTCCGGGCCCCGGCTCGCCCACAAGACGGAGCTGGGCCTGGTGAAGGTCGGCCTCACGTCGGCCAGCCAGGTCCGCGACGCCTACCGCGAGCTGACCGACATCGCCCGGTACGAGTCCGTGGACCTGGACGGCATCCTGGTCTGCCAGATGATCGACCGGGGCGTCGAGATGATGGTCGGGGTGACCCACGACGCGCTCTTCGGCCCGACCGTCACGGTGGGGCTCGGCGGGGTCCTGGTGGAGGTGCTGCACGACGCGGCGGTCCGGGTGCCGCCGTTCGGCGAGCAGCAGGCCCGGGACATGCTCGGCGAGCTGCGCGGCCGGGCCCTGCTGGAGGGGGTACGCGGCGGGCCCCCCGTCGATGTGGACGCCCTCGTCGAAGTGGTGCTGCGGGTCCAGCGCATGGCCCTGGAGCTGGGCGACGACCTGACGGAGCTGGACATCAACCCGCTGGTGGTGCTGGGGCGCGGGCAGGGCGCGGTGGCCCTGGACGCGCTGGCGGTGTGCCGGTGAGCGGGGAGGCGGCGGAGGCCGCAGCCCAGAAGGCCGCACCCCCGCAGCCCGCTCGCCCGGACGGAACGGAGGCCGCACCCCCGCAGCCCGCCGGCCCGGACGGAACGGAGGCCGCCGGCCCGGACGGGACGAGGGCCGATGCCCAGGAACCCGCTCCTCCGCACAGGGCGGAGGCCGCCCCCCAGGACGCCGCCGTCCTGCACTCCCTCGACGGCGGCGTCTCCTGGATCACCCTCAACCGGCCGGAGGTCATGAACGCCGTCACCTGGGACCAACGGGAGCGGATCATCGCCCTGCTGGCCGAGGCCTCCGCCGACCCCGCCGTACGGGCCGTCGTGCTCACCGCCACCGGCCGCGGCTTCTGCGCGGGCGCCGACCTGCGCGGCGCCCCCGCAACGACAGGCGAACGGGTCCCCGGGGACGTCGCCCGGACGATCCGGCTCGGTGCGCAGCGGCTCGTCGCCGCCGTGCTGGACTGCGAGAAGCCGGTGATCGCCGCCGTCAACGGCACGGCGGCCGGGATCGGCGCGCATCTGGCGTTCGCGTGCGATCTGGTCCTGGCGGCCGACACGGCGAAGTTCGTCGAGGTCTTCGTACGCCGGGGGCTCGTCCCGGACGGCGGCGGCGCGTATCTGCTGCCCCGGCTGGTGGGACCGCAGCGCGCCAAGGAGCTGATGTTCTTCGGGGACACGCTGCCGGCGGTGGACGCGGAACGGCTGGGGCTGGTCAACCGCACGGTTCCGGCCGGGGAGTTGGAGTACCTGGCCAAGGAGTGGGCAGGCCGGCTGGCGGCCGGCCCCACCCGGGCCCTCGCTCTGACCAAGCAGTTGGTGAACGCCTCGCTGGACGGCGACCGGGCCGCGGCGTTCGGGGCGGAGGCCGCCGCCCAGGAGATCAACATGACCACGCGCGACGCCAACGAGGGCGTGGCGTCCTTCGTGGAGCGCCGGTCGCCGGAGTACCGCGGGCGCTAGCGGACAGCCCTCAGGGGGCGTATTCGGCCAAGGTCCGTCGGTAGGCGGCGAGTCGGGAGGTCCGGCCGATGGTCAGGGCGCCGATCAGCCGTCCGTCCCGGTGGTAGCTGACTTCCAGCCGCCGGGCGGCCCGGTCGCGTTCGTGGACCTTCACCGTGTCACCGAGCCCCGGGAGGCCCACCGAGCGGAGCCGGACGCCGTGGACGTCGGACCAGAAGGAAGGCACCTCGTCGAAGGCCGGGGCCGCCCCGCCGAGGAGCAACGTGCGCGCGGCGGCCGCGCCCTGTTCCACCGCGCCGGACCAGTGGCCGAGGGCAGGCGCGGCACCGTCCGCCAGGGGTTGCGGGACCAGGGCCACATCCCCCGCCGCGACCACGCCGGGCACGGCCGTACCGTCGGGGAACAGAGCCCGCAGCCGGGAGTCGGTGCGTACTCCGCCGGCCGCCTCGATGCCCGATCCGGCCAGCCATCCGGTGGCCGGGACCGCCCCCAGGGCCAGGACCGCGGCATCGGCCGCGACGCTCCGCCCGTCGGCCAGCCGGGCGCCCGAGAGGCCCCCGTCCGGGGCGGTCCGGAACGCGGCGACGGTGGTGCCGGTACGCAGATCGATGCCCGCCTCCCGGTGGAGCATCCCGACGAACTCGCCGGCCTCGGTGCCGACCGCGCGCTCCAGCGGTACAGGCCCGGCCTCCACGAGGGTGACGTCGAGCCCGAGCGCACGGCCCGCCGCGGCGACCTCGCCGCCGAGGAATCCGGCGCCGACGACGAGCAGCTTCCGCCCGGGGACGAGCGCGGCCCGCAGCGCCACCGCGTCGTCGCGGTCGCGCAGGGTGAACACCCCCTGGTCCGGGTCAGGTTCGCCGTCCACCGCACCGGCCCGGGCGGCGGCGCCGGTGGCGATCAGCAAACCGTCGTAGGGCAGGCGGGTGCCGTCGGCGAGGGTGACCGTCCTGCTGTACGGGTCGAGCCCGACCGCGGGCCGCCCCCGCAGCCAGCGGACCCGGAGGCTGTCGGGGGCCGGGAGCCCGGTGTCGACCGGGGAGGGGGCCGTCAGGAACTCCTTGGAGAGCGGCGGCCGGTCGTACGGGGCGTGCGGTTCGGCCCCGACGACTGTCAGCCCGCCGGTGAATCCCTCGGCCCGCAGGGTCGTGGCGGCCCGCAGTCCCGCCAGCGAGGCCCCGACGATCACCACGTCGCGCGGAGGACCGGCGGGGCTCACGGGGCGGTCACGGTGATGGCGCGGACCGGGCAGGACGCGGCGGCCTTCTCGACCCTGTCGCGCAGGGCCTCGTCCGGCGTCGACTCGTACTGGAGGTAGTCGTCGTCGTCGAACGAAAACGTCTCGGGGGCGGCGAAGACGCAATTGCCGTGGCTCGCGCAGACGTCCAGGTCCACGGTGATCTGCATGGTGACTCCGTCACGGGTAGGGCGCGGCGGCCGGGGTGGAGGTCAGCCGGCCGTCGGCGGGTTGAAGCGGGAGTAGGCGGGCGCGGACCAGCGCAACGGGGAGGCCGCCGCGACCTCCCGCACGGCGGTGATCTCGAACTCCACCAGCCGCTGGGCGCCGGGGTGGCCGGCCACTTCGTCCTCGTCCCACACCGTGCGGGCCGCGCCCGTCAGGTGAAGGGACGTGCCGGCCTCCCAGCCGGGCACGAAGAGGCCCGCGGCCGGGTTGAGTTCGAGGTTGCCCAGGGTCAGGAACATGGCGTTGCCGACGTAGTCGGGCCAGCGCAGCAGCCGGGGCGAGAGCACCTGGACGAAGCCGGGGTTGCCGCCCCGGTGCGAGGCGTCGGCGTCCCCGCGGTCGGAGGCGGTGGCGACGAAGAAGGTGTCGGCGGCTCGCAGGGTCCGCTGCTGCCCGGGGCTCAGCTCCGTGCTGTCGACGGCCCTGCGGAAGGCCTGGGCCTCCCCGTCCCCGGCCGGGCGATGGGCGCGCTTCTGGATGTACTTGGGGCAGTTGGCGATGACCTGGTCGAGCTGGACGCGCAGCCCGTCGCCGTCGCGGACGGCCCGGCCGTTCATCCGCATCCGGCGGCGGGTGGCCGGCTCGATGCCGAGCAGGCCGATCCGTACGGGCTCCTGGCCGGGGCCAGTTCCGGCTCCGGTTCCGGCTCCGGCCAGGACCGCCGCGAGCGGGTCCTCCGGCGGGGGCAGCGCGCCGATGGTGAGGGTGTGCGGCTCGGGAACGGCCAGGAATCCCGGCTCCCCGGTGAGCTGGGTCGCCCAGATCCGGCCCCGCTCGTCCGTGCCGCCCACCACCACGTGGGGCTGTTCGGCGAGGAAGGCCACCGCCACCTCGGGGATGGTGCTGCCGATGGCGCCCTGTGAGTGTCCGGCCTCGCTCGCGAGGCCGGCCCGCTCCTGCACGGTGATCTCACCGTGGTGGTAGCCGCCCATGACTCTGCCTTTCCGCCGGGGAAGAGGGGACGGTGCCGTGCCTGTCACCGGCGCCGTGGCCCGGTGCCGCGCAGCACCGGGCGAAACCGTGTGGCGCCGCTAGAAGAAGCCGCAGGTGGGTGCGCCCGGGGTCGGGGCGTCGGCCGGGTCGGCGCCGGTGGGCGCGTAGATCTCCAGGCGGATGCCGTCGGGGTCGGAGAAGAAGATGCCGCCCGAGTTCCCGCTCTCACCGTGCGGCACGACGCCGTCGTAGGTGAACTCGGCGCCCAGGGTGCGCAGGACCTCCTCAGTGGCCCGGACCTCCTCGACGGTGTCCACCTGGAAGGAGAGGTGGTGCAGGCCGGGCAGAGTCGTGGAGAAGGTGCCCTCGCTCTGCTGCCACAGCGCCACCAGGAGCCTGGGTCCGCGCCCGAGGAACGCCCAGCGGCGGTCCTCTTCCTTGCCCTCGGCCAGCACCTCGAAGTCGAAGACCTCGCGGTAGAAGGCGAGCGAACGGTCCAGATCGGTGACGTTGAGGCCGATGTGGCCGGTCTGCAGGTTCTTCGCCTTGCTCATGATCGGTCCCCATGCTTTCGGTCAGGGCTGCGAGGTGATCTCGTAACCTGTGAAAACGACTTTAAGGGTTAGGGATGGCTCGGTCAACCAGTGATCTTCGTTTGTCCGGTTACCATCGATGGACCATCCCCGACCGAGCGCGCGACGGAAGGACCCAGCCGTGCCGCACCCCACAAGGGCCGACCCCCGGCCGCTGACCGCTGAACCGCTCGCCCTCGATCTGCTCAACACCCGCTGGGGCGACGCGGAGGGCGAGCACGACCTGCTCGATTCCGAGACCGGCCTGGCCCTCTGGCTGTCCAGTACGCCGGTACGGGAGCAGCTGGCACCCCTCTCCACGACCGTCGACGGCGCCACCCTGGGCCGGCTGCTGGCGACCCGCACCGCGCTCGAAGCCCTGGTCGCGGCGGCCACCGAGCACAGGACGGCCACCCGCGGCGCCATGGCGGCGCTCAACGAGGTCCTCGCCCACGGCCGTATCCGCCGCGCCCTGGGTCCCGACGGGCTCCCGGAGTCGGTGGTGGAGGTGGACGACCCGTCCTGGGGCCCCTCCTGGTACGCCGCCGACAACTGGCTCCGTCTGGTGGCGGACCGGCCCGACCGCATCCGCCCGTGCGCGAACGACGCCTGCGTCCTGCACTTCTACGACGTCTCCAAGAACGGCACCCGCCGCTGGTGCTCGATGGCCGGCTGCGGCAACCGCGCGAAGGCCCAGCGCCACTACGCCCGCCGCACGGGCGCGTAACCGTTACGGCGCGGGCGAAGGGCCCCCAGGGCTGTCGCCCGGCCGGCCGCCCGTCACCCCGCTTCGTCGCCCTCGCGGGCACGCCTGCTGTGGCGCGCCACGCGCACGCGGTTCCCGCATCCCACGGTGCACCACTCGCGCCGGGCATGGGTCCTGACGAAGTAGAGGATGCACCCCGGAGCGGGGCAGGCCCTCAGCCGCTCCGCGCCTTCGCCCGCGAAGAGCTCGACAGCGGCGGCGGAGATCGCCCCGAGCGCCAGCCGCAACGGGTCCTCCACCGCCCGGCGGACGACGGCCCGGAACTCCGGTCCGGGAGCCAGCTCCCGCCAGTCGGCGGCCGTCCGCGCGTACGCGTTCACCACGGCCAGCGCTCCGGGGTCCGGGCCCTCACCCGAGGTCCGCGCCCCGGCCAGCGCCCGCAGGGCCCGGCGCAGCACCAGGAACTCCTGGTACTGCTCCGGGCCCGCGGGCGGCGCCGCTGCCAGCGCGTCGGCGACGCCGGGCGCGAAGCGGTGCCGTTCCGCGGCCAGCCAAACGTCCAGGGCCTCCGGCCCGGCGGCGAGCGCATCCCTGCGCCGCCCCCGCACACCCCCCTTGATGTAGGTGGTGTTGACCAGTTCCAGCGGGAGCGGCTCGCCGGTCAACGGCACCGCCACCGACCGCTCCCGCTCTTCCCGCTCCTCCGCGACGCCTTCAGCCATCCCCCCATCCTTTCTCGCGGAAAAGCCCCTGCAAAGCTAATGGATAATTCTATGCTTCAACCATTAGTCCATGTGATCACGCCGTCGCGAAAGGAACCCCTGTGCCCGACGCCCCCGCAACCACGCTCCCCGCTCCGCCGCGCTCTCCTTCCCTGCTGACCAGCAAGGCCCCGCCGCGCCCCTCCCTGCCCTCTGTCTCGGTCGCGACCCTCGGCGGGACGGTCGCCCTGACCCTGCTGGTCGCCATCGGTTACGCACTCGACCAGACGGTGCTCATCCCGCCGCTGGCCGCGAGTGCCGCGCTTGTCTTCGCCGCGCCCACACTGCCGCTGGCCCAGCCGCGCAATGTGATCGGCGGCCAGCTCGTCTCGGCCCTCGTGGGCTTCGCGGTTCTCGCCGTCGCGGGCAGTTCGATCTGGGCCTCGGCGGTCGCGGGCGGTCTCGCGATCGGCGCCATGGCCCTGGCCCGTACCGCGCACTCCCCCGCCGCGGCCACCGCCGTCATCGTCGTGGCGGCCCAGCCCTCGACGGCCCTCTTCCTCGCTCTGCTGCTGCTCGCCACGGTCGTGATCGCCGGCCTCGGCGTCCTCGCGGGCCGCAGCGGCAAGACCGCCCGCTACCCCACCTACTGGTGGTAGGGCCACCTCGACGACCAGCAGATACGCGCAGGCCGGCCCTCTGGTCCTGGACGAACCCCCGCCCGGCGCAGGACGTCACGGCGGAACTCGCGGCCCATCCGCTGCCGCACTTCCCCACCCCGGTCCGACCACCCGCACGACTTCACATCTGACGCGCCGTCAGTTCTAATGAAGGGTGTGATGGGACACGCAGGCATGGCCGCCACCGCCGTCCGGTACCTCAGGTCCGTCGGCGCCGCCACGACAGCCGCGCCGGGGGCACCGGGCGGGACGCCTCCCGAGGCGCTGCCCCGGCCGGACCTGAGAGCCGTCCGGGACGACGAGCGACTGCCCGTGGACCCCGACGAATTCCGGCGCGTACTGGGCCACTTCGCCAGCGGCGTCACCGTGATCACCGCGCGCGACGCGGACGGCCCGGCGGGCTTCGCCTGCCAGTCCTTCGCCTCGCTGTCGCTGGACCCGCCACTGGTGTCCTTCATGGTCGCCCGTACGTCGACGACCTGGCCGCGCATCGCCCGCGCCGGGGCGTTCTGCGTGAACATCCTCGGGGCGGAACAGGGCGCACTGTGCCGGGGGTTCGCGGTGAGCGGCGCCGACAAGTTCGCGGGGGTGACCCACGGGGCCGCCCCGGCCACCGGGTCTCCGCTGCTGGACTCCGTGCCCGCCTGGATCGACTGCCGCGTCCACGCCGTCCACACCGGCGGCGACCACCTCATCGTGGTCGGCCGGGTGGAGGCGCTGGGGGCGACGGACGAGGGTGAACCCCTCCTGTTCCACCGGGGGGCGTTCGGCCGGTTCAGCCGCTGAGCCCGGCCCTTCGGCGGGTTCAGCCGCGCAGCCCGCGCCCTCGGCCGGTTCGGCCGGTGAGCCCGGACTGTCGGCGGGTCCGGCCGCTGAGCCCGGACCTTCAGCGGGTTCAGCGCTGAGCCCGGCCCTTCGGCGGGTCCGGCCGGGAACGGCCCGCCACCGCCCGCTTCGGCCCTTCGGTCAGGTGGGGGGTGCGTCGACGAAGGTGGCGCCGATCTCCGCCAACCGCCCGGCCACGTAGACCGGGTCGAGCAGGGTCTCAGGGGTGCGGACGCCCGGCTGGGCCGCTTCGCCCCGCAGCCCGAGCTGCCGCTCGACACCGAGGGCGATGCCGAGTGCGGTCAGGGGACGCTGCCCCGCCGGATGGACGAGATAGCGGCTCGTCGTGAGCGGTGCACCCGTGGCATCTGCTCCTTCGAGGTCGATCCGGATCTCGATGGAAGCGGGGTCGCCACGGCGCCGGGCAGCGGATTCACCGACGGCCAGGTCGAAACGGACGTTCGGCGCGCCCGTCGCGAGGGCGAGGCTCGGTACGTCGAGGATGGCGATGCTCCGGCCGGGCAGGACGACGCCGTCGGCACTGCGCACCCCGGTCCGGACGTCGGGATCGTTGACCCAGGTGAAGACGCCGTCGCGGCGCACCGTTCCCGCCGTGGTGGCGGTGGACCACCGCTCCAGATCCGCGGCTCCCGCGGGACCGCCGGTGTCCAGCTCGTCCAGCACGGCGCCGATCCGGACGGTGTCGACCCGGCGAAACTCCCGGGCCAGCCCCAACGTCGCGAGGACGACGACGCCGGCGCAGAAGTGGCTGGCCACCAGGATCGACGAGGCACTTGCCCGCCGCGCACCCGCGACGACCTCCGGCGCGATCTCCACCAGACCGCTGGAGATGCTGAGGTAGGGCAACCCGTGTTCCTGCGCGTAATGCAGCCCGTTCAGGCGGTCGTCCCAGAGTGCGGCGACCACCGCCGAGTAGCGGTGGCCGTGCTCGGCCGGCAGGCCGAGATCGCCGCGCCGCAGGTCGATGGTCACCGCCGTGGCGGCGCCTAGCCCGTCGGCCACCCGCTGCGCGCGGTCGGCATCGCGCCCGGCGATCGTCAGCGGCAGCCCCGGATGCCACTGACGCAGGAGCGCGGCGGCCCCCGAGCCCGCCTGCCCCGAACCACCCAGGATCAGTACCGGTTTCAGCTGTTTCATCGTGGCCCCACTCCCCTTAAGCTACATTTTGTAGCCTACGTTTTGTAACATAGTCTGGAGGGCGACACAACGGAGGACCATGGCCACCACCTCGACCCGCCTGTCCAAGCAGGCCAGGCGGGAGCAGCTGCTGAACACCGCCGTGGCGATCGTGCGCGCCCAGGGCACCGACGGTCTGACTCTGGTCACCCTCGCCGAGGCGGCCGGGGTGAGCAGGCCGATCGTGTACGACCACTTCGGCACGCGCCCGGGCCTGTTGCTCGCGCTCTACCGACGCCTCGACGAACGTCACCGAGCCGCGATCGCCCAGGCGTTGCAGGAGGCCGAACCCACCGCGGACGAGGTCGCCCGCCTCATCAGCACCGCGTATTTCGCCTGCGCCACGGACATGCCGGAACTCGCCGCCGTCTCCGCCGCGCTGAAGGGAAATCCGGAGATGGAGGCGATCCAGCGCGAGATGCTCGACAGGTACACGGACCTGGTGGCCGCCGCCCTGCTGCAGCACTCCGGCATCACTCCCGAAGCCCTCCGGCTACGGTGCGTCGGCGTGCTGGGCGCGGCCGAGGCGATGGCCGCCGAGCTGAACCAGGGCCGGGCGTCCGCCGCCGACGCGGTCGCCACCCTGACCGACCTGATCATGGGCAGCCTCAACACCCGGTCCGGCCGCTGACCTCGACCGGGCACGAGCCGGGGCTCGCTCCGACCCACCTCGCCGTGATGCTCGCCGACGGGCGAGACCATCGCGGGCCCGGCCATGCCGCGTGACCGCCCCGGCGGAAGAACGGACAACGGCCGGATCTCGGCGAGCGCCGGACACGTCCTGGAAAGGAACTAGGTGTTCTGTCCCGCCGTCCGTCTGCGGATCACCAACGACATCAGCGCCGCCATCGCGCACAGCGCCCCCGCCGCGTACCAGACCACGTCGTAGCGGCCGAAGACATCCCGCGCGACCCCGCCGAGGAACGCCACCACCGCCGCGCCCACCTGGTGCGAGGCCAGCACCCAGCCGAAGACGATCGCGCTGTCGTCGCCGTACTGCTCGCGGCAGAGCGCCATCGTCGGCGGGACCGTGGCGACCCAGTCAAGACCGTAGAACACGATGAAGAAGATCATCGGCGGCTCGACCTCGGAGCCGATCAGCAGCGGCAGGAACAGCAGGGAGATCCCGCGCAGCGCGTAGTAGACGGCGAGCAGCCTGCGGGCGTCGAAGCGGTCGGTGAGCCAGCCGGAGAAGACCGTGCCGATGATGTCGAAGACCCCGATCACCGAGAGCAGCGAGGCCGCCACGACGATGGGCATGTGGTTGTCGTGGGCGAACGGGACGAAGTGGGTGCGGATCAGGCCGTTGGTGGAGGCCCCGCAGATCGCGAAGGCGCCCGCCAGCAGCCAGAACGGGCCGGTGCGGGCCGCGTCGACCAGCACGCGCACCGTCCGGCGCGCGGCACCCCGGACCGGCGCGGGCTTCGCCAGATACGTACCGCCGTACGGGGCGAGCCCCACGTCGGCCGGATGGTCGCGCATCAGGAGCCAGACGAACGGGACGACGACGAGGGCGGCCAGGGCGACGGTGACCGAGGCGGGCCGCCAGCCGTGTCTGTCGACGATCCAGGCGCAGAGCGGAAGGAAGACGAGCTGTCCGGAGGCCCCCGCCGCGGTGAGGATGCCGGTGACCAGACCCCGGCGGGCCACGAACCAGCGGTTGGTCACGGTCGCGGCGAAGGCCATCGCCATCGACCCGGTGCCGAGGCCGACGAGGAGGCCCCAGTAGATCATCAGCTGCCAGGAGGCGGTCATCCAGACGCTGGCGATCGCCCCGGCCGCCACCATGGTGAGCGCGATCGCCACGACCCGCCGGATGCCGTAGCGGTCCATGAGCGCGGCGGCGAACGGCGCGGTCAGCCCGTACAGCGCCATGTCGATGGAGACCGCGAGCCCGATCTCGCCCCGGGTCCAGCCGAACTCGCCGTGGAGCGGGTCGATGAGCAGCCCGGGCAGGGAGTTGAACGCCGCACCGCCGATGATCGTCACGAAGGTGACAGCGGCGACGAGCCACGCCCGGTGGACGCGGGGGCGGGAACGGGGGCGGCGACGCGCCTCGCGGGCCGGCCGCCGGTCGTCGTCCCGGGCGGCGTTCTCGATGGTCTCAGTCACGTGGACCAGCCTCGTGGCCTGCTCTCGTCGCCACGAGTGGCCTGGAGGACACGGTTCGCAGGAATCGGGCCACGGTCGGCTCCTCGCCGGCTGCTGTGCAACCCGCCCCGGCGCAACCGGGGCTGGTGCACCTGCCTCTGCTGGAGAAGTTCTTCGCCGCGGCTGACGCCTTCGACGTCCATCACATGCACGTCTCCGGGCGAAGTTCGACCTGACCGCCGCACTGACCACGGGTGGTATTGCGCTGGAAAACCTGACGCCGTCCGCACTGGTGCACTTCGGCATGGAGTCCAAGCGGCTCGGGGTGACCCACGGCAGCAAGGCGGGGGCGACCCGGTTCGCGGGCCTGGGCACCTGGCAGGTGCTGCACCGGATGGGCCACTTCCCGCCCGGCACCCCGCCGACGTTGCGGGCCTACGTCTATCGCGGCCAGCTCACCGTCACCCAGCTCGTCGACCGCTACCCCATCCAGCACCAGGACGTCCGCCAGTTGCTGATCGACTACCTGACCCGGCGCCGGGCCGGAACCGACTACACCACCCTCACGGCGCGCCCGCAGTTGCGAGGAGCTAGCCGAGGCCCACCGGGGCTGCGCCGACATGACCTTCACGCCGCACGACTTCCGACGGCTCTTCGCCACCGTGATCATCAATGGCGGCCTGCCCATCCACATCGGCGCCGCCCTGCTCGGCCACCTCGACCTCCAGACCCTCCAAGGCTATGTCGCGGTCTTCGCCGAGGACATCGTCACCAACTACCAGCGATTCCTGACCCACCGCCGATCCCTCCGACCGGAGATCGAATACCCCGAGGTCACACCCGGGGAGTGGGCCGACATCGAGGAGCACTTCGACAAACACAAGGTCGAACTCGGCAACTGCGCGCCCCTACGGCACCCCCTGCAACCACGAACACGCCTGTATCCGCAGCCCGATGCTCCGGGTCAACCCCAAGATGCAGCCCCGCCTCGCAGAGATCGAGAAGGACCTCCTCCTCCGCCGCAAACGGGCCCAAGAGGGGCACTGGCTCGGCGAGGTCGAAGGCATCGACTCGACCCTGACCTTCCTCCGCGCCAAACAGGCCGAAGCTGCCCGCCTCACCAAGAGACCCACCACCGACCTCGGCATCCCACGCCCACGCATCGAGGAGACCCCGTGATCCATATGACATCTCAACGACCGCAGACTCAGCAGTACACCAAGCCGGCAAGGCAGGAGCTACCTACGGCAGGCGATGGTGATGATTTCCCGGCTGTCATCAGTAATCGGCCCTCGTTCCCAGTCGCCGTACTGAGCGTCGATATCGAAGCCTGCCTCGACCAGAAACGCGTTGAGTGTCGCAACGTCGAGGAACCGCAAGCTCTCACTGAGTACACGGAGCACTGTGCCGTCCGGCTGCGCCACCGTCCCGCGGATCGTGACGATGTCGCCGACGACGGAGTCGACGTCGTGCCAGTAGCGCAGGGCACGGCCAGCCTCATCGACAAGGTCGACTACATCGTCCGGGTTCGAAGACGTCCATCCCTCCCAGGCCCTTGCCTGGGGGTGCCGAGTCTCGAAGGCGAAGCGACCACCGCGCCGCAGCCCCCCGTGGATGGCATTGAGCGAAGTCCGCAGGTCATCATCGGTGAGCAGGTTCTGGAAGGCGTGACCAGTCATCGTGGCCAGTTCGAAGCTCGCCCCATTCCCAGCGTCCGCTGCGGCGCCCTCGGTCCACTCCACGTCCGCCCGCAGCCGTGCCCGATCCAGCGCGGCGCAATCGGGGTCCAAGCCGACAAGCCGACCGCGATGACCATGCTCACGGGCGAGCTTCAGCATGGCGCCCGTTCCACAACCGACGTCGAGAACCGACTCCGCGGCCATGACCAACGGGAAGTAGAACCGGGCGTCGGACCGCCGGCCCGGGTTCCACGGGTTCAGCAAGTCGTACAGCGCAGCGACGTCAGCATCGGAGAACACCGGCGAAAGTTTCCGCCAACCCTCGCGCCTCAGCAACCGACTTACGCACGACCCACTCAGCGCCCTCTGCCAGAACCTATCGCTCACGAGCGCCGAGGCATCGATGGAGCGCTCTTGATCATTTACAGCCCCGCCGCCACTCGATCTGGTGACGTGCAGAGAAGGTGCCTGCTGCTCTGCAACGGCGTTCTGCTCTTCGAGGACACCGGCGGCCCGACGGGCGGATCATCGCCCCGTACCGCGCGCCGTTCGCCGGTCCCCGCCGCGAAAGGCTGGCGGCCGGATGACTGACGTGAAGGTCCTGGACGAGATGGGCCAGCACGGATACCTGCGAGATCGGGTGGAGGGATCCTCGACGAGGTCGTGCCAGTGGTCCGGCCGAGCAGTCGCAGACGATGCTCGTACCGGCAGCGCCGGCGCACTCCGGTGTTCTCTGCTCCCGGGTCGATCAAGCTCGTGGAGCAGGGCCACTCCTACTGGGCGGACCAGGCAGTCACCCGTCGCCTTTTCGGCGAGCCGAAGGACATCCACACCGCCCCCGCGTCCATCCGGACCAACGTCTACCAGAATGCGTTGAGGGACAAACGCATCGCCCGGATGCGGCGTGGCCACGACATCTACACGGAAGGCCGGCAGTTCGTGACCGCGGCCATCACCGAGCGCGCCATCGTCGTTGAAGGTCTGGACGAACCGCCGCGCTACTTCCTCCAGCACGGGTTCGGCTACCAGTGCCACGACCGCGCCAAGCCCCATCACCACCGCCGGCACGGCCGAGCTGACATCGGCTGGGAGGCGAAGAACGGACACCCGACCGTATGAACTTCCCCTCCTGGCCCGCGCTGCTCGTCGTCGACGTCGAAGGCAACGGCGCCAACCCGCCCGACCTGGTCGAGGTCGCCGCGCTCCCCGTACGCGACGGACAGCCCGACACGAGCACGGCCGGCGCCTGGCTGATCAAGCCGCCCCGTCCCGTCACGCCCTTCGCGGCGCGGGTGCACGGCCTCACCAACCAGGTCCTCGACGGGAAGCCGGGCTGGGAGGAGGTCCAGGACCAGGTCCACGCCTGCCTCGGCACGGCGTGGATCACCGCCCACAACGCGCACGTGGACTACCGCGTCCTGTCCGCGCACCTGCCGCAGTGGAAGCCGGCCGGGGTCATCGACACGCTCCGGCTGGCCAAGGCCACCTATCCCGATCTGCCCAAGTACAGCCTCGACGCCCTGATCGAACACGTCTCCCCGGACCTGAGTCAGGCCCCGGCCTCCGGTCGGCACCGCGCCCCCTTCGACGCCTACGCGACCGCGCAACTTCTCACCGCCATGGCCACCAAGTACGCGAACTGGGAACAGCTCGTGGCCGCCGCCGTCCCGCCGGGTCTGCCCGGCGCCCCCGAAGCCGAACAGGAGCCCACCCTGTGGTGACCTCGACGAGCCTCATCCGCATCGGCGTGATGGGCACCCACTCCACCGGCAAGAGTCTTCTCATGCGCCGGACCGAGATGGAGCTGCGCGGCTGGGACATCCCGGTCGCGCGCACCGGCGGCCTCGGCCGGCGCGCCGCCAAGGTGCCGCTGCCGAGAGGCCGGAGAGGCCGGAGAGGCCCACGATAGTTGTGACCGGCAACATCGGCTCTCTTGTCCGGCGTACGTCACACCCTCGCCCCTCTCGCCGGACGGCCCTCGAAACCTCATCCGCCCCAGGGGTTTCGAAGGTCGGCGATTCGGCCAACTGACACGTTCGGAGTGCGGCTCCGTACCGGTGCGCCCACGCCCACTCCGTTGCTACGCATGGGCGCCTACGCGTCCGAAATCGAGCGCGTTCGAGTCCACGTCGGCGTCGTTATGCCGTGCACTGCCCGGGCCATCCAGGCCCGGCGTCCATCCCCACGGGAGGGAACAGGTGACTGTGACCGCCGCCTCGACCGAATCCTCCGAGACACCTCCCCCGCCACCCCCGGCCACCATCACCTTCAACGGTAAGCACGGCAAGAACCCGCTGGCAGACGCCAGTTTCAGCGCCATGTGCCGCCGCCTCCCCTCCGTGCTGGGGCGCACCGCGCGCATGGCGTGGGCCGTCGACGGAGCAGCCGCACTGCTCCTCCTCGCCTGCCAGCTCCTTACCGGCGTCTCGGCCGGCGTCGTCCTCGCGTTCACCGCGCAGGCCATGACCCACCTTCTCGGCAACGACGAGGTACCCGAACGCCTGCACAACGCCTTGCCCGCTCTGATCATCGTCACGGCCGCTGCCGGCGTAGGCCGTGTCAGCAGCGCCCTGTCCTCCTATGCCAACGGCCGGATCACTCCGCGGCTGATGACCGAAGCAGACGTCGCCCTGGTAGCCGCCGTGTGCCGGGTCGAATCCTCGGCCTACGGCCAGGACGGCTTCAAGGACAGGCAGGAGGCCGCAGAGGTCGGGGTGACGCGTACGTCCATGATGGTGCAGGACGCTCAGCGATTCATGTCCGCTCTGGTTCGCATGATCGCTGCCAGTTCCGTCATCACAGCTCTCCACCCCCTGATGCTGCCGCTGCTGCTCCTGGCCGTCATTCCCGCCGGCGCCGGGGCGGTCCTGTCCGCGCGCGTCGACTACGAGACCCACTACCTCAACGTCGGCGACCGTAACGTCCGTGCGCTCATGCGGTCGTGGGCCACCTTCTCCCGACACGGAGACGAGGTCCGGGCCAACGGTATGACCGGCTACCTCATCTACTGGTACCGAGCCCTCTCCGACCGCATCGACCAGCGGACCCTCACCGCAGCCCCCCGCCTGTTGCGCATCACGCTCGCCACCAGCGCTCTCGGCGGAGTGTTTCTGTGCGGCACCTGGGCCACTCTCGCCTGGCTCGCCGCCACCGGTCGCGTGGGACTGCCCATTGCCGCTACCGCCGTCGTCGCCGTGCAGACCACACTCGCCGCCCTCGGCAATTTCGTGATCTACGGGGCAGCGCTGTTCCACACCTCGCTCTACCTGGCAGACATGCGCGCATTCCTCGACATGGCCGAAGAGCTGGCACCCAAGCGCGGCGAGCTGACGATCCCGGAGGTCGTCGAAGAGATCAGGATCGACGAAGCGGTGTATCAGTACCCGGGGAAGGACGAACCCGCCGTCGCAGGGGTCTCACTCTCCCTGCGCCGTGGAGAGATCCTGGCCATCGTGGGCGAGAACGGCTCCGGAAAGTCGACACTGACCAAGCTGATCACCGGCATCCTCCTCCCTGACAAGGGCCGCGTCCTCTGGGACGGCATCGACCTGGCCCAAGCCGACCCCGACGCCGTGTGGAACCGGACCGCACTCGTCCCGCAGAACTTCGCCTGCTGGCCGCTGCGTGTCCGCGAGAACATCACGCTCGGCCAACCCCGCACCTTCGACGACGACGCCGTATGGGACGTCGTCGACGCCGTCGGTATGCGCGACGCGGTGGAGAAGTTGCCCCAGCATCTGGACACACTCCTCACCAGGGAGATGTTCGGTGGAGCCGAACTGTCCGGCGGCCAGTGGCAGCGCTTGGTGTGCGGACGAGCCCTCTACCGCCAGACGCCCCTGCTGATCCTGGACGAGCCGACGTCTCAGATGGACGCGCGCGGGGAGCATGCCCTGTTCCTGGAGATCAAGAGAATTGCGGCCGGCCGCATGACGATCGTCGTCACCCATCAACTTGAGAACACACGCCTTGCGGACCGGGTGCTTGTCATGGACAAGGGCCGCGTAATCGAGCACGGGGCGTACGACGACCTGGTCAGTGGCGGTGGCTTGTTCGCCGAACTCGTCGCGCTGGCCAAGGACCGGTGACTGCGAGTACCTCCCTTGCAGGATCCGCGGCTCGATACGCAAGGCCGAGGTTTTCCGCAGGCTCGAGTGCTCACTGACCTCGAAGTTTCGTCATGGTCCGTCGATGGACTGGTAGACCGTTTTCGTGCCGTGGACTGAGGCTGCACAGGCCGAGGGGCCGAGTGTCGTCTCGCGGTGGCACCGGGCTCCACTGCCAGGGGTGTTGAGGTGTCGAAGGGACGGAGAATCCGCTGGTCACGTAGGTCACATAGGTCACGTCAGCCAGCATCCGGGGCCGGACAGGTGCGGACGAGCGGCCCGGAGGACATGCTTCGCAGGGATCGGGCTACACCCGCCCTGTCCCGCCATCCGGACCGCCCGCTCCCGCCCGCCCACCGCCCGCTCCCGCCCACCGCCCCGCCGGGCTCCGCCCGGGGCCTGCGTACGATCTCGCCCGTACGCGAGAACCGTCAGCGAGCCGGTCAGCGAGAACCGAGTACGAGGAGCGTCATGCACTGGGCCCTGCGCCAGGAATTCGACCGTCGGGCCGGCGCCCGCGTGGTCTGGGGAGTGGGGCTGTCCGCCGTGGCTGCCGGGCTGCTGCTGTGGTTCGGCTGGCTGCTGCTGGTCCCGTACACCGTCCCGTCCCACATCCGGGACGTGGAGTGCGGCTCCCCCCTGGAGAACGGCGGTTCGCACAACAGCCGTTCCGTCTGCGCCGGGCAGCGCGAGTGGCCCGAACTGCTCGGCATCCTGGCCCTGTCCGTGCCCACGACCGCGGCGGGCGCGGCGCTCATCGTCAGCGGCACCTCCCGACGGCGCGTCAGCGCCCATGTCTTCGAGGTGCTGGAGGCGCAGGCGAGCGAGGAGCGGGCCCGCGCCAAGAAGTGAGCCGGGGACCGGGCCGCGCGCGGGGCGCGCAGAACGCGACGAGGGTGCAGAGCAGCACCGTGTAGAGCGCGCTCCCCGCGTACTTGGCGAAGGCGCCTTCCGCCCCGGCGGGCACGGCCAGGCCCGCGGCGACGGTGACGACGGCGGCCGCCGCCGCGACCGCACGGGCCGTGGAGGCGCGGGACAGGGAGGCACGGGACGTAGCGACGCGCGCTGCGGAGGCGCGGGGCGCGGGCGGGCGTCGCGCCGTGGAGGGTCGTCGCCCCGTGGAATCGTCCGCGCGCTCCGGGGGCCGCGCCGATGGCCTCATACCAGCCCGATCCTCTTGAGCTGCCGGATCGGCCGGGCCACCAGCAGCACCGCCACCACCCCCAGGTTGATCACGGCCGCCGCCACCAGCAGCTCCGGCGCCCCGACCGCCTCGGCCACCGGGCCCGCCAGGGCGCGGCCCGCCGCGACCATCAGGAGCGAGCCGGCCACATCGTAGGCGTGCAGCCGGTTCAGGGCCTCCGGCGGGACGTGCGTCTGGACCGTCGTGGACCACATCACCAGCCAGAACGCGGCGGACCCGCCCGCCAGCATCTGCCCCGCCGCCAGCACCGGCAGCGGCATGCCGAGCGCCAGCACCAGCAGGCTCACCGCCACCAGCGGCAGCGCCACCGCCCCCGCCGCCAGTGGATGCGACGGGCGCAGCCGCAGGGCGAGGAGTCCGCCGACGACGCTGCCCGCCCCGTTCACCGCCATCAGCATGCCGTACGCCCCCGAGCCGTGCGCCTCGGTGACCAGGACGGCGGTCAGCGGGAGCATCGGGCCGAGGACCGCGAAGCCGTACACCGTCCAGACCGCGATCACTCCCCACAGCCAGGACCGGGCCCGGAACTCCCGCCATCCGTCGACCAGTTCCGCGGCGAAGGTGCCGCGCGCCGCGTCGTCGTGCGGGGCCGGGGCCAGCCGCATCAGGAAGAGGCAGGCCCCGGAGACCGCGAAGGTCGCCGCGTTCGCCGCGTAGACGGCGCCGGCGCTGGCGAGGCCGACGAGCACTCCGGCGAAGGCGGGCCCGGCCATGGTCATCAGCGCCTCGGCGACCCTCAGCACCGCGTTGGCGCGCTGGACGTCGGTGGAGACGCGCGGCACGGTCGAGGCGACCCCGGGCTGGAAGAGCGCCGCGCCGACGCCGGCCACCGAGCTGAGGACGTACACCGACCACAGCGGCGGGTTGCCCGTCGCGAAGGTCACGGCCAGCACGGAGGCGCCGATCAGCCGCAGGGCGTCGGCGATGATCATCATGCGGCGCGGGGTGAACCGGTCGGCGAGCACCCCGCCGAACAGGACGAACACCGCGAGCGGCCCCATCCAGGCGGCGAGCGCGAAGCCGACCGAGGAGGCGGGCCGCCCCGCGCCCAGCAGCCCGGCGGTCAGGGCCACCGGGATCATGCCGTCGCCGAAGAGCGCGACCGTACGGGCCACGAAGAAGTAGCGGAAGTTACGGTTCCAGAGCCGCGCGGGGCCGGGGGCGGAACCGAACGAGGACCCGGCGCCCAGGCCCGTCCCGGCGGGGCCGCCGGGCCCGCCGGGATCGAGCGGGGGCAGCGTCGCGAGCGGGTTCGGGTCCGGGAGCGGGTTCGGGGGCGGGGTCTGGGTCGTTCGGGTGTCGCACGCGGCGTCGGGAAGGGACGCGCGCTCTGTCGGCTTCTCCATCACGTCGCTAACCTGTACCAGCTCGTGGTCTATACCACTACAGCAATTTCCTGTGATCTTCGAGGAGGCCGTCGTGCAGCACCGCGTCGTCGTTCTGGCCCTCGACGGGCTGCTCCCCTTCGAGCTGGGCATCCCGCAGCGGATCTTCGGCCGCAGTCTCGGCACGGAGACGGGCGGGAAGGGCGGGAGGCTGTACGACGTGGTGACCTGCTCCATCCGTCCGCCGGGCCCGGTCCGGACCGACGCGGACTTCTCCATCCTCGTTGAGCACGGCCCGGAGGCGCTCGCCACCGCCGACACGGTGGTCATCCCGGCCTCCTACGAGCTGGGCCCGGTCTTCGAGGAGGGCCGCCTCACCGAGGAGCTGGCCGCGGCGCTCGCCCTGGTCAGGCCCGGCACCCGGATGGTCTCCATCTGCACCGGCAGTTACGTCCTGGCGGCGGCCGGCTACCTCGACGGCCGCCCCGCCACCACGCACTGGTCGTCCGCCGACCACTTCCAGCGGACCTTCCCGCAGGTCCGTGTCGACCCGGACGTCCTGTTCATCGACGACGGCGACGTCCTCACCTCCGCCGGGGTCGCCGCCGGGATCGACCTCTGCCTCCACCTGGTGCGGCGCGACCACGGGACGGCCGTCGCGAACGAGATCGCGCGCCGCACGGTCGTGCCCCCGCACCGGGACGGCGGGCAGGCCCAGTACATCCACCGCCCCGTCCCCGAGCCGCAGTTCGCGACCACCACCGGCGCCCGGGCCTGGGCGCTGGCCCGTCTCGACCGGCCGATCCTGCTGCGGGACATGGCGGAGCAGGAGGCGATGAGCGTACGGACGTTCACGCGCCGCTTCCGCGAGGAGGTCGGGATCAGCCCCGGCCAGTGGCTCACCCAGCAGCGGGTGGAGCGGGCCCGGCACCTGCTGGAGTCGACGGACCTGTCCATCGACCAGGTGGCCCGCGACGCGGGTTTCGGCACGGCGACCTCGCTGCGCCAGCACTTCCAGGCGGCGCTGGGCGTACCGCCGACGGCCTACCGGCGTACGTTCCGGTCCTCGGCGGACCTCGCGCCCCGGGGCGGCCCTCGTGCCCCGGCCCGGGGACGCCTGTAGAGGACGCGGCTCAGAAGACCAGGACCCCCCGGGCCACCCGCCCGTGGTGCGCGTCGTCGGCCGCCTTGGCGAAGTCCTCCACCGGGTACGTCTCGGTGACCAGTTCGTCCAGCAGCAGCCGGCCCTCCCGGTAGAGGTCCGCGTACAGGGCGATGTCGCGCTGCGGACGGGAGGAGCCGTAGCGGCAGCCGAGGATCGACTTGTCCAGGTACATCGAGGAGACCAGGAACGACGCCTCGGCGCTCGCCGCCGGTACGCCCAGCAGCACGGCCTGTCCGTGCCGGTCGAGGAGGTCGATCGCCTGGCGGATCAGCTCGGTGCGGCCGACGCACTCGAAGGCGTGGTCGGCCCCGTCGGGCAGGATGTCGCGCACGCCCTCCGGGCTCGTCAGGAAGTGCGTGGCGCCGAACTGCCGGGCCACCGCCTCCTTCGCCGGGTTGCTGTCGACGGCGACGACGGTGAGCGCGCCGGCCAGCCGGGCCCCCTGGAGCACGTTGAGCCCGATGCCACCGGTCCCGATGACCACGACGGTGTCGCCCAGGCCGACCTTCGCCCGGTTCAGGACGGCCCCGACGCCGGTCAGGACCCCGCAGCCGATCAGGGCGGCCGAGGTGAGGGGCAGGTCGTCCGGGATCTTCACGGCCTGGACGGCCCGCACCACCGTGCGTTCCGCGAAGGCGGAGTTGGAGGCGAACTGGAACAGCGGCTTCCCACCGCGCGAGAACGGCCGCCCCGGCCGCCCGATGGCCTTCCGGCACATGGTCGGCCTCCCCCGGTCGCACTGGGCGCAGGCCCCGCAGTTGGCGAGGGTGGAGAGCGCGACGTGGTCACCGGGCCGCACGTGGGCGACGCCGGGCCCGACCGCTTCCACCACGCCCGCGCCCTCGTGGCCGAGGACGACGGGGACCGGGAAGGGGATCGTGCCGTCGATCACCGACAGATCGCTGTGGCAGAGTCCGGCGGCGGCGACCGCCACCAGCACCTCTCCGGGGCCCGGGTCCCGTATCTCCAGGTCGTCCACGACCTCGGTCCGTGTGCCGTCGAAGACGACGCCTCTCATCTGGGCTCCCTCGGTAGGCCGAGCACCCGCTCGGCGATGATGTTCCGCTGGATCTCGTCGGAGCCGCCGTAGATGGTGTCGGCCCGGCTGAAGAGGAACAGGTGCTGTGCGCCGTCGAGTTCGTACGGCCGTCGCTCCGACCAGGGCTCGGGCCCGACGGCCCCCGCCTCGCCCGCGACCTGCACGGCCAGTTCGCCGAGCCGCTGGTGCCAGCCGCCCCACAGCAGCTTCGCCACGCTGGGCGCGCCCGGGTCGCCGGCGGAGCCCAGGGTGCGCAGGGCGTGCCGGCGCATCGTGTCCAGCTCCGCCCACTGCCGGACCAGCCGTGCCCTGATGACCGCGTCCTCGGCGGCCCCGCTCGCCACGGCGGCGGCGACCACCCGGTCCAGCTCCTCGGCGAACCCGACCTGCTGGGCGAGGGTGGAGACCCCGCGCTCCAGGGCGAGGAGGCCCATGGCGACCTGCCAGCCGTTGCCCTCGCCGCCGACGACCTCCGAGGCCCGCGCCCCGTCGAGGAACACCTCGTTGAACTCGCTGGTCCCGGTCAGCTGGCGGATCGGCCGCACCTCGATCCGGCCCGGCTGGTCCATCGCCACCAGCAGGAACGACAGCCCGTGGTGGCGGGTGGAGCCGGGGTCGGTGCGGGCGAGGACGAAGCACCAGTCGGCGTCCAGGGCGAGCGAGGTCCAGATCTTCTGCCCGGTCACGGCGTAACCGCCGGCCCCGTCCGGCACGGCCGCGGTCCGCACCCCGGCGAGGTCGGAGCCCGCCCCCGGTTCGCTGTACCCCTGGCACCACAGCGTCTCGCCCCGGGCCACGGGGGGCAGATGGCGCTGCTTCTGCTCCTCGGTGCCGTACGTGATCAGGGTCGGGGCGAGGAGGTTCTCCCCGATGTGGCCGATCCGGGCGGGGGCCGCGGAGCGGGCGTACTCCTCGGCCCAGACGACCTGCTGGGCGAGGGTGGCGCGGCGGTTGCCGTAGCTCTCGCCGTCCTCACCGGGCCAGCCGATCCCGATCCACCCGGCGCGCCCGAGCTCGCGTTCCCACGCGTGGGGGTCGGGGGCGGGGGTGTCGGCGAGGTGGCTGTGCAGCCAGCTGCGCGCCTCGGTACGGAAGTCCATGGTGCCTCCTGTCGTCCCCGGGGGCGCCGCCCCCGGACCCCTGCTCCTCAATCGCCGGAGGGGCTTGAATGTGCTCGGCCGAGCGTCTGCGGACGGGGTGCCGACTCCAGCCCGTCCGGCGATTGAGGACCGGGGGTTCGGGGGCGGAGCCCCTGATCAAGCCCGTCCGGCATTTGAGGACCGGGTCCGGGGCAGCGCCGGGGGGGGGGGGGGCGCCCCGCCCCCCCCCCCCCCCCCCCCCGCCGCGGGGGGGGGGGGGGGCCCCCCCCCCCCCCCCCCCCCCCGCCGCGGGGGCGGGGGCCCCGCCG